>NZ_JBLWWF010000022.1:0-69725 GCF_048268085.1 Neptunicella sp. | reverse complement strand
TCAATCAATGGAGTAAGTACTAACTCCATTGCCAAGCCAATTTTACCGCCCGGTACTACCAGTGTATTAATCCGAGACATAAATGCCCCGTCGATCATTTGCAGTAAATAGGGGTAATCCACATTGGTCATTTCCCGGCGAAAACGTACCACTACAAAGCTTTCATCATGAGATGGAATATCTCTGGCGCTAAATGGATTGGAGGTGTCTACGGTAGGAACGCGCTGAAAGTTAACGTGAGTTTTAGAGAATTGCGGGGTGATATATTGAAAGTAATCATCCATACCACGCACGATACTACTCATCACTGCTTCGCGAGAGTGACCTCGATCGGTAGTGTCTCGAACGATTTTTTGGATCCACTCCAGATTGACAATCGGCACCATGCCAACCAGTAAATCCACATGTTTAGCTACATTGGCTTCATCGGTAACAACACCACCGTGCAGTCCTTCATAAAACAGCAAGTCGGTTTTTTCTGGCAGTTGTTGCCAAGGGGTAAAGGTACCGGGCATTTGGTTGAAAGGTACCGCATCATCAAAGGAATGGAGGTAACGACGATATTGTCCATTGCCCGTTTCCCCATATTGAGCAAACAGCTTTTCCAACATCACAAAGTCATTGGCTTTAGGGCCAAAATAGCTGATGTGCTTGCCTTGCTCCTGAGATTTACGTATTTCAACGTCCATTTCAGGGCGGGTAAACCGATGAAAACTGTCACCTTCCACTTCGGCAGAGTTGACACCCAGATTACGGAAAATATGACGAATAGCGCTCGTGGTTGTGGTCGTACCGGCACCAGAAGAGCCTGTTATTGCAATAATAGGATGTTTAATCGACATAAGCTTCAATAATAAAGTTGAGCAAGTTCACCAGCATACCACCATTTTATTAAAAGTGTCCTACTGGCGATCTGTTGGTTAGGTAACCGGGCAGTAAAATTAGATCATTGTGCCATCGAGTGTCAAATACCAGCGGTTAAGACGCTTGAAAACGGTCGCCTTGCACTAAGCGGTGACTATGGGCATCGGCATATGACTGGTTAACGACAATGAATGTTAATTCGATTCACGCGCGAGAAAAGGTTTATTTGTGTTAGCTGGTTAAACTTTATACACTTTATTTTCAATTAATTCTCAAGGACTTGGAATGAATAACTTGGCTGCAATCAGTGTTATTAGAGCAGGTGGCTTTTATCGCTTTAGCTCTGTTATTGAATGGCTTTTCGAACATATTGAAATTTTTGTCATTCTTTTTATTGTCACCCTGTTTCATCTGATTTCCGCCCAACATCAATATCTGACCCAGACCATTGTCGAACATCCCCGCAAGAACGATTTTTTCTACGTGGATTATTTAGCAATCGATGAACATTCTGATTTTCGCTTTCGCTACATTCCCATGAAAGTGATTGCTGTTAATGATGATACTGTGCGCTTTAAAGTGGGAAATATTGCCCATTCAAATCCGGTTTCCCCACGCCAACATGCACAATTCGATTCCGCTATGCAGCGCAATTATTACCGTGCAGATCGTCTTGAACTGACTCGTTCCAAAATCCAGCAACTATTAGACTCCGGGTCTATTTATGCGGCACGACGCCCGGATAATATCTACATTGACGGTTGGATTGTGCTATCTCAAGGTGAACTTGCCAGTACCAAATAGCTGCCAGCGGAGCTGAATAGGCAAGATAAGCAGACCCTAAGATGATTTGGCAATATTGTGTATAAACAGATAGACGTAATAACCGCACAAACCAATCACGATGGTTAAACCTAATAATGAACCCCAGACCACGGGATCGTTAGTAATAAGTTGCCACATAATGTTTCTCCTAAAAATCCAATTTTGGCGGGTTTTATGGGAGGAACAAGTGGACGATTCAAGCGAAATTGATTTGGATCAAATTTAATCGCGTCATTTCCGCCCGCAACAGATAGCAGACGGAAATGAGCTGAAGGGGAGGTTATTTTTGTTCGCGTGCCATGGCTCGCCAGGCAATATCATCCCGATAGAACATGCCATCCCAGCTAATTTGTTTAGTTAGTTGATAGGCATTTTGCTGGGCTTCGGTCACGGTATTACCTAATGCTGTAGCACACAGCACTCTTCCACCATTGGTCGCAACCAGACCATTTTGTAACTTGGTTCCAGCATGGAACACTTTAGCATCGGCAGATTCTTCTACTGCCAAGCCGCTTATGACATCACCTTTGTTGTAACTTCCAGGATAGCCACCTGCTGCTAATACCACTCCGACTGCCGCACGCGGGTCAAAGGCAATTTCAGTTTGATCGAGTTTTTCGTCGATGGCCGCTAAACAGAGTTCCACCAGGTCGGATTGCAAACGCAACATAATAGGCTGGGTTTCAGGATCACCAAATCGGCAATTGTATTCAATTACCTTCGGGGTGCCATCAGCCATGATCATTAAGCCTGCATATAGAAAACCTGTGTAAGGGTGACCTTCTGCAGCCATGCCTTCTACGGTAGGATAAATAACCTCTTGTAAGGCGCGCTGATGGATTTCATCTGTCACAACAGGGGCTGGGGAGTAAGCGCCCATGCCGCCGGTGTTAGGTCCGGTATCGCCATTACCCACTCGTTTATGGTCTTGACTAGTGGCAAATGGCAGTACATTTTTACCATCCACCATGACAATAAAGCTGGCTTCCTCACCGTCCAGGAATTCTTCAATGACGACACGGCTACCGGCTTCACCAAACGCATTGCCGGCTAACATATCGCGAATGGCCTCTTCGGCTTCACTTAGGGTCATGGCTACAATCACGCCTTTACCGGCGGCTAAACCATCAGCCTTAATGACTATTGGAGCGCCTTTTTCACGCACATAGGCAATGGCTGGATCGATTTCGACGAAGTTTTGATATTCAGCCGTGGGGATCTTATGACGGGCCAGAAAATCTTTAGTAAATGCTTTAGAGCCTTCCAGTTGTGCGGCACTTTGGGTTGGACCAAAAATCTTTAAGTTCGCTGCCTGAAAAGCATCGACGACACCTAAAACCAGCGGTACTTCAGGGCCAACTATTGTTAAGCCGATCTGTTGTTGCTGGGCAAAGGCGACTAAACCGGCAATATCTTCTACCTGGAGATCGACATTTTGCAATTTAGGCTCTAATTCCGTACCGGCATTACCCGGTGCGATAAAAACCTGCTCCACTAACGGAGATTGAGCGGCTTTCCAGCCTAACGCATGTTCACGACCACCCGCGCCGATGATTAGAATGTTCATTTTGCTAACCTTTATATTTTTAATATTGACGGACTAACGCCCGACCTACAGAAATCTAAAAAACGTTTATTTAATTCAACAATGTGAATTGTGCTGCAAGGTCGAGGCGGCAGCGCGGAATTGATAAGTATCAATAAGCCCTGCCAACTCGATCTGAAATTAAAAATTAGTGGCGGAAATGACGCATACCGGTAAACACCATCGCGATACCATGCTCATCCGCTGCATCAATGACTTCCTGATCACGCATTGAACCACCAGGCTGAATAACTGCCGAAATCCCGGCTGCTGCTGCGGCATCGATACCATCACGGAACGGAAAGAAGGCATCAGATGCCATCACCGAACCGGCGACTTCAAGGTTTTCATCGGCCGCTTTTATGCCGGCAATTTTGGCTGAATAAACACGGCTCATTTGACCTGCTCCGACACCGATAGTCATGCTGTCTTTGCAATAAACAATAGCGTTAGACTTGACGTATTTAGCCACTTTCCAAGTGAATAGTAAGTCTTTCAACTGCTGTTCGGTAGGCTGTACCTTAGTGACGACTTTAAGGTCATCCAATTCAACCATGCCAAAGTCACGTTCTTGAACTAACAGTCCGCCGTTAACCCGTTTAATATCGAATTCGTCAGTTAATTGCCCTTGCCAGTCGCCACAGGCCAGAACCCGAACATTTTGTTTGGCAGATAACACCTCAGCTGCATCACTTGCAATTGATGGGGCAATAATAACCTCAACGAATTGGCGATCAATTATCGCTTGTGCGGTCGCTGCATCCAATTCACGGTTAAAGGCGATAATGCCGCCAAAAGCGGATGTAGGATCGGTTTGATAAGCCCGGTTATAGGCGCTAAGAATATCATCGCCCAACGCCACACCACAGGGATTAGCGTGCTTAACGATGACACAGGCCGGTTCGGCAAACTCTTTCACACATTCCAGTGCCGCATCGGTATCAGCGATATTGTTATAGGATAATTCTTTACCCTGTAACTGTTCAGCCGTCGCCACAGAGGCTTCCTGAATCGCATTTTCAACGTAAAAAGCAGCGGACTGATGGCTGTTTTCACCATAGCGTAAATCCTGCTTTTTGCTGAACTGCATATTGTAAGTACGTGGGAATTGGCTGTGTTCATGTCCGCAATCGTCTTCGCAGTCAACTGAATCGATCATGGCACCGAAATAGTTGGCGATCATTCCGTCATACTGAGCGGTGTGTTCAAAAGCAGCAATGGCTAAATCAAAACGAGTGGCATCAGCGACGACACCATTGTTGTTATTCATTTCTTCCAATACACGACCATAGTCTTTGGCATTAACAATAATGGTCACATCTTTATGGTTTTTAGCTGCCGCACGCACCATTGTCGGGCCACCAATATCGATATTTTCAATGGCGTCTTCTAATGTGCAGTCATCATTGGCGACAGTGGCGGCAAAAGGATAAAGATTGACGACTACCATATCGATAGGATTAATCTGGTTATCGGCCATGACTTGCTCATCCTGATCACGACGAGCCAAAATGCCACCATGAATTTTAGGATGTAATGTTTTGACTCGACCATCCATAATTTCAGGGTGACCGGTGTAGTCAGACACTTCAGTTACGTTAATGCCATTGTCAGCGAGTAGTTTTGCGGTACCACCCGTGGATAACAGTTCTACGTCCATCGCGGCTAAAGCTTGGGCGAATTCGACGATGCCAGTCTTATCAGAAACACTTAACAGTGCGCGACGAACAGGTGTTGCGTTTGCCATGTTGTGCAAATCCTTATCGGGAATATTATAAACAGTTAATCAGGACAGTTAGCTGCCCACAAAAGTAAAGAGCACCATCAGGTGCTCTTTAAAATGTTTTATACAAATAAGCTTAGCTCATTCCGTATTGTTTTAATTTCTTACGCAAGGTTCCGCGGTTGATACCCATCATGATCGAAGCGCGAGTCTGATTGCCACGAGTGTGGGTCATGACTTCTTCCAATAATGGCGCTTCAATTTCAGCCAATACCAACTCATATAAGTTTTCGATGTTGTTATTGTCTAATTGCTTTAAATATTTATTAACGGCTTGTTTGACAGACTCACGTAACGGCTTTTGTGCCTGAGTTTGAGACGGAGTAGTGATAATAGTAGTAAAAGGTGAACTTGTAGTTTGTTCAAACATATCGATCTTGCTCTTTGGTTAGTAAGTACATCAAAAGCCAATCCACGCTAAGTTAATTGGCTAACTTTTCAAAAAACTGCTGTAACGCTTCAATCTGCGCTTCAGCTTCTTCCAGTCCATTAAAGAACCTTTGATATTGGCGATTATCTTCCTGATCGGCCAAATACCAGCCCACATGCTTGCGAGCTATTCTGGGTCCCAGATGAGTGCCATAAAACTGATGCACATTTTGAATATGCTCCAGCAAAATATCCCTCACTTCGTCCTTGTCTGGGGCAGGTAAAAATTCACCTGTTTGCAGATAATGATTAATTTCGCGAAATATCCAGGGGCGACCCTGTGCTCCGCGACCAATCATTACTGCATCGGCACCGGTATATTCCAGTACCTGTTTGGCTTTTTCAGCCGTATTAATATCACCGTTGGCAACCACCGGAATATCAACCGACTGTTTTATCGCCTTGATCGTGCAGTACTCTGCCTCGCCTCGATACATACAGGCCTTAGTGCGACCATGCACCGCTAAAGACTGAATGCCATTACGTTGGGCGATTTGGGCAATTTCAACACCATTGCGATTTTCTGTATCCCAGCCGGTACGAATTTTTAACGTGACCGGGACGTCTACTGCGGCGACGACTGATTGAATGATTTCTTCAACCAAGGCCGGATATTGCAATAGCGCAGAACCCGCTAATTTCTTATTCACTTTCTTTGCCGGACAGCCCATATTGATATCCACAATCTGGGCACCATTTTTGACGTTATGCTTGGCTGCGTCGGCCATTAATTCCGGGTCGGCACCGGCTATTTGCACTGAACGAATACCTGACTCACCGTCGTGATTCATCCGTTGCCGAGATTTAGCCGAATTCCAAACCTTGGGATTAGAAGACAACATTTCTGATACCACTAATCCAGCGCCCAATCTCGAACACAATTGTCGAAAAGGCCTGTCGGTAATACCTGCCATGGGTGCCAGCAGAATATTATTGGACAGCTTATAGGGGCCAATTTGTAATGCCGGATAGCTCAAAAAACGCACAGCCTGTCAAAAAGGGGGGCAAGTTTACGGTTTTTTTTGAGTGTTGAAAAGGCTAGTTTTTAAACAATTACCATGTTTTTTTGCCTTTTTGCTATTGACAAAATAAAACCATTTTAAAATTAGTGCTCTGTGTACAAATATTTAGCCGCATTTTAAGGCAGCCTATATTTAAAAAGGTTCCCAGCCGAATATTTGATTAACAAAATATTAATATACTGCGGTAATTTATTAAGTTAGCGCTTACATCCTGACACTCTTGCCCATTCACCCTGGATGGCGATTGGTTGCATTTCATAATCATTGCTATACAACTGCTGGATGTCTTGCGCCTGATTATCCAGAATGCCCGACATCACCAAGTAGCCAGAGGTTTTGCAGGTAGCGCTGATGATACTTTTAAGCTCTTTTAAGGTGGCAGCGAGAATATTGGCTAGCACAATATCGCCTTGAATATTGGGGGCATCATCCGGTAAGTACAATTCAATTTTATTGCCTACACCATTGCGATCAGCATTGTCCTGACTGGCTAATAACGCCTGGGGATCTATATCGATACCAATGACTCGTTTGGCTCCGAGTTTGAGTGCGGCAATACCCAAAATGCCTGAGCCACAGCCAAAATCGATTACTGTTTTGTCAGTTAAATCGACACTATCCAACCATTGCAGACATAACGCGGTGGTTTCATGGGTGCCAGTGCCAAACGCTAATCCCGGGTCGAGCATAACATTAACGGCATCAGGATCCGGCACGTCACGCCAACTGGGACAAATCCATAACTTTTCACCAAATTGCATCGGGTGAAAATTTTCCATCCATTCCCTTTCCCAGTCCTTGTCTTCCAGTGGGTTCAAGCTATATTCGAAATCAGTGCCAAGAATTTTACTCTGAGACAAATTCCGGATTACCCGCTGCATGTCCTGTTTGGCTTCAAATAGACCCATTACCCAGGTTTCTGGCCACAACATGATTTCACCGGGCTTCGGTTCATATTGCGGGCTATCTTTGGCGTCTAAAAACGTGACGGCCATGGCCCCATTACCCGTTAGCATATCGCCTACTGATTCTGCCTGTTCGGGATTGGACATTATTTTAAGTTGTAACCAGGGCATAGGGGTCCTTGTAAAAATCAGGTGTTGAATGAAACCGCTATTCTAGCTGTTTTGGATTAAATTGGGTGAAAAATAGCGAGACAAAATTATCCGTTGGGCGGGTCAATCTTGCTGGTCGACGATTTTACGTAATCCTTCACGTATCTCGGGGTAATAGATAGTCAAACTGGCTACGTTAGATTGCAATTGTGAATAGCGCAAACGCAAGGCGCCGACAATCTGTTTATTAGACCTTAGTAGATCTGCCGCTGTTGATATTTGATCTGTAGGCAGATGTAGTTGGCAATCATAATCCAGCGAATCAACTATATGCTGATAGTCGAGTATCTCAACAAAGTGGTCACCGCATTGTTTGAGTAATCTTTCTTGCAATTGTATTGGTATCAACATTCTGAATGTTTGGCGATATGCCGAGTTTTCACCTGCACTGCGGATGGTTTCAAATAGTGAGAAGTTATAAATACGCATGGCAGTATCGCGCAGCAAGGGACTTTTGATTAAATCCAGTTTGCCGGTAGCGGTAAGTTCATCGTAGGTAGAGCGCATACGGGTATCCAAACTGTATTGAGTGGCTCGATAAGCGGCAATTAACAGGGTTTCATCGCTCATTTCAACTCGGCCTTCGAGAACCGCTACCGCCCGATTCGCGTTATCCAGCACATCACCGTAGTATTCAATTAAAAACTGATAATTCCAGGCTTCTTCAAGTAGATCATGGGTTAAACGTTGACTAAATACCTCAGATTGCTGTTCTTCAATGCGGGCTTCATTCCAGTTGGTGACTTGCAGACCAACAAAAACTCCTACAACCACAATCAAAAAGTCAATCAGGATAGCGATCCAGTTTTGTTGTTGCACTTGCTTAATAACGGAACGTAATAACATAGGGAGTGCGCTTAAACCGATTAAAAAAACAGCTTAGTACAAAAAAACGCCATAAAACAGCTGTTTAGCCGAGTTTAACCGCAGAGCCACAACGCTGTTTAGATCTATTTCAGGATAACTTACTGCTTTGTTGATTACGGTAACGACTTGGCGCGACACCCACCGATTTTTTGAATCGGTTTGAAAAATTGAATACGTCCTGATAGCCGACGGAATTGGCTATTTGTGCTAGTGACCAGTTAGTTTCTGTGAGTAGATGCCTGGCTCGTTCCATGCGCAAATGGATTAGGTGCTGTAACGGGCTTTGTTGGTAGGTTTTTTGGCATAGTCGATGTAAATGGGGCGCCGAGTAATGGATCTGGGCGGCCATTTCTTCAACTGTCCAAGGAAAGTGCAACTGCTGCTGAATATGTTGAAACAAGTTTTCCAGCCGTCGCGTTTGGGCTGGAGATTCATGCTGTATCAAGGTGTTTTTACCAATATTCAAATGCAAATACTGTTGGATCTGGGTAATAGAACCGGACTGCATTTCGGCACGGTTTTCGTAATACAGATGACACAATAAGTGGTAAATCGCCTGGGCACTTTCACAATATAACACGGACGCTTTTCTATGCCGTAAATGCTCCCAAAGTTGTCCGTCATCCAAACAAAACCAGGCGGTTTTCCACACATCGGCGTCCAGCTCAAATAGAAAGGGTTGTCCTACAGGAAGCAAAGTAAGGGTATTGGGTTCTATTTTCTGTTGTCCGGCGGGGCAGTGTAACTTTCCTTGTCCTTCAATGGTAAATAACAAGGTGTGGTAATCCGGTACACGTCTTCCCACTTGATAACGACCCCGCAAAGTGGAAATACCGGCAAAGCCAATTTCTAACGAGGCGAGTAAAGACACATTGTCTTGCACCAGAAATCGTTCATGACAATCCGGGCCTAATTCCAATATGTTTTCCCAGATTTTTGCTGATGCCATCAAATCACTCCAGTAACAGATTAATAACAATAATGATAGTTTATAACATGTAAATGCAAGGTTGGAACATAGAGGATAGTACTTTATATGGCTATAATTTGAGCATGTTTTTGGTTGTTGGGAATTATGATGGGCTTAATTGATTCTATAGGGTTTATTGCAGCGTTTTGCACAACGTTTTCTTTTGCACCACAAGTGTTGATGGTCATTAAAACTGGCGATACTTCGTCACTCTCTTTGACTATGTACATCGTATTTACAGTGGGTGTGTCACTATGGTTGGGGTACGGTATATTGCGTGGTGATGTCGCTGTGATTGCGGCTAATGCACTAACGTTAATATTGGCCTCAATTATTTTGTATAAGAAGATCCATAATGATTTTTTTGCTGTTCGACGGGATTTACCTGACGCTTTGCATAATTAATCGGAGATAGTTATCAACATTATTGTTTAATGTCTTGGCGAATCATCACAACATGTCTCAACGTCATTTAACTCCATCTCAGTGGGGCAGCTCTGCCTTGTGGTGGAGTATTGTCGCCTTAGCTGTGCCGGTTGCAGTCCAGATGATGCTGCAATCCTTTCTGGGCATGGCCGATGTGTTGATGGTAAGTGAACTCGGTTCGGTTGCCGTTGCTGCGGTGGGATTAGCGGCAAAATTGCATTTCTTGTTATTAGTGTTGATGAATGGTCTGGGTGCCGGTTGTGGCATTCTTATCGCGCAATATTCTGGCGCAAAAAATGTGTCGGCCAGTCAAAAAACCTTGGCGCTCGCGCTGGTGCTAGGTAGCGTGGTGATGCTCCCCTTCATACTATTGTTTGCTTACGGAAGTGATTTTCTACTGGCGCTGATTAATCCCGATCCACAGGTAGTCGCGCTGGCCGCTGAGTATTTACAAATCACCGCCCTTGCCTTGCTGCTCACACAATTGATTGTGATATACGAGTCTGCTTTGCGATCAATGGGCAATACCGCTTTGCCGTTAGCGATGGGCGCGTTTTCGGCAATAATCAATGTGATTTTGAATTTTGCCCTGATCTTCGGCCATTGGGGTTTTCCAGAGTTGGGAGTCGCAGGAGCCGCCTGGGCGACCTTATTATCAAGACTATTGCAGCTAACCGGAATCTTAGTGTGGTTGTATGCAAAGAAACATGGTTTCGCGTTAAATTTGCCGCATTTTTTGGCGATCAGAGATAAAGCCGCGTTTAAAAAGTTTATACATTTTTCTGCTCCATTAGTGATCAACCATCTGGTGTGGGGCGTTGGCAATGCCACATATCATGTACTCACCGGTTTTGCAGGAACTGAAGCGCTAGCTGTAATGGGCGCAATTGTACCGATAGAAAGCCTGTTTTTTGCTTTATTTGTGGGATTATCTAATGCTTCGACGGTAATGATTGGTCGCTCGCTTGGTGCCGGTGGTAATCAAGGTGCCTGGCAATTGCAACGGTTGTTTATTCAGCTAACCATAACATTGGTGATTGTACTGGGCATTTTGCTGTGGTTTTTAAGACCCTGGGTAGTTAGCCAATTTGACCAACTCGATCCGTTAACCAGTGGTTTACTGTTTGAAACATTGGGTCTCTTTGCTTGTATTGTGTGGGTTAAAGTGATCAATATGGTACGTATTCTTGGAGTGCTTAGGGCGGGGGGAGATATTCATTTTGTGCTGGTTACCGACACCATTGTAATGTGGTTCATTGGCATTCCTTGTTATGCCTTTGCCATTTTTTATTTAGAGGTTCCGTTTCTGGTAATTTACGCCTTAATGTTTGTGGAAGATTTTGCCAAGTTTATTCCGGTACATAAGCGTATTAGTAGTCGAAAATGGATGAAAAATCTGGCTATTCCTGTCAACCCTAAGCCAATAATCCAAAAGTAGATTGACCGGGAGACTATTATTTATCCCCCCTTAAATGTTAATTCAAAGTTAATAATCTAATCTTGCAAAAATTCTTTTTATCCATCTCCCCCCTTGTTATTGCTGGTTTGTTAATACATTCCACCCCTCTGTAAGCTAATAATTTCATTAACAAATTTGACGAAAGTTAAAATCTGTACAAACTTTAACCAGAACGTTTCTGATTGTTCGCAACAACAAAACAAGCTTTTTAATTCCGGCATAAATGACCGGAAAATCATAAACCAATGTGGGAATTTGATTTTTTATGGGGCTAGCGCTGGCCGAGTTATGGCCGATTCTGTTGTATTTTTCTTTTACCGTATTACTGCTAATGGGCGTAATGCTGGTTTCCGCTATTTTGGGCCCACGTACCGCAGGTCATTCGACTAATTTACCTTACGAGTCCGGCATTTTGTCACTTGGTAGTGCACGGATTAAGTTTGGCAGTCACTTTTTTTTATACGCTATCTTTTTCGTCATATTTGATTTGGAAACGCTATTTTTATTTGCTTGGGCGATTTCAGTTGAGCAAGTCGGTTTAGCCGGATTTATTGAGGCACTAGTATTTATTCTGATTTTACTGGTTGGCTTGTTGTATTTATGGCGCGTTGGGGCGTTATCTGTGGTTAATCGCCACATTGCCAATCATTCTTCAATGAGGAAGAAATAATGGACTGGAATCTAAGCGATCCCAATGTGGTGGTGCATCAGTCTTCTGAGCAGATCGCCGTTGATGATCCGCAAATAAGGCAAGAAGTAAAACGTAATGTGTTGTTTAGTAGTTTGAATAACATGATCAACTGGGGGCGTAAAAACTCCATTTGGCCATTTAATTTTGGTTTATCTTGCTGTTACGTGGAAATGGCGACCAGCTTTACCGCTCGTCATGATATTGCCCGGTTTGGCGCGGAGGTGATCCGTGCGACACCTCGTGAAGCCGATTTGATTGTGATTTCTGGCACGGTATTTCGCAAAATGGCTCCGGTAGTTAAGCATCTTTATGATCAGTTGCTAGAGCCCAAATGGGTTATATCTATGGGCTCTTGTGCGAACTCGGGTGGCATGTACGATATTTACTCGGTGGTGCAAGGGGTCGATAAATTTTTACCGGTAGATGTGTATGTACCGGGTTGTCCACCGCGCCCTGAAGCCCTGATGGAAGGTTTGTTATTGTTACGCGACTCTATTGGCAAAGAACAGCGGCCACTGAGTTGGGTGGTGGGTGAACAAGGAGTGACGCAAATTGCCAAACCCAGTCAGCGGGATATTAAACATGCCGAACGGATGAAAACCCGCGATTTAACCCCACCGGACAGGATCTGAGTATGCCGGTGGCTGAATCCATTCAAAGCGACTCCGTTAAATCCATGCTGCACAGTGAAATCCAACCACTGTTGGAAGCGGATTTGCTGGTTGAAACCACTGCTGATCAAGTACAGACGATATGGGTAGAACCTCAGCATTTACTTGAGTTGTGCGATATTTTGCGTCGTAAACTGGCTAAACCCTTCGATTTTTTGTTCGATTTAACCGCTCTGGATGAAACCCATCGGCAGCATTGCTTTTTGGAGCAGCGCCGTGAGTTTACCTTGGTGTATGTATTTCGTTCCTACCAGCGCAATCAGGATGTTCGGATTAAAGTGCCGTTGCCAATCAGTCATAAAGTGGCACCTAGTATCAGTCATATCTGGCCGAATGCGAACTGGTATGAAAGGGAAGTCTGGGATCTGTTTGGTATTGATTTTAAGGGCCATCCCTGTCTGCGCCGAATTATGATGCCTACGACGTGGCAAGGTCACCCGTTACTCAAAAAGCATCCGGCCCGAGCCACCGAAATGGGCAAATTTAGCCTGCCGGATGATATTCGTGATGTGGAACAAGAAGCACTTAAATTCAAACCCGAAGCGTGGGGACTGAAACCTCAAGGCAACCCTGATGAATTTATGTGGCTGAATTTAGGTCCTAACCATCCTAGTGTGCATGGTGTTTTCCGCATCATGTTGCAACTGGATGGAGAAGAAATTATTGATGCGATTCCGGATATTGGCTACCACCACCGGGGCGCGGAGAAAATGGCTGAACGTCAGAGTTGGCACTCCTACATTCCCTACACTGACCGAATAGATTATCTGGGTGGGGTAATGAATAACCTGCCTTATGTGATGGCGCTGGAAAAATTGGCGGGTATTGCTGTGCCGGAGCGAGCCAAAGTGATTCGGGTCATGATGGCGGAAATTTTTCGCATTCTTAGTCATTTGTTGTTTTACGGCACGTTTGCTCAGGATATCGGTGCGCTATCACCGATTTTTTATATGTTTGTCGATCGGGAAAAATTATTTGGCATCGTTGAAGCGATTACCGGTGCGCGTATGCATCCAAGCTGGTTCCGGATTGGTGGTACCGCCAGTGATTTACCAAATGGTTGGGACAAAATGATCACCGAATGGCTCGACTATATGCCCAAACGCATGGCCGACTACGACAAAATGGTGATGAATAATAGCATTCTTAAGGCGCGAACTATTGGTATTGGCGCCTATGACACCGAGACAGCCATTGATTGGGGAGTGACAGGGGCCGGTTTGCGAGCCACCGGATTGGATTTTGATCTGCGTAAAAAACGCCCCTATAGCGGTTATGACAATTTTGAATTTGAAGTGCCGTTAGGCAATAACGGCGATTGTTATGACCGTTGTGCCGTGCGGGTGGAAGAAATTCGCCAGAGTATGCGGATAATTCGTCAATGCGTACAAAATATGCCCGCCGGTGATTATAAAGCTGAACATCCGTTGACCACACCACCACGTAAAGATCGCACCATGACGGATATCGACAGTTTAATCCCGCATTTTTTAAGTATGAGCTGGGGACCTGTTATGCCGGCAGGTGAAGTGATGATGGAAGTGGAAGCCACTAAAGGCAGCAATGCCTATTACATTACCAGTGATCACAGCACCATGAGTTACCGTACTCGAATACGCACGCCGTCTTTCCCTCATCTGCAAATGATTCCGGTAATGGCCAGAGGGCAGATGATTGCTGATTTGATTGCCACTATTGGCAGTATTGATTTTGTGATGGCGGATGTAGACCGATGAGTGATTTCAGCTTAACCGATCCTATTGTGATTCAGCAGATTGATTACCGTACGGTACTCAGCAAGACCGAAATTGATGCTATTGAGCATGAATGTGCATTGTATGAAGAGCGTGCCGCCGCCGGTATTGATGCAATGCAGATTGTACAGCGTGAGCGGCGCTGGATCAGCGATGAATGTTTGTATGCGATTGCTGATTTATTGCAAATGCCAGTCGTGCAACTGGAAGGGGTCGCGACTTTTTATAACCATATTTACCGCCAGCCGGTGGGCGAGCATATTATTCATTTGTGCGACAGTATTAGCTGTTGGCTGCACGATTTTCCATTGATTGGCGCCCATCTTAAACAGCAACTTGGCATCGAATTTGGCCAAACCAGCGCGGATGGCAAAGTGACGCTATTAACTAATGTCTGTCTCGGTTGTTGTGATAAAGCGCCGGCGTTAATGCATAACGGTGACTTGGTGGAAAATCTGACCATTGAATCAATCGATCAATTATTGGCTGACATCGGCGTTAAAACCGCTAAATCAGGGGGAAAGGCATAAATGTCAAATGTGCATAAACCCCTAACGCAATACCTGGACAGAGTTAATCCACAGGATTTGGCTGCTTACCAAAACACGGGCGGCTATCAGGGTTTTACTAATGCGTTGGCCATGACTGCGAAAGAGGTGCAACAACAAGTCACTGACTCAGAGTTAAAAGGTCGTGGTGGTGCTGGATTTCAAACCGGTACTAAATGGAGCTTTGTACCTATGGGCGATGACGCACCAGAACAGAAATATCTGGTATGTAATGCGGATGAAATGGAGCCGGGTACCTTTAAGGATCGCATGTTGATGGAAGGCGCGCCGCATCTGCTGATTGAAGGCATGATGATCGCGGCTTATGCCATCGGTGCCAATGTAGCGTTTATCTTCTTGCGTGGTGAATATCGACTTTGTGCCAAGCGTTTACAGCAGGCCATTGATGAGGCGACTAAGGCTAAACTGTTAGGAAAAAACATTAAAGGAAGTAACTATTCACTTACGATACATCTTCATACCAGCGCAGGGCGCTATATTTGTGGTGAGGAAACAGCATTAATTAATGCGCTGGAAGGCAAGCGTGCCAATCCTCGGGCTAAACCCCCATTTCCGCAGGTGGTGGGATTATTTGGGCGGCCCACCATCGTCAATAATTGCGAAACGCTGTGCAACTTGCCGTGTATTTTGAAAAACGGCGCCAAATGGTACACCGAACTCGCCGACAGTCCGGATAAGGGAACCAAAATTTACGGTATCAGCGGTCGGGTAAAACAGGCTGGTTTATGGGAACTGCCTATGGGTGCTACCGCACAACAAATCTTTGATTTGGGCGGAGGCATGCAGGATGGATTAAAACTGAAAGGCTGGTTACCCGGTGGCGCATCGACCGATTTTCTGCTGCCGGAACATTTGGATTTGAAAATGGAATACGACGTGATTGCCAAGGCCGGGAGTCGTTTAGGCACGGGTGGAATTATTGCGTTGGATGATCACCACTGTCCAGTGGGCATGATTTTGAATTTAATGCAATTTTTCGCTCAAGAATCTTGTGGTTGGTGCACACCCTGCCGCGATGGTTTGCCTTGGGCGGTGGAAATACTCAGTCGAATTGAAAGCGGTCAAGGTTCTCAAGACGATATTGATGAATTACAAAAACTGTGCGGTTTTATGTGGATTGGAAAAACCTTCTGCGCACTGGCTCCGGGGGCAGTGGAGCCGTTGCGTAGTGGCATGAAATATTTCGCTGATGAATTTCAGCAGCATATTGATCACAAGGGCTGTCCTTACGGACATTAAATGATGACCAAGATATTTATTGATAATCAGCAATACGAGGTGGCAGAAGGGCAAAATCTGTTACAGGCCTGTTTGTCGCTAAAAAAAGATCTGCCTTATTTTTGTTGGCATCCGGCTATGGGCTCGGTAGGAGCCTGTCGATTGTGTGCCATGACTCAGTATCAGGACGAAAATGACAGTCGTGGACGGATGATTGTCGCCTGTATGACGTCCGTTACTGAGGGCATGCGCGTGAGTATGCAAAAACCGGCTGAAAAGGAATTTCGGGCTGAAGTGATTGCCGCACAAATGACTCATCATCCCCATGATTGTCCGGTATGTGCAGAAGGGGGGGAATGTCATTTACAGGATATGACGGTGATGAGCGGTCACTATTCGCGCCAATACAAAGGCAAAAAGACCACATTTCCTAATCAGGATTTAGGCCCGCTAATCAAACATGAAATGAACCGTTGTATTACCTGTTATCGGTGCGAACGCTTTTATAAAGATTATGCCGGTGGTAAGGATTTAGCGGCACAGGCATCCAAAAATCATGTCTACTTTGGACGTCAGTGCGACGGTACGCTGGAAAGCGAATTTGCCGGGAATTTGGTGGAGGTTTGCCCCACTGGGGTGTTTACCGACAAGCCCTTTGGCGATCACTACGCGCGTAAATGGGATATTCAGGCAGCTCCATCGGTGTGTCAGCATTGTTCGGTGGGATGCAATATTACGTTGAGTGAACGCTACGGTTCCATCCGCCGTGTCACTAACCGATTTAACGATCATTTGAATGGCTATTTTTTGTGTGACCGAGGCCGTTTTGGCTTTGGTTTTGTCAACAGTGAACAGCGCCGCCACGTCATCAGTATGGATGGGCAGGACACTGCTTGGGCCGACCCAACGTTACAAAGTCGCCTTAAAGATAAAGCCCAGTGGTTGGGGGTAGGAAGTACCCAGGCGAGCCTGGAAGACAATTTTGCTTTGCAGCAGTTAGTCGGAGCGGAAAATTTCTGTGCCATGTCTGATCCACAACAAGAACAATTGCTGGCACTGCATATGGCCATTTTACAGCAATGGCCGCAGGCCAGTCTGGCGCAAATTGAACAAGCCGACGCGATTGTTATTGTCGGTGAAGATATTAATAACAGTGCGCCGCGTATTGCCCTGTCGGTGCGTCAGGCGTTGTTAAATAAGGCCAAACAACAGGCACAAAAACTGCGTGTTCCCACCTGGCAGGATGCTGCAGTGCGACAGATATTACCCCACAACAAAGTGCCGTTGGCGATACTTGGCTATGGTGATAATGCCTTAACGGAACAGGCCACGTTACATTTTGTGGGTGATCAGAAACAAATTGCCGAGCAGGGTTTTCTGCTGGCCAATTTACTTAATGAACATGCCCCCACACCCCGAGTGCAGAAAGTCGAGACGGGGATTGAACAGTTGGCAGAAACCTTGAAACAGGCCAAACGGCCACTGATTATCAGTGGTTGGTCGGCCAATCATAGTGCGATTTTAGCCGCTGCCGCGAATATTCGTAAGGCAATCAATAATCCGCAGGCAATGATGTGTATTGTGCCACCGGAAGGCAATACGCTGGGGTTGGGATTGCTCACTCACGGGCCACATCTCAATGCCACTGATTTGGCTAGTCGCATCGAAGCCAAAAATGTAAATTTGATTGTATTGGATCACACCTCTCCAGTCCGTCAGCAACAAGTTGCAGAATGGAGCAAAAATGCCAATCAATTACTGCGATTAAGCCAATTATCTGAGCCGGTAAAAAATGAAATTAATCTGCCTCTTGCCAGTTTCAGTGAATCGAGTGGCAGTAGCTTAAATTATCAGGGATTGGTGCAATCGTGGTGGCCGGCCAGTAGCCCTTCAGCCCCTTGTTTACCAGCTTGGCAGTGGCTGGTGAATCTGGCAAAAGTGCAGGACCACCAGTTAGGTGAAATTAAGGATCTCAGTCAGTTACGTAGTTTGATCAGCGCCACCTATTTACATTTTGATTCGCACTGGCAACAAATTGCTCAACAACAGATTGCCATGCAATCGCCTCGTTATAGTGGTCGTACTGCGATGTTAGCCAACCAGACAGTGCATGAGCCCAAACCCTTTGTTGAACTGAATGCACCTTATAAACATAGTATGGAAGGGCTGTTACCCGGGGAACGTGTGTCGGGAGAAAAAATATCCGCAGAGGAAATAAACCCAGCGCAGAATACTATCCCAATGGCCTATAGCTGGTCACCAGGTTGGAATTCCAATCAGTCTAATCACAAGTTTCGTGATGAATATCGGGGGCCCGAGTTACCAGCGCAGCAAGGCGTATTCTGTGTCAATCAACACAGTGAAAGTTACTGGTTCAAGTGGCAGGCAAGTTGGTCGTCACTAAGCAAAGCCAACTGGAAATTACTACCACTGTTAAAAGTATTTGGCAGCGATAGTTTGAGTTTGCAGGCGCTACCAATTCAGCAGCTGACACCACAGGCACAAATCATCATATCGCCTAAACAGGCCGACGAGGTGGAGCTTAAAAATGAGCAATGGGTCAGTTGTGATGATGATAAAACCTTACTGCAGGTGAGCATTAGCGACAAGGTACCAGCCAATTGTGCGTTGGTTTATGTACCTGCCGATCAACCCTTTAATTTAACCGAATGCGAGGTACTTATTCCGGCCAGTAGCCAAAAAGTGACTGCCCATAAAAAACGTTTAGCTGATCAGCGCCAACAGCAACAGGCGCAAAAAGCGGCATTAAAGTCACGATTGATGGCACAAGATCAGACCATTCCGATTCAATTTATTGAGGGGATAGTCTAATGCTGAACTCGTTGCTCGAGATGATAATGCAAAATGTGGACTTGCTGATCATGATTACCCTGATGGTGGCGATTCTTATTCCTATCGCTGCGATGCTGGTTTGGTTTGAACGACGTTTATTGGGTTTCTGGCAACAACGCTACGGCCCCAATCGGGTTGGGCCTTTCGGTATTTTGCAGTCGCTCGCGGACTTAATCAAAATTTTGTTTAAACATGACTGGATCCCGCCATTTGCCGATAAACCCGTGTTTGTATTGGCGCCACTAATTGGTGCGGTGTCGATTTTAATGAGTTTTGCGGTGGTGCCGATGACGCCAGATTTAGTGGTGTCAGATACTAATATCGGCGTGCTGTTTTTTCTGGCGATGACCTCGATGGCGGTGTATTCGGTGATTTTGGCGGGCTGGTCGTCGAATAACAAATACGCCATGCTCGGCGGCATGCGTGCTGCGGCTCAAACTATCAGTTATGAAGTGTTTATGGGAGTGTCCTTGTTAGGTGTGGTGATGCTCAGTGGCAGTTTTAACCTGTCTGCGATTGTGCATGCCCAAACCGGTCTGTGGTATGTGGTGCCGCAGTTTGTCGGTTTTGTCATTTTTATGATTGCCGGTATCGCCGAAAGCCATCGGTTGCCGTTTGACTTACCGGAAGCGGAAACTGAACTGACGGCCGGATTCCATACTGAATATTCGGGGATTAAATTCGCGTTATTTTTCCTCGGTGAATATCTGGGCATGATGCTGATTTCGATGATGATCACTACCTTGTTTTTAGGTGGTTGGCTAGGACCCTGGTTGCCGCCAATTGTCTGGTTCATCATCAAAACCTTATTGCTCATCTGCTTCTTTATTTTATTGCGCGCAGCATTGCCTCGTCCCCGTTTTGATCAACTGTTGCAATTTGGCTGGAAGTGGATGCTGCCGCTGGCTCTGCTTAATTTAGTCATTACCGCGGCGGTGGTGCTTTGGGGAGGTAAATAGCGATGTGGAGTCAGATTGTTACCTTGTGGCGAGTATTTTTGCATCTGTTTGATCGCACCGATACCCGTGAATATCCTGAGCAAAAGCCTTATCTGGCCCCTCGCTATCGTGGGCGTATTGTATTAACCCGTGATCCTGATGGGGATGAACGTTGTGTGGCCTGTAACTTATGTGCCGCTGCTTGTCCGGTGGATTGCATTGCCTTGCAAAAAACCGAAGATGAAGATGGTCGTTGGCGTCCGGAATTTTTCCGAATCAATTTTTCTCGCTGCATTCTCTGTGGTTTATGTGAAGAAGCCTGTCCGACTTACGCCATCCAGCTGACCCCCGACGTAGAGATGGCTGAATACCAACGTAGCAATATGGTATATGAAAAAGAGCATTTAACCATTGATGGGCAGGGTAAATATCCCGGTTACAGCTTTTATCGAAAGGCTGGCATTAGCATTAAAGGCAAGGATAAAGGCCAAGCGGATAACGAGAAGCCGCCTATTGATGTGCGGAGCTTAATGCCATGACTGCTCAACTATTTTTTTATTTAAGTGGCGCAATAGCGGTTTTTGCCAGTTTGTTAGTGGTTACTAATAAAAATGCGGTGCATGCACTCTTGTATCTGGTCGTGAGTCTTTTATCACTGGCCATGTGTTTTTACTTGTTGGGCGCTCCATTTGCCGCGGCGTTACAAATTATTGTTTACGCCGGGGCGATTATGGTGCTGTTTGTGTTTGCGGTGATGATGTTCAATATTAGCCAGCGCGATATAGAACGGGAAAAGCAGTGGTTAAAAGGCTCGATTTGGATCGGACCGGTATTGTTAGCGCTCGTGTTATTGGCCGAAATTGTGCTGGTTATTCAAATGCAATCGTCCTGGCCGGCTCAAGCGGTGCAATTGGTGGATGCCAGAACCGTGGGGAGTCTGCTATTCGGTCCGTATTTATTGGCGGTAGAGATTGCTTCCTTTCTGTTATTGGCCGGATTAGTTGGTGGCTATCATCTGGCCAAAAATCTGGTTGGTACTACCGGCTCTGATGATGGAGGGAATCGCTGATGGATGGTGCAGTAATGATCCCGGCCGAACACGGATTTATGCTAGTTGCCATTTTATGGGCCGTGGGATTAATCGGCTTACTCAGTCGTAAAAACACCTTGTTTATGCTGATGTCGCTGGAAATCATGCTTAATGCTGCGGCGTTAGCTTTTATCTTAGCCGGTAGTTTGTGGCAACAGGCCGATGGACAGGTCATGTACATTCTAATTCTCAGTATTGCCGCTGCTGAAGTGGGATTAGGTTTGGCGCTGTTGATCCGTTTGCGCCATCAAACCACCGATTTGAATATCGATAACCTCGACGAAATGGAGGGCTAACATGCTGGATCTATTGTTTGTTATTCCCTTATTACCTCTGGCTTCGTCGGTATTGTTATTGCTATTAGCGGGGCGTTTATCTTCAATGCAAGTGGCGATACTGGGTGTGGGCTCCATGGGGATTGCGGCATTGTTAACCGCGTTAGTGGGCTGGGAGTTTATTCAGGCTGGCAGTGCGGCTTATCAACAAGTGTTATTCAACTGGCTCCCAATAAATAACGCGCCAATTAATCTGGGTTTGTATCTGGATCAACTGTCCTTAGTGATGACCTGCGTGATCGTTGGGGTGGGCTGGTTAATTCATTGGTACGCCGCCGCCTATATGTTCGACGATAAACAAGTGCAGCGCTTTTTTGTGTATATGAACCTGTTTGTATTCGCCATGTTAATGCTGGTGCTGGGTGACAATTTAATCTTGTTGTTTTTAGGTTGGGAAGGTGTCGGTCTATGCAGCTTTTTATTAATTGGTTTTTGGCAATACGACGCAGATAACGTTAAAGCCGCCAAAAAAGCCTTTATTGTCACTCGGGTAGGCGATACCGCGATGATGATCGGTTTGCTGATGTTATTTCAGTATTTCGATACGTTATATATTCCCAATATTTTAGTGCAGGCCGATCGGGTGAGCGAGCCTCTGCTGTGGTGGGCTTGTTTGATGTTAGTCGGTGGCGCGGTAGGTAAATCGGCGCAGTTACCTTTGCAAACCTGGTTACCTGATGCGATGGCGGGGCCTACACCGGTCAGCGCCCTTATCCATGCGGCAACAATGGTGACGGCTGGCGTGTATCTGATTGCCCGTATGCAGCCTTTGTTTATGCAAGTGCCGCAGATGCTGGAAATTGTCGCCTGGATTGGCACTTTAACCTTGCTATTGGCCGGTTTCGCTGCATTAGTGCAAACCGATATTAAGCGCATATTGGCGTATTCCACCATGAGCCAGATTGGTTATATGTTTCTGGGTTTAGGGGCGATGGCCTATGACAGCGCGATTTTCCATTTAATGACCCATGCATTTTTTAAAGCGCTGTTATTTCTGACTGCCGGTAGCATTATTGTCAAAATGCACCACGAGCAGAATATTTTCAAAATGGGTGGTTTATACAAATCTTTACCACTGACTTCGACTTTTTTGTTGATCGGTTTATTAGCGTTGGTGGCGGTGCCCGGTTTCTCCGGATTTTTTAGTAAAGAGGCCATTTTGGCGGCAGTATGGCAGGCCGATACCACCAGCTCATTATTATGGTGGATGGCCGTATTTGGCGCGTTTTTAACCAGTGTTTATAGTTTTCGTTTATTGTTTATTGTGTGTTTCGGGTCAGCCTCGTATTCACCAAAAGGTGGCGATTTTGCATTCTCCAGCCAGTTTGTCGTACCGTTAATCCCGCTGGTGACATTGGCCATTGTTGGTGGTTTTATTAGTCTGGATTTCAGTCAGGTATTTAGTCCAAAAGAACAAGTTCATTTGTCCCTATGGCTAGAACTGATTCCCGTTGGTTCGATGTTATTGGGTTTGCTGGTGGCATGGTTGATCTATTTTCCGCGCACCAAAGCCCAACCCGCACAAGGCAGGTTGAATCAATTTTTACTCGGTGGCTTAGGCTTTGACTGGTTGTATCAACAACTTTTTACCCGTCCGCTACAGTTGTTCGCCCGCTGGAATAAATCTGATCTGGTGGATCATTTTTATCAATTTGTGGGCTGGTTTAACTTGAGCCTGAACGAGGTACTGGTATTAAGCCAAAACGGTAAACTACGCTGGTATCTTTGCGCTACGCTGGTTGGGGCAGCGCTGATGTTAGGGGGCTTACTATGGTGGCGTTAAGTTATCTGGTTTGGTTACCTCTGATTGCCGGTGGACTGGCGTGGCTGAGTGAGAACAAATATCCCCATAGCGGAAACTGGATCAGTTTATTCACTCTGGCAGGGCTGCTGCTATTCAGCGTCTATTTGGCCTTACAGGGCGATAGTCAAATGAGCTGGGATTGGTTCGCCCGTTTTAATATTCATTTCGCACTGCTGTATGACGGCTTGGCCGCACTGATGGTGATACTTACCTTATTGTTAGGATTGTTAGCGGTGGCTGTGTCATGGCATGAAATTAGTCAGCACCGGGGATTTTTCCATTTTAATTTGCTGTTCAGTATGGCTGGCATTGTTGGTGTCTTTTTGGCTGATGATTTATTCCTGTTCTTTCTGTTTTGGGAAGTGATGCTGTTGCCGATGACGGCACTTATTTTGATTTGGGGGCATGAAAAGCGCCGCTATGCCGCGATTAAATTTTTTATTTTTACGCAGGCCAGTAGTTTATTAATGTTAATTGCGATTATCGCCTTAGCTTTATTCAATCAACAGGCGACCGGCGAATTGAGTTTTAATCTGGCCGTATTGCAACATTTGGAAATACCGTTACAAAGCCAGTTATGGTTAATGTTGGGATTCTTTATTGCCTTTGCGGTGAAATTACCCTCGGTACCGTTACATTCATGGTTACCCGATGCTCATACTCAAGCGCCCACAGCAGGTAGTGTGCTGTTAGCGGGTATTTTGCTTAAAACAGGGGCTTATGGCTTGATCCGTATTGTATTACCGTTATTTCCTGCTGCGACTATGGATTTTGCCCCCATTGCGGTTTCATTGGGCGTTGTCAGTATTGTGTATGGCGCGTTGATGGCATACAGCCAAAGTGATTTTAAGCGATTAGTCGCCTATTCCAGTATTAGCCATATGGGCTTTGTGTTAGTGGCATTATTTAGCTGGCATGAAGTGGCATTCCAAGGCGCCATACTCACCATTGTGGCGCATGGCATTTCCAGTGCCGCACTATTTAGTATGGCGGGCATGGTACAACATCGAATTCATAGCCGTGAATTGGCGGATATGGGCGGCATGTGGGCCAGTGCTCCCAAAATGGCTACGGTGATGATTATTTTTGTGATGGCCGGCATCGGGATGCCAGGTTTGGCTAATTTCAACGGTGAATTATTGTCGTTATTGGGTAGCTTTCAGGTATTTCCTACGCTAAGCATTATCGCCACGTTAGGTATTGTGTTATCCGCTGTGTACGGACTGCACCTATTTCAAAAGGCGTTTCAAGGTCCAGTAAATCAAACGCTACCCGATCTTAATAAGCGTGAATTGCTCTATAGCGGATTGTTGGTGGTGGCGCTAATTTATTTTGGTCTGCAACCCCACTTGTTATTGCAAATGCCTGAGGCGTTTATGCAGCATTTACTGCAAATAGGTCAAGGAGTGCGGTCATGAGTCTTGATGCGTTGTGGTTAATGTTGCCGATATTGATTTTGAGCTTGGGTATTATTTTATTGATGCTACAAACCGCATGGCAACGTAATAGAGACTTGGCACAAGGGTTGACTATTATCACACTGGTAGCCAGTTTTACCGCGTTGATTTGGCAATTTCCTTCAGGTCATCAAGAGATTACCATTTTGTTCGAATATGAGCCGGTGGGGGGATTCTTTTCAATTTTATTACTTATGGTCAGTTTATCGGTGGCGTTGTTGCAAGGTGCTTATATGGGGGCAGATTGCAAAGAAGTTGCTGAAGAATTTTACCTGCTGTTATTACTGTCCTGTTTGGGCGCGATGTTACTGGTAATGGCTCGCCATGCCGCGTCGGTGGTATTAGGTCTGGAGCTAATGAGCTTGTCGATGTTGGCCATGCTGGCATATAACCGCGAGCGCAAACTGGCATTGGAAGGGGCGATCAAGTATTTGTTGTTATCCGGAGCCGCCACCAGTTTGTTATTGTTGGGGTTAGCTTTTTTATATGCCACCAGTGGCTCATTATTGCTTGCCGACATTATGCAATCGCCGATGTCGCTATTGGCAAAAAGCGGTTTTGTATTACTCATTGCCGGACTCGCGTTTAAGTTATCATTGGTGCCCTTACATTTTTGGACACCAGATGTGTACCAAGGTGCACCGGTTAACTCAACTCTTTTACTGACCAGCTTATCTAAAACGGCAGTATTTGCGCTGTTGATTAAATTAATATTAATTATTCCGCCCGAATTTGAGGCTGACTTGATTCGGATGCTCAGTTGGATGGCGATTGCCAGTATGTTGTTAGGCAACTGGTTAGCCTTACAGCAGCAAAGTGTTAAACGCTTGATGGCTTATTCTGCAATTGCCCACATGGGGTACGTGTTAGTGGCGGGTATTATCGCCATGGATATTGATCACAGTTTGGTACTCGAAGGTGCCAGCTATTATTTATTAGCTTATCTGGTGGCATCCATTCTGATTTTCTCGGTATTAACTATGTTGTCCCGTCTGGATGATCAACAGGATGTGGATACACTGTCACAACTACAGGGACTGTTTTGGCAGCATCCTTGGCTGGCTATGATTATGGCGCTAGCGTTTTTCTCCTTAGCCGGTATGCCAATTACCATTGGTTTTATCGGTAAGTTTTATTTGCTCACCTTGGCGATTAAATTATCGGCCTGGTGGCTTGTGGCAGCAATGATAATTGGCAGTGCAGTGGGGTTGTATTATTACTTGAGGGTGATTTTTAATTTGTTTGCACCGGCCAACCCGGAATTACCTCAGGTATCCAAGGCGTTAGTGAGTAAGATTTGGTTAGGTGTTATTGCCGCATCATTATTAGTATTGGGGTTGATGCCTGGGCTATTGGGTAATGAGTTACGGGCGATCTTGGGGATTGGATAATAAAATCAGCAGTGAGTAGCGAGCTTCGAGCGACGAGCTAAAGCTACGCTCAGTAAAGGCGCAGGGGGCGCAAAGAAAAACAAGTTATACAGTTTTTTCAGTAGTGTTTGTCATTCCGCTAGTTTTTTGAGCTGGGGTTATTTAGATCTCGTTACTATTTCGTAATCAACAAAAAAGCCCCGTGATAGTTATATCAACGGGGCTTTTTTAGCATCTTAGTCCTTATTTAATGGAATAAGACTTAACGAATTTTTTGATTGATTGACCGTTACAGTACAAGTCATTCATTTTCCAACGGCTCAGACCTAAGGTTTCAATACCTTGCTCCGCAGCCTTAACACAAAGCTGTGATTCAGGCTTCTCGTCGGCCGCAACCATTTTTATTGCTGCAGGTGCAACTTCTTGTGCAATAGTGTTGTATTTGCGGGCAAACTTTCCAATTTTCATTCCATTACACAAAGTATTGTGGCTGAAATCTGCGAATTTAGTTTTGGCAGTTTCAATACCTTGTTGTGCTGCAACAACACATAAGTTGCTGTAAACACTTTGGTCAACAGGAACAAAAGAATAGCTAGCTTGTGATGCCATAGCGTTCATCGATATAGCGAAAGTAGTTAATGCGATAAGTGTGGTTTTCATATTGGCCTCTACAACAAAAATTAAGTGGATGATTTTTAAAAGCTGGATGCATTATAAGCGATAAGAACAAAAAATATACTCAAAATGTAATTTAATTACATAAAAATCGGAAAAAATAAGTCGTTTTGCTGGTTTTTAATAAGTATTTAACAAGTTTTATGTAATTAAATTACACAAAAGCATTTGTTATTTACTTGTCTTTACTTTTTATAACTTGGAAAAGCCTATAGGTAATAGATTTTGGGCCTTAGGCAGTATTTTATTTATGAATTCCGGTGTAGATAATTTGAAGCAGATTTAAACTGGTTTGGCAGGGAGTAAATCGTTAATATTCGAGTCTTAGCTGCTGCACTAACTAAATTTGGTCAGTTGTCCCCTTTGTCAGGCCATTTCGAGATACGATGAAGCAATATAATTCTAATAAAAACAGCCATCTTGTTAGTGTATTTAATACCTTAGTACTCATTCTGTTAACGACCTTCTTTTCCTGTTGCCATGCTAAAGCATGGCAAGATCTTCCCGGTAGTATTTCGTTTAACCCGCTATTAATCCCAGATGACGTGCCTGCCCATCTGGTTACTGCACTGGCACAGGATTCACGAGGTTTTTTGTGGATTGGCACGCAGGATGGCCTTGTTCGCTTCGATGGATATCGTTATAAGGTTTTTCGCGCCGCAACCAATAAACAGCCAGGATTAAGTGGCAGTTATGTTCGTTCATTGCTGGTGTCCCGGGATGGGCGAATTTGGATTGGAACATTCAGTGGCGGGTTGTCGGTTTTTAATCCGGACGACGGAACATTTCGTCATTATCGTCATGCTGCCGAGGATCCAAATTCGCTTTTGCATGATCGTGTTGAGGGGATTGTAGAAGATAGTAAGGGAGAACTATGGTTAGCCACTGATGGAGGATTAGATCGACTCAATCCGAATTCGGGACAGTTTACTCATTATTTACATCAGCCTGGTGAAGCTAGCAGCTTGGCTGCCAATCAGGTTCGTGGTCTGCTTATTGATAGTCAAAATCAGCTCTGGGTTGGCAGTCATAAGGGATTACAACGTTGGTTGGGTGAAAAAAAAGGATTTGAATCAATTGCATCGGATCCTGCCGACGCGGATTCTTTATTTAATAATTATGTGACAAACATATTTGAAGATAGCCAAGGTCGTCTATGGATTGGAACGGTGGAACATGGCGCTGCAGTACTGGATTTAACTACTAACCAGTTAATTCATCTTTCTCCAAAAAGTATGGCGCCGCAAAACTTGAGTCACTTCTGGGTATATGATTTTGCTCAGGTGGGGAACGACGAACTGTGGATTGCCACTTTCGGTGGTGGTATCGATATTGTCGACTTGAAAACCTTAGCGATTCGCGACAGGTTGCGTCATGACGCCACATTAACTAGCAGTATAGGTGCTGATCGGGTGGGAGCATTAACCGTGGATGATGCCGGCCTGGTTTGGGTTGGTTCATGGGGAGGTGGGCTGACTCGCCATGATCCTTCTACTCGTGCATTTCGTCAGTTACAACATAGTCCGACTAATCCGGATGGCCCAAGTTACACAGCGATTGTTAGACCCATGCAAATGTCAGATGGGACAATCTGGCTGGGAACCAATGGTAATGGCATTGATGTACTGGATCACAAAGGCCACTTCATAAAAAGTTATCGTCCCGATAGCAAATTACCCGGGCATCTGTCTGATGGGGCAATAACCTGCCTGGCTCAAGCGTCAGACGGTACTATTTGGGTCGCTACTTTGGACGGTGGATTACACCGTATGCGTGCTGATGGATTAGAACAATTTGAACGTTTTGATCAGAATAAGGGCATGCCTGGCGGTATTATCCGTACCATGATATTCGATCAGCAAGGTAACCTATGGATAGGCTCGTCGAATGGTATGGCGAGGATCGATGCGCACAATGACCAAGCTCATTCTTATCGCCATGATGTCAACGATCATCAGTCGTTATCAGGCCGAGCCGTCGAATCACTGGCCTTTACCGCAGATAAACAACTTTGGGTGGGAACCGATAATGGGCTGAATGCTTTTAATGTCGAAACCGAAGTTGCCACTCGAATTTTCCACGATGCAAAACGGCAGGATAGTTTACCTGGAAATTGGGTGCCCGATTTAATGGTGGCAGAAGACGGACGTCTATGGGTGGCTACCCGCAACGGTGCCGCGATATTAAAAAGCTGGGATGGAAAGAGAGCTACATTTGATGTTCTGCAACAACGATTTTCGTTACCCCCATGGCCGATAGAGTCTCTGATACAGGAAAAGGATGGACATGTATGGCTAGGGGCTCATATACGACTCAACCCTTCGAATTGGACATGGCAAGAATTTGGTTCCGTTGATGGTATAAGCTTCCGTAATTTTTTTATTGCCAGTCGTAATCTTACTCAACAGGGACAACTGCTATTTGGATCCCCACAAGGGTTACTGATTGTTGAACCACAAAAAATACAGCAATGGAACTATACACCGCAAGTAATGGCAAGCAGACTGACTGTGAATGGTAAAGAGCGACCTGTTGCTACAACCATGCCAGCGCTAAAAATTCCATCCGATCAAAATAGTTTACAAGTTGAATTTACCTCTCTGGCATTCAGTGCCCCAGAAAAACTGCAATATCGTTATCGTTTATCACCCTATGATACTGATTGGATTTCAGCTGATGCTACCCATCGACTGGCAAGTTACCAACATATACCGCCGGGAAACTATCAGTTATATATACAAGGAACAAATCGAGTAGGGCAATGGAGTCCTAAACAATGGCAATTGACTATTTCAGTCATGCCCGCTTTTTATCAGACCTGGTATTTTCAGGCACTAACGGTGGTGCTGGTTATATTACTGATTGTTGAATTTTATCGTTGGCAAGTTAGACGGGTGAAACAGCGCAGTATTCAATTGGAAAGGCTGGTCGAGCAACGCACAGCTGATTTACAACAGGCTTATCAGCGCATTGAACAAGCGAGTTTGACTGATCCCCTGACCGGTCTGCATAACAGACGATTTTTCGAACAAAGTATTGAGGCGGATATAGAACTGGTGCTGCGTCGTTACCATAATAGTAGTCAGGTACCACCTCAATCAGATCTGATCTTTATGCTATTAGATATTGATTATTTCAAACAGGTAAATGATCAGTACGGTCATGTAGCAGGAGACAAAGTACTCAAGCAGGTCGCGTTATTGCTCAAACAATGTTTACGAACGGCCGATTATTGTGTGCGCTGGGGAGGTGAGGAGTTTTTACTTGTTGCCAGATTGTCGGATCGTCAAGACGGCATGTTATTAGCCGAGAAAATTCGCACCCTAATAAGTAATCATGTCTTTCATATTTCTGACGATGTACGCCTGCGCAAAACCTGTTCAATCGGTTTTTGTGCGTTCCCGTTTGCGCCCGGTGAGCCGGAAGCTGTGGATTTACATACAACCTTACAACTGGCCGATAGTGCGCTATACAGCGCCAAAAATCAGGGTCGAAATAAAAGCATTGGTGTTACAACAACGATCGCTAGAGGGAATGCGGACCTAGTCCGTCAGTTTATTGCCGAACCAGAAAAAACGCTGGCTGCTGGGGATATAAAATATAGCATGGCGAACACATCACTTTGATGTCAAATAATAGTGTGATGGAGTATAGGTAAGGGTGAATTAATTAAGCAATAGCCGCATAGGTCGGTGTAAGACTATTTTAGAAATGCCCCGTTCATATCGTTACCTTTATCAGACAATCAGCGATTCTTATCACATTAAAAGCGCAACAAGCCGTTAACACTTGAAACATATTTTATATACAGGCATAAAAGGCACTGTTATTTGCAAGCTGCTGAGGTTTTATGTCCAACCTGCCTGAATTATCTCGTCGAGATTTGTTACGTAGTGCCAGTTTTTTATGTCTGGGATTATTAGCCAATGATGTATTGGCGTTAAGCCAAAGCGGCACTCAGCGCCTGGCGGGAGGGCCTATTCGTTCAGGGCAGATTCTAACTAAGCGACAAATGCAATTATTGCGCGAGTTGGTTGAGGTGATTATTCCCGCTACCGATACGCTAGGAGCGGCGGGTACTGATACCCACGGTTTTATTGATGACCAGTTGGCGCATTGTCGCGATCCACAGGAAGGTAAGGAGTTTATTGCCGGATTGGACAAGTTTGCTCCGTTAGTTAAAACCCATTGGGGCAAGGATTTTGGGCTTTTACCTAATAGTGAAAAAATCGCGGCGATGACGGCCTTGGCCAAGGGTGCAAAACCCTTTTCGCCAGCGCATATTGGCTGGTTCCATCAACTAAAAGCGCTCACCGTTATGGGCTATTACCTGTCAGAGGTGGGGGCCAGTCAGGAGCTGGTTTACGATCCTGTACCCGGTGGCTATCGGGCCGACTTCAAAGTTTCCGACAATAACGGTAAAGCGTTCTCCGCAGCCTTTTATTCCAATTAATCATCTCGATAACTTTTTGGTAGGTAGTAATGATTGACCCTTTTTTAGTAACAAAAACCAATAAAAAATATGACGCTATCGTGGTGGGTTCCGGGATCTCTGGTGGCTGGGTAGCAAAAGAGCTGTGCGAGAAAGGCTTAAAAGTATTGATGGTTGAGCGGGGGCGAGCCGTTCACCATCAGAAAGATTATATCGGTGAAGGGAAAGCCTCCTGGGAAATGCCTCATGACGGATTTGTCGAACATAATTTGATTGAAGATCAGTTTCATGTTCAACGTAAATGTTATGCGTTTAACGATATGACCAAACAGTTTTTCGGTAATGACCGTGACTATCCCTACCAAACTGCCGAAGGTACCCATTTTGACTGGATCCGCGCTAACCAGTTGGGAGGACGCTCGCTTTTATGGCATCGTCAGTCATTTCGCTGGAGTGAAATCGATTTCGAAGAAAATCTGCGTGACGGGCATGGTACTGACTGGCCGATTCGTTATCAGGATCTGGCGCCCTGGTATTCTCATGTGGAAAAGTTTGTGGGGATTTCCGGTAGCGTTGAGAACATCGCCACCTTGCCTGACAGCGAATTTTTGCCACCGTTCGAGCTTAATGCAGTGGAAAAATATGCCAAACAGCAAATCGAGAAAAAATACTCTGATCGTAAAATGATTCAGGGGCGTTGTGCACATTTAAGTGAACCGACCCAGTTTTTCCTCGATCAAGGGCGCTATAAATGTATGGCACGCAACGAATGTCAGCGCGGTTGTTCCTTTGGTGCTTATTTTTCGACCTTGAGTTCTACCTTACCTGCCGCAATCAAAACTAATAATCTGAATATTGCCTGTAATAGTGTGGTGCATAGTTTAATTTATGACGACAAAACGAATCGGGTAACGGGTGTTAATGTTATAGATGAACAGACAATGGAAACCCGTGAATATCATGCCAATATGGTATTTATGTGCGCTTCAACCATTGGCACTGCACAGATCATGTTGAACTCAACTTCTGAGCATTTTCCTACCGGTATTGCTAACTCATCAGGTGTACTGGGACGCTATCTGATGGATCATATATACAACCCCAGCGCCAGCGGTGAAATAGAAGGTTTTGACGACGATTATTATAAAGGGCGCCGTCCTACCGGGCCGATTATTCCGCGCTTCAACAACTTGCAAAAACAAACCGATAAATTCTCACGCGGCTACTTTTTACGGGGAGGTGCATCACGCTCTGGTGTATTCCACGCAATGGGTAGTGATGAATTTGGTGCCAGTCTGAAACAAAAAATGCAGCAACCGGGGCCTTGGCATTTTGGCTGGAGCGGCTCGGGTGAGATGTTACCCCAATATGATAACAAGGTGACTTTGCATACAGAGAAAGTGGATAAGTGGGGCATGCCGCAACTGCTGATTGATTGTAAATGGGGCGAGAACGACAAGCTGATGATGGAAAAAATGGCTGACGATTGTGTTGAAATGCTTGAGGCCATCGGCGCCAAAAACATTAAAAGACGTATCAGCGATGCGCCGCCAGGATTAGCCATTCATGAAATGGGAACCGCCAGAATGGGACGGGATCCAAATACCTCGGTCTTAAACGGCAACAACCAATGCCATGATATTCCGAATCTGTTTATCACTGACGGGGCTTGTATGTCATCTTCAGGTCACGTTAACCCGTCACTGACTTATATGGCGCTGAGCGCCCGAGCCGCTAACATTGCAGTAGACTTGTATAAACAAAAGCTCATTTAAAATAAAGAATTAATATTCTTGTAACTATAAAATATAGCGGTGGTACATCAACGTACCTTGTTACAGCAAAGCACGGAGTTGTAGAAAAGCATTGTTTGCTTTTTTCCACGGCTCCGTGCTTTTTGTTTGCATGTTTAATCGAGTTGATATCAAGCCTGTTTAGAGGCAATCCATTTATCCACTTGAGCTTCCAGTACACTTAGCGGTAATGGCCCGTTTTTAAGTACCACATCGTGATACTCGCGAATATCAAATTGATCACCCAAGGCTTTTTTGGCTTTCTCACGTAATTGCAGAATTTTCAGCATGCCGATTTTGTATGCCGTTGCCTGGCCGGGCATGACAATATGGCGCTCTACCATTTTGACTGCATCACCCAGCGGGTTAGGAGTGTTTTGTACGTAATAATCAATGCCTTGCTGACGAGTCCACTGTTTATAATGGATACCGGTATCCACCACTAATCGACAGGCGCGCCATAATTCCATCGCCAGCCGGCCAAAATCGTCATAGGGGTTATCGTACAGGCCCATTTCTTTGGGGGTGAATTCGGAATATAGCCCCCAGCCTTCGGTATAGGCTGTGTAGCTTCCATATTTGCGGAATTTGGGAATACCCTCCAGCTCCTGGGATATAGCCAACTGCATATGATGGCCCGGGATGCCTTCATGGTAGGCCAGAGCGCGCATTTGATAGGTAGGCATATCCTGCATATTGTAGAGGTTAGCGTAGTAGATTCCCGGACGGGAACCGTCAGGTGCAGGTCTGTTGTAAAAAGCTTTACCGGCTGATTTCTCGCGGAAAGGTTCTACCCGCTTCACAATCATATCAGCTTTGGGCAAGGTCAGAAAAAGCTCATCCAGACGGCCTTTAACCACATCGATCAAGGCCTTGGCCTCATCCAGATATTGCTGGCGCCCTTCATCGGTATTGGGGTAGTAGAATTGCTCGTCTTCGCGCATAAACTGGAAGAACGCCTGTAAGTCACCTTCAAATCCGACTTGCTGCATAATTTCGCGCATTTCGTTGTGAATTCTCGCGACTTCATCCAGCCCAATTTGATGAATTTGTTGCGCGGTTAGATCGGTAGTGGTGTAGTTTTTAAGCGCATTATTATAAAAAGCCGCTCCATCACGAAATTTCCAGGCTCCATCACGATCATCGGCTTTTTTCTCCAGCTCTACCAGATAGGCGACCAGCTTTTGATAAGCAGGCACCACATGCTCATTGATTGCTGTTTGCGCCTGACTGACTAATTCGTCACGCTGGCTATCATCCACATCGGTCAAGTCGTCTACTTTTTTACGGAAGTCGTCTATGATGGTGGTGTCTTCAATAATGTTGTTCGAGTCGCGTATCACATGCTCGAATACAAATTTTGGCGGAATAATGTTCATATCCTCGCGCACTTTTAAGCCAGTGAGCAGATTATCAAACCGTGGCTCAACCTTAACAAGTCTAGTAATATAGCCTTTGGCATCCTCTACACTGTCAACTCGATGAAAGTTAATCAAGAATGACGGTGTGCCGGATTGCATGCCAAACATCTGGTTAACCGGGTAATTGTGAAAGCGCCATTTAAAGTCGCGAATTTGACGTTCAGCTTGCTCAACAAACAAGTCGTAGCTGAGTTGGGTTTGGGCATCCAGTGCATCATAATTAATGGTATTTTGCAGGGTTTCCAGATCCTGGCGGGTAAACTCCAGTTCACGTTTGGCATTCTCATCGGAATTATCATCCCATTTATCGTTGTCCGATTTCATACCCAGATAGGTTTGATACTCTGGTGAGCGACTGACTTGTTGATTAAAAACTTGCTCAAAAAAAGCGTTGGCTTTGTCACTTTCGTTGGCTATCTGTTTGGCGCTGTATTCGACCGTCGGTTGTTCTGCGTCCGTTTTGAGGCGGTCCGTCGAATCTGTTGACGGCGGTTGTGAACAGCTTGCCAGCACAAGAGCACCGGTGAGCAGGCAGGCAAGAGGTGTTGATTTCATTATTGTCTCCATTATTCGTTTTTGTTGTAGGATAAATGCATTAAACATCCACAATAAGGCATTGTAGTTCGGAATGGTAATGTCTTCGGGTTAAGATAGGTAACGATTAGTAAACTGAACCGAAAAGAGCAGAGTTAATTATGTCAATGACACCTTCCACTATGTTGCAGCTGGGTACGCCGGCTCCGGATTTTCGCTTGCCCTCTACGCAAGGACAACAGGTTAGTCTGAATGACTTTAAACAAGCCAAAGGATTGGTTGTGGCATTTATTTGTAATCACTGTCCCTACGTTATCCATATTGCACCTCGGCTGGCTGAACTGGCGAAAGAGTACCAACAAAAAGGCATTGCTTTTGTTGCAATTAACAGTAATGACACTGAAGCATACCCGGCTGATAATATGCACAATATGGTGCTGGAAAAACAGAATAGAGAATATTCATTCCCATACTTATTGGATGAAACTCAACAAGTCGCACAAGCTTATTCTGCTGCTTGTACACCGGATCTGTATTTATTTGATCGTGATCAGAAGTTAGTATATCGCGGCCAGTTTGACAGTAGCCGCCCCCATCGTATTTCATCCGGAAATTATGATTCTTCTAAAAATCAGGCTACCGGTGAAGACTTGCAACGGGCACTCGATCAGTTACTTGCCAATCAGCCCATTAGTGTTCAACAGTTGCCCTCGATGGGATGCAATATCAAATGGAAAGCAGGTAATGAGCCGAGCTGATTAAATTCAGTTCTGGCTTGAAGCCTGTATATCAACAAGCAGTTCGCGAAAATCGTCAGTTGCGACAAATTCATCAACTTGCCTGCTGGGCATTTTGCTGTCGGGATTGCTAACCGCTAACAAATGGGCGATTCCAAATTGTTTGGCTGCGCCCAATATAGGTAAGCTGTCATCCACAAACAAGGTTCGTTGGGGATTAAAGTTAAGTTGATGGTGTAACTGCTGCCACAATAATTGTGATTCTTTGCTCACCCCAAATTGATGAGTGGAAATCATATGATCAATATGATGATCAAGTTGGGTCTGTTCCACTTTTAATGACAAACTATTGGGGTGCGCGTTGGTAACAATTATCACTTCCCGTCCGCTATTCTTTAATGCGTCCAAAAAGGGAATGGTGTCGTCACGCATGCGAATGAGATGCTGAATTTCTCGTTTCGCCGCGACAATATCCAGTTTTAAAATATCTGCCCAGTAATCCAGACAGTACCAATCCAGTGTTCCAGCGACTTTAACAAACTCCACATCGAGTCTAGCGCGGGCTTCAGCCAGGCTAATATTATTATTGTGCGCGTATTTTTGCGGAATATGCTCCATCCAGAAATGGTTATCAAAATGCAAATCGAGCAGAGTGCCATCCATATCCAGTAAAACAGTGTCAATTTGGTTCCAACAGAGCATAGGCATTTGAAATAAGAAAAGTTATAGTAGCAAGGCGAGCCATTTTAACGTGTAAGGTTAATGAGTAAAACAGTCACCCAACAAGTTCTTCCAATTATTCATCATCGTAAACCGGTGGCGAGTAGCAAAATATTCCATATTGAAAGTTTGGAGTTGGAATTTAGTAATGGGGTGAATCGCCAATACGAAAGAATGGCTGGCAGTGGTCGTGGAGCGGTGATGATGGTGCCATTTATTGATGAACAAACATTCTTGTTGGTTCGTGAATATGCTGCCGGTACGCATTCCTATCAACTGGGGTTCCCTAAAGGATTAATTGATCCCGGTGAAACACCAGAGCAAGCGGCTAACCGAGAGCTCAAAGAAGAAGTGGGCTACGGTGCCAAGCGTTTGCAATTCTTACATCGGGTGCAAATGGCACCAACCTTTTTTAATGCCAGCATGACAATATTGATTGCTCAGGATCTTTTTGCAGAACGGTTACAAGGTGATGAGCCTGAACCATTAGAGATTGTTCCCTGGAAGATTGATCAAATTGATTCATTGTTGACTCAGGAAGACTTTACCGAAGCACGCAGCGTATCAGCCCTGTTGCTGATGGAACGCTGGTTAAGGGATCAATAAATGCCGGATGCTGAAACACAACAACTATTAGAGATTGCCAAACAGGCAGCTCTGCAAGCTGGCGCCGCCGTATGGGCCATTTATGATAGTGGCGACTATGAGAGTTTTAGTAAAACCGATGACTCTCCGGTGACATCTGCTGATTATAAAGCCCACGATATCATTGACTCGATGCTGCGTGAGCTGACTCCTAATATTCCAATCATGTCTGAAGAGCAGACCAATGCGCCACTATCAGAGCGAAAGCACTGGCAGCGTTACTGGTTGATCGATCCTATTGATGGAACTCAGGAGTTTGTTGCCCGTAGCGGAGATTTTGCCGTTAATATTGCGCTTATTGAAGACAATCAACCGATTATCGGAGTGATTTATTGGCCGGCTGGGAATGCCTTGTATTTTGCCAGCAAAGGGCATGGTGCTCACAAGGAAAGTCCGAGTGAAAGTGGTCCGATCCATGTTCGACAATTCGAGGATCCACAAAATGATGTCGTGACTATTGCCATCAGTCGCCGTCAATCCCGCGAAAACGTATTGTCCAGATTGACCGACCAACGCGTATTTCATACTTTACCGTTAGGTAGTTGCTCATTAAAAGCCTGTTTTATTGCCGAAGGAAAAGCGGATATTTTTATGCGTTTAGGTGTCACAGGTGAGTGGGATACCGGGGCTTCACAATGTATCGTCACTGAAGCAGGTGGTAATATCGTCGCGGTAGATTTTAATCCGTTAACCTATAATCAGCGTAGCGTACTGACCAACCCCAATTTTCTTGTGCTGGGTGACCAGCAAGTGGATTGGAATACTATTGTTCAATATTATGAGTAAGGAATTATGAGAATTATTAGTCTTGTTTCAGCATTATTAGTTTCAACGTCTACATTAGCCGACTGGCAGCTCGATCCGGCTCAATCCACCTTGAATTTTTTATCCACCAAAAAAGCTCAGGTGACAGAGATTCACCAAATTAAAACACTTTCCGGCAAGTTGGATGATGCGGGTAATGCAGTGGTTGAGTTAGATTTAAGTTCGGTCGATACCGGCATTGATATTCGTAATCAGCGGATGATTAAATTTTTATTTGCGGCGGATAAATTTCCGATGGCGACGGTAAAAGCTAACGTCAGCGCAGAGTTACTGGCTTTAGCAGCAGGAGAAACTCAAGTGACCAGCCTGGATGCTGATTTGGATTTACATGGGATGAAACAATCCCTTAAATTACCAGTGACCGTTACTGGCCTCGCTGATGGCGGGATTCAAGTGACTAGTATTAAACCCGTATTGATTAGCAGTGCCGATTTTGGTTTGACTGAAGGTGTTGAAAAACTTAAATCCTTAGCTGGTCTGGATAGTATCACGCTAACGGTTCCAGTCACCTTTAACTTACGCTTTAAGCAATAAATCATTTCCTGCCGTATTTAGGTTCCGGCAAAAGCCGGAACCGTCTGAACTTGTCGATCCATTTATCTCTCCGGCGTCTACAATGAGTTACTGTCATTATTAATAATGCCACAGAAAGGGATGTCGGTTATGTCGCTTAATTTGCGTAATTCTTTGCAGCAACATTTTGGCTTTGAGCAGTTTCGAGAGGGGCAAGAACAAACGATTCAGCAATTAATGAATAATAATTCTTGTTTGGCTATTTTTCCCACTGGCTCAGGAAAATCCTTATGCTATCAGCTTCCAGCGGTTCATCTGCCTCACTTAACTCTGGTGGTGTCACCGTTACTGGCCTTGATGCAAGATCAGCTTGGTTTTTTGGCTGAAAAAGGCATTAAAGCCGCGAGTATCGATTCGACCTTGAGCTTGGAACAGAGCCAACAGATCATGGCAGATGTGCGTAATGGCAGTCTCAAGGTGCTGATGGTCTCGGTGGAAAGATTTAAGAATGAACGTTTTCGACAATTTATTCAATCCGTTCCGGTATCCATGTTGGTCGTGGATGAAGCTCATTGTATTTCGGAGTGGGGGCATAACTTCCGACCTGATTATTTAAAGTTGCCAGCCTACCGTCAAGCGTTAAACATTCCGCTGGTATTATTGCTGACCGCCACCGCCACCAAAATGGTCAAGCGTGATATGGCACAACGGTTTGATATTGCTGAAGAACATATCGTACAAACCGGATTTTATCGTCGTAATCTGGATTTGTCGGTCATTGCTGTGCCATCAAGTCAGAAGAATACGCAATTATTAACACAAGTTAGTCAGCAGACTGGCAGTGGTATTGTGTATGTCACTTTGCAACAAACTGCTGAACAAGTGGCGCGTTATCTACAACAGCACAACATTAACGCAGTGGCTTATCATGCTGGTTTAGACGATCCTACGCGACAGCAGATCCAGGCAGACTTTATGCAAGGCCGCAGTCAGATTGTAGTGGCGACGATTGCGTTTGGCATGGGGATTGATAAGGCCGATATTCGTTTTGTGATCCATTATGACTTACCCAAGTCGATTGAAAATTACAGTCAGGAAATTGGTCGGGCAGGTCGGGATGGTCAGGCATCAAACTGTATCACACTGGCAAATCTGGATGGATTAACCACATTAGAAAATTTCGTTTACGGTGATACCCCGGAAAAAGAGGGGATTGCTGCGGTGATTAGTGATATTAAACAGACCGTCCAAAATAACCAATGGGAATGCCAATTAGTTGGATTATCCAACACCACTAATGTACGCCAATTGCCGTTGAAAACCTTGCTCGTGCAATTGGAAATAATCGGTGTTATTCAACCACTATATTCTTACTTTGCCGATTTTAAATATAAATTTTTACAACCGCAGGCGGATATTCTGGCGTTATTTGATCAGGATCGTCAGGACTTTTTAAGCTGTATTTTTGCCCATACCCAATTTAAAAAAGTCTGGGGAACGCTTAATTTCGATAGTTTAATCGAGCAGTATCAGTTTGAACGTAAACGGGTGGTCGCGGCGCTGGATTATTTACAGGAAAAAAATTTGATTGTGCTGGAAACCAAACGTATTACCGATGTCTATCAGGTTAATGAGGAACAATTAGCGATAACGAATTTAACCGAAAAACTTTATCAGCACTTTATTGAAAAAGAACAAAAGGAAATTAAACGGATTGCAGCACTAGTGCGTTTTTTCGAACTGGATCGCTGTTTAAGCCACAACCTCTCGCTGTATTTCGATGATCAGCGCAGTCCCGAAAATTGTGGTCATTGTTCAGTCTGCCGTGGTCAAATTGCAAAATTATCTACCTCGCAACACTTCCAGTGGCCGGAACAATCGGTTATCGGTGAGGCACTTAACGAGTTTCAAAAACAGGTTGCCAGCAAAACCGGGCAACCTATCTCCATTGAATTATATTGCCGCTTTCTGGCGGGGATTAGCGTACCGTTTTTTACCCGCTATAAAGTACGTCAATTAGCCGGATATGGTTTATGTGAAAAAGCCAGATATGCCGATATTCGCGAACAGGTGCAGCACATATTAAAGAATAAAGAACCAACATTCCTTAATTAAATGCGGGTTCTTTTAGGCTCTCAAACTAAACTGTACCTTTGGCACATTGACTATCGTAGATTTGTGCGTTGACGTTAAAGTTGCTTAATACCTTGGTTGCTTTAACTTCAGACACTGGTTTGCCGCTATCAATATCCTGTAACCATAGATAAGTTACATCATTTTCATGCTTATAGTTTTCAATGGTGACCATATCGGCTCCGGCCCATATAGACTTGTCAGTGTTTACCAGCCATGAATTGTCTCGCGGAGCGACACAACATCACCGTTAAAGTGGTCAAAATAATACCGATGCCACAAAAGGCGTATATAGGTTGGGGATCATTGTTGAGTGCCTTTCCTAACCCGCCTCCAACTAATAATCCCAACGGCAAGAAGGCACTGGATGCGGTCATCAATAAACTCATCACTCGTCCCCGCAGTTTAGCCGGTGTTTGTAGTTGGAAAAGAGTCATACTGTTCAGATTAAACAAACCTAACCCGACACCACCGATTAATAATGCGGTGGCAGAAAATAACGCGTAATGACTCGAACTGAGTAGTAGGGTCATCAAAGCAAACCCGATAATAGCGAATAACATCAGCCAAGGACGGTGCTTTGCTTTGACGGGAAAATGGGCGGCACACCCATAACCTATTATGCTGCCTATGGCCATCGCAGCTAATAACATTCCATACCACTGGGCCTGTTGATGAAGCTGATTTTTTACATAAAATGGTAGCATCAGCATCACTGGTGCAATAAAAAAGTTCACCGAGGCGCTAAAGACTAATGTTGGCCACATGCCAGTTTGAGACTGGATATATTGATACCCTTCTATCAGTTGCTGCAAAAATTGGTGATAACGTTGTTTTAATTGCCCTGAGCGCTTTGTTTGAGGTTGAAACCTAATCGCAATAAAACTTTGACTAAGAGCCGACAAAAAATAACTGATCGCGTCAATTAACAGTAATAGTGGCGCACCTAACAAGTGATAGAGTATCCCGCCTAACACCTGACCGACTACTAATGTGGCCTGATTGGACGACTCGAAGAATGCCATGCTTTTGGCTAGTTGAATTTTATGCGCTAGATCAGGGATCAACGCATTGATAGCGGGTTGGAAAAAGGCTTTGCAACTACTGTTAATCACCCCTGTTACAGCGAACGCACTGACAACAAGTAAATGATTATCTGCATAGAAAAATACGCAGATAGTAAGCAATAAAACCGCGCCACCACGTAGTAAATCCGCCATGATAATGATGGTTTTACGATTACAACTATCAGCCAAAACGCCAGCCAAAGGGCTCAATATCAAACCGGGCAGCATGGATAAAGCCATAATAATACTCATCCATGCTGATGAGCCGATATTATCCATTAACCAGAACATCATCGCCATGGTATAGGCTTGCATGCCCAATTGGCTAACAAGCTGACCTTGCCACAATAACCACAGATTCTTGTTCAACGCCTTTTTACTTCCCTGTGTTTTAGCGGTTTTTAATCATCAACCATACGGCCAGCATTACCATAGATAATCCGGCAAAGTGAAAGAGGGTAAAGGCTTCACCCAACCAGAATACTGCCACTATCGACGTAATGACCGGCCCACAGGTACCGACGACACTGGTACGTTCCGGTCCCATGCGATTGATGGCTTCAGCCACCAAAAAGGAAGGAATAACGGTACAAAAAATGGCGATGGTAGCGGTTAAAACCAAGGCGTGGGGCTGCACCAACAATGCGTCCATTGGATGAGTCAAACTGAAATGGATAAAAATGACAACACTGGCCGATAACATGGCGATGCAGGTAAACATCAGACTACCCACTTTGCCAATTAATGGCTTACTCCACAGGGTATAGACGGCAAAGCTGATGGCACCAATAAACACCAGTATTGTGCCGAGTAACACGTCTTCACCCATGGTGGCCATATCGTGGCCAAAAATCAGTAAAATACCGGCATAGGATAATCCCAGTATCCACCAGATATTGCGTGGCATCGGAGTTTTAAATACCCAGCGGGACAGCAACACCACAATAGTCGGAAAACAGAACAGTACCACCCGTTCTAATTGGGCACTGATATATTGTAACGCCATTAAATCCAGATAACTGGCAACGTAATAGCCGAGTACGCCCAATCCTAATATGTTGACCAAACTGGAACGATAGACCGGTCTCAAGTGGAGTTGTTTGCGCCATAAAAATAGGCCAACTAGGAAATAAAACGGTGCAGCAAACAACATGCGCAGGGCAATCAATTGGCTGCTGTCCACACCGAGTAAATAAACCTGCTTGATCAGGATCGGTTTCATCGAAAACAGAAATGTACCGGCTAAGGCCAGTAATAATCCGGATACAAACGAATATTGTTTTTCAGCAGACATATTGTGCTCCTTGGCAAACCCAACTTAATGGGGAATATTTGCGGAGCTCATAGACACTGGTCACGGAACTCCGCAACCAGATTGTGTTCAGATCACAACATCATCTGGCTGCATACATTGAGTAGCCAGAGTTTAATAATAATGTGTGAGCGAACAGCAAATGACATTGATCAATCTTATAAAATAGTTATTTAGATGATTAAATTACCTAGAAAAACATCGAGTTGCCAGAGAAATATGGATTTTTTATTTGGCCAATAAAAAAGGGCAACAATGGTGATTGTTACCCTGATTATTTGATATGGTTTTGATCAGTTTAAAGGCTTAACGCCACGTCTTGATTTTGTGGCCTTTAGCAGCATAAAACAGAATAAACAGATACAGTGGGATCATCATGAGATAACCATGTTGGCCACCGAAGTGATCGGACAATACGCCAAACAATAGTGGTAAAAGTGCTCCACCAGAAATACCCATAATCAACAGCGCAGAGCCTTTAGGGGTCAGTTTGCCTAAACCATCCAGCGCTAAGGGCCATACTGCAGGCCATACTACGGCATTGGCAAAACCAAACATCGCGACATAGGTAACTAAATCAGGCAATATTTGTATGCTTGACCAGCCCCATAATACTTCCGATACGACAGTGGAAGTTGGATCCGACGTCACAATTAATAACGAAATTACGACACCTAACGCGGCGGACCAAAGTAAAGCGGTTTGTTGGCTTAATAAGCGGGGAATTAATACCAAGCCTAATGCATAACCAAACAGCATAAAGCCCATGGTAAAGGAGGTTAGGGTAGTGGCATTAGGGACGCCTAATTGCGAGCCGAATAAGCCAATGGTATCCCCCGCTATCACTTCGGCGCCTACATATAAGAATATCGTTATCGCGCCTAAAATCAGATGCGGAAACTGCAAGACCGAGGTTTTATCTGCGGCTAATTCGGTGCCGGTGTCTTCTGAGACTTCATGTTCCAGCTCTAATTCGGGCAGATTGGACTTTTTGATAAACGCCGCAGCAAGCAACCAAACTACTGCTCCGCAGATATATGGCAGGATTAATCCGTTAGCCAACTCATCAATTTGCGCCAGCTTTTCTGCTTCCGGTAGTGCGTTAACTGAAGCCATAGTGACATGCTGTAAATCACCAACCACAAGTGCCGCAAAAAATAATGGGGCCAATACGCCCGCGCCTTTGTTCAACAAACCCATAATGAAAATACGGACGGCGGCGGTTTCTTGTGGCCCAATCTTAACAATATAGGGATTAGCCGCGGTTTGTAGTAATGTCAGGCTGGTGCCTACCACAAACTGGGCAAGCAAGAATAATACAAAGGAGTGGGTTTCTGCAGCTGGAATAAATAACAAGAAGCCAGCGGCCACCATCACCAGGCCAATTGATATGGAGTTCTTATACCCGGTACGTTCCAATATAGCGGCCATTGGCAGCGCCATAACGGTGTAGGCAATATAGAACGAACTGGCAATCAGTAATGCTTGGGTTTGGCTTAAATCACAGACTATTTGTAAAAATGGAATTAATGCACCATTAAGCCAAGTGATAAAACCAAAAATAAAAAACAGTAATCCAATCAAGGCTATAGGCACAAAACTATGGCTGGTTTGATTTGGCTGAACAGAGCTTGCTTGCATAAATTAATTCCTTAATTGTTGTTATTGGAATTGGGTTTATTGGTGAGCATCAAATACCTTATTACCACTTATCCAGGTAGATTGAACCTGTTGGCTTTTATCCAATACGACAAAGTCAGCCGAGTAACCCACAGCTAGCTTACCTAACTGTTGTTCAAGGCCAAGGAATGTCGCTGGGGTAGCTGATGCCATATTTAAGCTATCGATTAAGGGCAACCCTAAATCTCGATGGGTATTGCGTACCGCAGTTGCCATATCCAGTGCCGAGCCCGCTAATGTGCCGTTGGGCAAAGCGAGCTTATCACCTTCACGAATAATTTCGGTATCTAAATAAGGTAGCGAGGTAATATCTGAACCAACATGCGCCATCGCATCGGTGACTAACATAATACGTTGCCAGCCTTTAGCTTTAATCGCCAGTTGGCAACTGGTGGCGTGTACATGATGATGATCAACAATTAATCCACAATAACTGTTGTTATCGTTTAAGGCGACGCCCACCATTCCGGGCTCGCGGCTGGTAAGGGGGGACATGGCGTTATATAAATGAGTAAAGCCGGTGGCACCCGCCTGAAGGGCTTTTTCAACTACATCAGCGGTGGCATTGGAATGACCTAAACACACGTGTACACCCTGTTTTACCAGTTCGGCAATAATATCGGCGGGGACATTTTCCGGTGCGACCGTAACAATGACTTTGCCTAAATCCTGACGGCAATATTGAGCTAATTCTTTATCACTGATGGGGCGAATAAAACTGGATGAATGAATACCACGCTTCGGCTCACTTAAGTGTGGGCCTTCAAAATGGATACCGATGATCCCGGCTGTACCTTGGCTAATGGCTTCGGCCATCGCGTCGGCAGCCCGCTCAATGACCGGTAATTCATCGGTAATTAAGGTTGGCAACATTGCAGTGGTGCCATATATCGCATGGCCTTGAACCATGGTTTGTAAAGCCTGGAGTGACGGATCCTGATTAAACAATACACCACCACCACCATTGACTTGTACATCAACAAAACCAGGGCTAACCAAACCGGTTAACTTCACTCCGTCAGTTGCCTTATTTCCGGTTTCAATTGCAGTAATGATGCCATTTTCAACAGTCATACTGACATTGTTGAGTATTTCGTTGCCGTTAAATAATGTTTCGGCTAAGTAGGTGGTGGACATGCGTTATTCCTAAACCGTTTGAGTCACTTTTTTTAGACCGGCTGGACTATCAGGATCCAACCCCATATCGACAGCGATTTTCTCAATGTCTAAATAGAAGCGCTGTAAAATCGTCAACGCAGCAATACGTGGATGAATGGATTTGTCGTTGTGAGTTAAACGAGCGACCACGGCGCCACGACGTTTTACTTCTTCTATCTGCTCAAGGTGTGAAGGATAAGATTCATCTTCAACAGAAATATCAATAATCGCCAGTTTTTTCTCAACCAAGGTGACCGGCCCATGTAAAAACTCTGCACTACTAAATGCTTCGGCATGCACACTGCACACTTCTTTGAGTTTTAAGGCTATTTCACGGGAAATGGCATAACCAAAACCACGACCCAGTACCACACAATGTTTCAGTGGTTCTACAAAGGCTTGAGTCAACTGAGGGGCGTCTTCAGCGGCTTGTTGCATTTGTGCTGGCAAATCATTAAGTGCGGTTAACAGTTTATCGTCCTGTTTCCAGCAGGCTACCATTTGTAAAATAGCGCTTAAGGTGGCTAAATAACTTTTGGTTGCGGCAACCGCTTTTTCTTCATTGGCACGGATAGGTAATACGAAATCCACTAATTCAGCCAGAGGGGAGCTTTGATCGTTAACCAATGCCACACAAAAAGCACCAGAGTCTTTTGCTGCTTTGGTTTGCGCCAGAATATCCGGGCTGCGCCCAGATTGTGAAATCGCAATGACCAGGGCTTTGTTGAGGTTCAGCGTTTGGCCATAAATACTGTTTACTGAAGGTGCAGCAGCACATACCGGTAAATTCGCTTCTATTTCGATCAGGTATTTAGCAAAAACGCCAGCGTGATCGGAAGAACCACGACCCACCATATAGACATAAGCCGGATCAAAATCACGAATTTGTTGACCCAGTGCCATGCACAAATCAAGATTCCCGACTAACTGGTTAGCGATAATAGAGGGGGCTTCGGCTGCCTCTTTAGCCATAATACTGGTTGACATTTTATGCTTCTCTCACTGTTGAGGTTAATGTCCGGGCGAGTAATATCGCACCGATTTCGGGTGAATGAACAGGCGGCTGTAAATGTTGTTTAACATCTTCATCTAGCCATTCTGCAATATATTTAGCCAAGCCACCAATCATCGATAAACGCGGTGGCTGATTCGCTAATAGGCGTCTTGCCATATTACTTAAATAGGCGGCTCCATCCTGTACAATGGCTAACGCCATTGGATCATGCGCCTTGGCGGCTTGAATAACGATAGGCGAAAGTTTTGCGAAAAACGCCGGGTTTTTACCCACTAATAGCTCGACTAATTCATGGGCGGAGTTGACCTTTAAAAACTCGAGTACTTGATCCACCAGCGAATGACGATGACCAATGCCATCTAAGGCTTCTAATGATTGGCTGATGGCGGTTAAACCTAGCCATGCACCACTGCCTTTATCACCTACGCTAAAACCGTGGCCGCCAATTTCAAAATATTGTTGATTGACTACAGAAACACCAGAAGAGCCGGTGCCGGCAATCATGATCGCGCCATCTTGTCCATTGTGGGCGCCAAGACAGGCAATGTGTAAATCGGTGGTTAAATGCATGGCCTTAAACGGATGTCGCCATTGTTGCATTTTGGCATTAAAACTGGGCAAGTTAACACCAGCCAAGCCGATACCTGCATATAATTGCGCTAATGATATAGGCAAATTCGCATTACTTAATGCTTGTTGTGCGGCCTCTATAATGGAGTTTTCTGCCAGACTAATGCCACGTAGCGGATTTGCTGGGCCAGCGGTGGCTTCTCCAAGTGTCTCACCCTGACTATTTTGCAGAATGGCCTTGCATTTGGTGCCACCTCCGTCAATGCCAATATAATATTGTTCTTGCGAACTCACCTTGTTACTCCCGCAATTATTGTGTTGTAGGCTTTTAACGAGCCAGCACATTTCTTATTTGGTTAGTTTAACAGCATAATGACAGCGCTGTCATTAAATTATTTATTACTATTATTGTTTTATTTAAGACTAATTTATTCTTATATAGCGACTGTAATATTTTAGTTCTGGCAAGGCAGTTCTAAACTCTAACTCGCCATCGGCGGCAATAGGTTCGAGGTAATTTTGCCATTGACCATCAGCATGTCGGTACTGAATGGTTAAACCGTTAAAGTAACTGTTGGCGTGCAGCATACCATCGACTTTCTTCACACCCGGCGTGGGCAGTCGGAACAGCACATCATTTCGGGCTAATTCCGGCATAACATAGTTAACCATTGTCTGGCTAAACCCGGCCCAATCTTGCAATTGTGCCGCTTTGCTTTGCTCATCAATATGATGGGTTTGACTGGAGTAGGTTTGTCCTGCCTGATAAGGCAGAGCCCAATCGGCTTTATGCCAGGCGCGTTCGGCAAAAGCAATTAAGCGTGGAAACAGCATATATTCAACTGCGCTATCGGCTCTGACAGTCTCACTCCAGAATTGCGCTTGCATACCGGTAAAAGATTTGCCGTTATCACGGGGCGTGGTATCTTTTGCGGTATAAGGGTGTCCCATACTATCGGTCCATATTTCAGCATGTGCCGGCAAATTATCTGGCATAAACTGGAACACCTGAAAGCTGTCGGTATATCGAGAACCCCAATAATAACCAGGTTCCTTTGGATCTTTCTGATAGGGGAAATCAAAGTACAGCATGTCGGGCAGGGATAAAACCGTATCCCAGTCACGATTGGCAAACTCCTGAGCCCGATTGTGGCCTTGCCAAAAAAGTGCATCCCAAATATTGGCCTGCATTTTAGCGGGCAGTTTATCTTGTTTTACATGAGCAAGACCGTCGCTCCAGGCACCAGCAATCAACCCTTTTTCTGTGACAATCTGCGATACTTTGGCGATAAAATACGGAGTTAACTGTTCAGCAGAATCTAAGTCGTCATTTTCGGCAATCAACTTCTGGCATGCCGGAGAATCATTCCAGGCGCCAGCCGTTTCGTCGGCCCCAATATGATAACGACGCATTGGCACACCAGCCTTTTGGTGCATATTGGCAACTTCATCAATCACTTTTTCAATAAAGCGGTATGTTGAAGGAATACACGGGTTTAATGTGTTGTCATTGTAGTGCTGGATTGAGCTGTACTCACTCTTGTCATCGATATCTGAAAGCAGATACTGCTCGGCTTTATCCGTTTGTTCACTTTGCTTGAACTTATTGTAACGAGCCTGCATGGCTTTAACTGCTGCACGAGAGTGACCTGGCATGTCGATGGCTGGAATAACTTCAATGTGACGGGCATGGGCATACTTTAGGATATCGATATAGTCATCGGTAGTCAGATAGCCGTTAACTGATGTGTCTTTGTTCGGACCACTGCCTAATTGAGGCAGCAAACAGTGTTGTTCGGTTAAGTCAAAACAGCGATAGGCGCCAATTTCCGTTAACTCCGGAAGCCCCGGAATTTCCAAACGCCACCCTTCATCATCGGCCATATGCAAATGCAATTTATTGATTTTGTAGGTGGCCATTTCTCCCAGCAATTTTAAAATCAGTGCTTTGCTGTGAAAATTACGTGAAATATCCAAATGTAGACCCCGGAAGTCATAGCGGGGAACATCAACCACATCACCAAGGGTTAATTGCAGCTCTGAGTCACTTTGTTGTTCTTGAACTAATTGGGCTAATGACACCAAAGCATAAAATAATCCGGCATCGCCATTCGCGCTGATGTTAATTTGTTCTGGTTGAATAACTAACTGATAACCCTGTGCGCCTAATTCTGAAGATTGAACTTGAGTCAGATTGACGCTCAATCCGTTATCTGAAAGCTTGATGCCTTGGGCTTTAAGTAACTCGATAGCCGGCGCAAATCGGTGTTGATCCGCCACTGTGATATGTAAACCATCTTGTAGACTGACACTTTGTTGTTGCCAGTTAGCTTGCTGTAATTTAGGGATGACCCGGATGGTATCGGGTGCGACGCTCGCCATGCTATTGATTTTGGCATGTTCATCGTACAAATATTCTGGCGTGGCAAGAGGCGTATTGTCCTTTGAGCCCCGTTGAGTTTGTTCTGCAGAGGTAAATGGCAAGACATGTTGCATTCTGGCTAACTGACGATCGTCTTCTTTTATTTCCATGGTGGAACGGATAGTGCGAGGCTCCAGACCTTCAGCAACGATAAAGTAATTAGGGGTAAAGTCAGATTCAGCGGTACGCCAGTTTGGCCCCTTAAATGGGATAGTATAAGTTTGACCGGCAGTATAATGTTGACTGATCGGCGTGATGGTATGCAGATCCCCATTAATATGTTCAATATTAAATTGATCACTACCGTCCCACTGGATAGGAGAGGTTTGGCTAAAATAAATCGTCCAGTCGTCGTTGTTTATATCGACCGGGAAAGTCAGGTTAAACTGGGCCACATAACAGTCGCCTTGATTGCCGCTTGGGCAATTAGCCACATCCACATTACTTTTTAAATCGACGGTAAGTACCAGATTATCTGCTAAATCATTGAGTTGGGCCTGGCTTAGCTTGGTTGACTCTGTCGTTGATTCGGCTTGCTGACATCCCGCTAACAGACAGCTTAAGCTTAGGGTAACTAGCAACAATGATTTCATTTAACAGTCTCTCTATATAGGTTGAGCGTGTGAATCTTAGGCAAAGATTAATGAGCGAGGCCAATGCTGATTTCTTGATTTAGGTTGAGCATAAATGACAGCGCTGTCATTTATGTTATCAACTGTTTACCCAATTGCAACATTTTTGTTCACTATGTCTATTTTTCGGGCTGATTGTTTGCGCCTGATAACGCCCAGCTGCGTCCCGCAACAGGAACGTTTACGCTATCAATAGACCGTTTTTGTTGTAAGGTGATAAACAAGGTAGTACCAGTGTCGCCACCAAAGGCAACATTAGTGGGAAATTGCCCGCTTAAGGTAATTTGTTTAATCAACTCGCCCTGAGGGGAGAATACCGCAATTAGTCCGGCACCATAGCGAGCTACATACAGATTGCCGTCGAGATCGCAACGCATGCCGTCCAAGCCGAAGTCGTCAAATTGATAAAACAGACGTTTATTGGCCAGTTGGTTGTCGGCTAAAATATCGTAGATCCAGATTTTGCGTTGAGCACTTTCATTCACATATAAGTGTTTTTCGTCTGTGCTGACTTCAATGCCGTTGGTCGTGCCCATTTCGGCTTCCAAGCGAACCAATTTTCGATCCGGCTTTACCATCCAAAGCTGACCCGTGTTGTCTTGCCAATTAGGATCACTGGCATAAATTACGCCGCTGGCCGTGATGGCAATATCATTGGGTTGATTCAAACGATCGTCATGGGCATAAACTTTAATGGCTTTGGTGCCCGTATCGATGCGCAGGATATTATGGCCGCTGTAATCAGCCACAAACATATTACCTTGCTGATCAAACCGGATCCCGTTACCCGTACTGCCTTCGGGTAAATCGATAAAATGGCGGGGCTGCCCTTGAGTATCGATAATGCCAATGGTGCCTTGTTTGGCAAAATTAACCGCATATAAATTACCGTCACGATCGACCGCAGGACCTTCAATACCTTTGGTAAATAATTCATCAGCGATAAAAGGCTTAGCTTGCAATGTAACAGTGTCAGCCAAGCTGCTAAAGGTGATGCAGCCGGTTACACCGAGGCTAACGAGTAGCGTAGAGATTTTTATGCGCATGTTTTTTCCTAATTTGGTACATAACCTAATCGTGACAAAATGAATGACATGGTTGTCTAATTCTGTTCAGTATGTTGTTCCAACTGTTGCTTTAACCACGTTAATATTGAGCTGCGTTGTTGTGGGGAAATATCTCCCAGCATACCTTTAAGATGTTCAGGTATATGATCAAAAGCGGATTTGTCAGAGCACAAATAATAATTAATGGATGAACGCCAGGCTTTTTTAGCCCCTTCCGGCATTTGCGACAGGGTCAACAAAGCAAAAAGAAGAATATCGAACCCGACCGGTTTGGCGTCTCCGCCTATTGCACCACCATGCCAATAGTTGACCAACATATTAATAGGAGATAAAGCCTCAACATGGTGCCACCAAAGAGTGGGAATGTAGATAGCATCCCCAGGCTCCAGTTCAGCAACCATGGCCTGTGCCAGTGCTTGTTTAAACTTGGGGAAGCGCCGGTAGTCTGGATCACTCAGTCTTACCATGCTCATTGGAGCGCCTGCCGGGGTTAATTCCAGTGGGCCAATATACAAATTACTGATCTGTTCTGGTGGAAACAGGGTAAAACGACGCTTACCGGCAACTACGCAGGCAATGTTTTCACTGTCGTCACAATGAGTCCCAACAATAGATGCGTTACCCAACCATATACGAGGGCGGGTCTGTTTGGGAAACAGCGACATTTTGTGATTTTCAGTAAATGAAGGAAAATGCTCGTCGATATAAGCGCTTTGCAATGCATGAGTGGCATAATCAGGATTGTGACAACTGTTCTGCAAATGTTCCAGAAAATAAGGAAGCTCGACCACTTTACGTTCAAAGTTAAATCCGCTGTAGGATTTATTGTAATCAAAATAGCCATTTTCACTGGCGGGCAAGCGGAGCATGTTCAACTTCCCCCCGGCATGGCAGTTGCTCAGGTAGCCCAATAATTGTGGATCACCCGCGCCAGCAAGTTTCACTGTCGGCCAGTCGGCAATTAGTCCTTTTAAAATGACGGGTTGCTGTGCGGGTACTATCTCATTTTTAAACAGTGTGCTATCGACATTGTGCCATTGCTTGACTGGGTGCATTTGAGATTAACCTTGTTTGGCCTTTAACCGGACTAGACGTTGAATCTGTCCTAAAGAATTGAGATGACTATAAATGGCGGCGAAATAACGCTTTTTATACAGCGAAAGTGCGACATCATCGTCAAGGTTATTGAGCTTTTCTTCATTAACCTTATACACTCCACCGAGCTTTTTCTTACCAGCATCTCCTAGGTTGAGAGTTAGGGTTGCTTCTTGCAATAATTCATTATCCACCAAAAACTGCACAAACTGGTTAGTCGCTATTTCTTTGGTTATCAGATCGGATAAAAATTCCGAGGCTTCGTTAAGTTGCGCAGAAGGTTGCCCATTTTCATCAAACAAAGGGTAGCCATCGCTATCATCACCACCTTGATAAACCAAAGGGCTGTTTTCATCGATACAAATACTGGCATGTTGATCCTCAATATTGGCACCACCGACGAAATAAGGAGTGCGAGCGATATTGCGTGGAATGTATGAGCTATGAACCCGCCCTTGATTAAAAACCAAATTTTCGCCTGACTCGAAACCCATTAACGCGACACATTTAAATTTTGCGGTGCCGGCTTCTTTTACAAATACAATGGGGAAATTGTTGCCTGCATGCATAAACTCGTTGGCAACGATAGGAACCATATTGTCGTTGGCAACGTGGGCGAAATCGGTATTTTTCCTGATGCGAAAGTTTTTGTGTCTATTTTTGTCTAAGGGGACAATATTTGCTGCCATAGTGGTAATTCTCTGGTTAGGGAATGGGCTTAATTAAACCTTTGTATTCCGTGTTCTTTACTGTGTTCGATAAATTAACTTTGCTACGATTAGACGGACTCCAATAGCGAAGATAAACCTTAACCTAAGTTAGCCGGTGAGTTAAGGTAAAAAGCCGGACAATTGTCCGGCTTTTTTGTCAGATGAATACCTGCTTTTAGAAGTTTAAATGTACCCCAACAACGAAACGTCGACCATTGTCATACAATGACATTAATCGATCTTTATCGGTGTTGTATTCACGCACTTCTTCATCAGTGATATTGACCGCTTCCAAATTAACCGAGATTGTTTCAGTTAAGTTAATGGTTGCGCTGGCATCCCACTGACCGTAGGCATCGTTCCAAAGTTCGTCACCATTAAAATGAAGCCCTTTATACCACTCACTACGGTAGTTATACATTAGACGAGCGCTGAACGTGTCATCTTCATAAAATCCCGTTAAGTTCATCATATTTCTGGAGGTGCCATCAAACAAGGCGGAACCGGCAACATTTTCATCACGTAACTGATCGCTTTGTGCGTCAGTATAGGTGTAGTTTGCTTGAACACCGTAACCGCCAAAATCATGCTGCCAATTAAGCTCGATACCATTGATTGAACCACCCAAACCGTCACCCGGTTGAGTGAATTCTACGTCTACATATTCGTTCGTTTCTTGGTTAAAACGAGGTTCAACAAAGATAGACGATGTACGTAGAGACATTATGTCCTTAAAGAAATAAGTCGCTGATAATAATGATGAATCGCTATAATACCATTCGTATGAAATATCGAACTGGTTGGCAATAACCGGTTTAAGCATAGGGTTATTACGAACCCCCGTCGGTTCAGCTTGATTCAAAGAACCATAGGTTTCTGAAGCAGAAATATCTTGCCAGTTTTGACGAGCCATAACACGAGCGGCGCCCACGCGCAGGATGGTATCTTCATCTAGATTGAAGGCAACGTTTAAGCTAGGTAGGAATTCGTTATAGTCGTTATCAACTTCGGCCCATTCAAGGGATGACGGCGTTAACCAATCTTTGTTCAGAGTAAGCAAGCCACTGCTATCGTTGGAGAACTCCCAACCACCAGAGGTTTGTTTAGTTGATACATAACGTAGGCCTATATTACCACGGTAATTATCACCACTGAAATCACCTTGAGCATACAGAGCTAGTATATTCTCTTTGATTTTAAACTGTTCTGCGAGTGCTAGATGATATGCATAATCAGCCGGAACATTATTTAAGCCATCAAAGGCGATGCTCTCCATTGTGTCACGGTTTTGTACAACTTGATTTGCTAGCGTCCCGTCAGCCAGGACATCTACATCGCGGGCACCATCAGTAAGACCACAATCTGCCAATGTAGGGCATTGCGCAAAAATATAGCTCAAATAGTTAGCAGCTAAGTCTTCGTTACCAATCATCGTGTCCGGACCGTGCCAACTATTAACTGTGCGGTTAGTGATGGAGTTTTCTGATTGACGATATTTAGCGCCTGTTTTAAAGGTTTGGAAAGGTCCTGCATCAATTGGGACTTCCAAATCTAATTGGCCATAACTTTCTTGATCTTCTGTTGGGCGACGTCCCCCCCAAATCCAGCCCGCAGCAAATTTACTTGGATCGCTGCCGTCAACTGCCGTATTGATTGTTGGTGTGCCTGTTAAATCATAATCAAAGTCTGAAACGGCTGTGTATTCCCATGATGTTTCACGTAGTGTGCCGCCATCAGCTTTAGTAGTACCAATTTGACCATGAACTTTATAGGTCTCTGTGCTGTAATTTACGTCTAAATCAACAGATTGGGTCTGTGTTTGGGAAACTCGGTTGATAAAGTTATAACCCAACCAGCCATCTTCGGCACTGGACGCTAAGATATTGCCGTTAGGCTTGCTGGTGGCATTATCATAAATTTCTTGAGCCATATCATTAGGACGGACCAGCAAGTTTGAGTTTTTATTGTCAGAGTCCATCTTAGATTTCAATATATTTAAAGTCATATCGAGATCAGCAGTAGGCGCATATTGTAATGAAACAAACCCAGTCCGACGTTCACGTTTTTGATCAAAAGTAGGAATACCAATATGACTTGGCAAGCGGAACTCGTCACCGTTGGCAGCCGTATTTTTGCGCCAGCCTAAAATTTCTAATCCCTGACGTTCTAAAGTACGATCTTGAGAAACCAGTGAAATCAATGCTCCAAAGGTTTCATTTTCATTTTTCCAAGAATAAGTACCAGACAATTGTGGATCGGTTTTTCCAGATGCATCTGAATACTGTCCTTCAATACTTAGCGATAAGGTGTTGGCATCCATTTCCAGAGGTCGGCGAGTACGCAAAATAACAGTACCACCGATTGAGCCTTCATCAATGCTCGCTTGTGGAGATTTATATACGTCCAAGCTGCGAACCAAAGAAGAGGGTAACAGCGTATAGTTAAAAGAACGAGTTGAAGGATCTAGGATAAACCAGTCCGCAGATGCGACCGATTGACCGTTTAATAACGTGCGGTTTAAGGAAGGGCCGGCACCTCTGATACTTACCTTTTCACCTTCACCAAACTCACGACTCACGGCAACACCCGTGACACGAGATAAAGATTCGGCAACGTTTTTATCTGGAAATTTGCCAATATCTTCGGCGGTAATTGAATCAACAATACTGTCCGAGAATCGTTTATTATTAAGGTTTTCACGTTGTGATGCGCGAATACCACTAACTTGAATGACTTCTACATCACTCGCTTTGGCGGCTTGTTCTTCTTGTGCGTTAACTGCGGCAGGAAATAAAGCGGCAGTACTGGCGGTTCCGATACACAGAGCGAGTTTAATACTCTGCGATACTTTGTTCAGTCTTGAATGGGTCATGTTCACTGTAGTGTCCTCTTTTATTATATTGACAGCGCTGTCATTTGGCGTCTTTAAAAATGACAACCACTTGCCTGTTTTATAAAAAATAAAACATGACAGCGTTGTCATTTGTGGTTAAATTTACAACAGGGTTTTTCAGAACGCAAATAATAATTACAAAAAAATAACATATGGGTTTGTTGATCTTGCAGCTATCAAATAATTCTTGCTGGTAATCAAATGCGTCTCTGTGTTAACAATGCGCTATTGAATTTGGAAAGACTAAAATGAAATCAACCATTAAAGACGTTGCCGAACTCGCCGGAGTCTCGATAAAAACCGTGTCACGCGTGATAAACCAAGAAGGTTCAGTGCGTGCCGACACACTAAAAAAAGTCTCCGAAGCGATCGCATCATTGAATTATCAGCCTAATCATGCGGCGCGAAATTTAGCGGGAACTCGTTCTTATGCGCTAGGTTATGTTTACGATAATCCCAATGCGTATTACGTTATTGACATGCAAAACGGTATTTTGAGTGAATGCCGAGACAAAGGTTATGAGCTAATAATCCACCCTTGCAATGCGGCCAGCGAAACTATTGTGGATGAAATTCGGATGATGGTGATCCGTTCGCAATTGGCCGGGCTGATTATTTCTCCGCCTTTGTCGGAGATGCCAGAAGTGCTGGAAGCGCTGGAGCAGATGGACGTTAATTTTGTTCGGGTTGTATCGGGCTCCTGTGAAGAACAAGAAACCTCCCCTTGTGTTTTTATTCACGACCATGAAGCAGCGCTGGATATTACCGAACATCTTATTAGTTTGGGGCATAAAAAGATTGCGTTTATTAGCGGGGATAAAGGTCACCGTTCTACCGACGAACGACAAAATGGTTACATTGCCGCATTACAAAAACACCAAATTGAAACGCATCCAGAATATATTTTCGCCGGTCAGTATTCTTTTAAAACCGGTGTGGAAGGGGCGCAATATTTACTAGGATTAGATGATCCACCGACGGCGATTTTCTCCTGTAACGATGAAATCGCGGCTGGTGCGTTATTTGCCAGCCGTTTAATGGGGGTATCGGTACCTGAGCAATTGTCCATCGCTGGCTTTGAGGATAGCCCATTCTCTCGTCAGACATGGCCAAAACTGACCACCGCGGCCCAGCCTATCAGTGTGATCGCACGTAAAGCCTCATCATCGCTAATCGCGCATATTATTGCCCAGCGAACGGGTAAAGGAATCACTGGCAAAATTGCCCATCAACACTTCCAGCCTCAATTGGTGGTAAGGGAATCCACCCAGCGCCTTGCGGACGGTTAACTTAGATAGGTAAAACCGCAGAGGCGCCCTAAGGCGCCAAAATGCTATTGATATGCTTGGCAAACGGTTCGGCTTGCATAAAACCGGTGATGCGCCCGCTGCTGATTTCATTCCCTTTGGTGTCAAAAAACAGAATGGTCGGTAAGCCCAATACGTTAAAATGCTCCTGAAAACCCAAATTGGTAGGCGTGTTATCGGTTAGGTCAATTTGCATCAGCACCGTATTCGCCAAGGCTTGTTTAACCACTGGTTTGGGAAAGGTATATTTTTCAAATTCCTTACAGGCCACACACCAGTCAGCATATAAATCCACCATCACCGATTTTCCTTCTGCATTGGCCGCCGCCAGCTTGGCTTGGAAATCCTGCAAATTTTTGACCCGCATAAAACTGACATCATGCTGAACAGCCGATGCCGTGTCGGCTGAGGTGGCTATTGTTGTAGGAAACAAACGTTGATAGCCGTATAGGGCGCTGGCAAACAATCCCAGAAATATCACTAACGTTCGTACGCCTTTCATTAACGTTTGTTGGCTGGATTGATTCATTACTTGCCAATAACTAAACAGGGCTAGACCTAATAATGACCAAGCCAAATCGGTCCAGATATTACTAACCATTCGCTCAACAAAAAGTATCGCTACCGATAGCATCATAAAGCCAAAAGTGACTTTCACCACATTCATCCAGCTACCCGCTTTGGGGAGTAATTTTCCACTGGTTAATGCGAATAATATCAATGGAATACCCATGCCTAGACTCAATACATACAGCGCGGTAAAGCCGAGCACGAGATCACCACTTTGCGCGACAAACAGCAAAATTCCCGTGAGTGGGGCAGTGGTACAGGGGGAAGCAACCAGACCGGAAATGGCACCCATGATAAATACACCGACTATGCTGCCAGCGGTTTGCTGATTACTGAGGTTATTCAGTTTTTCCTGCCATTTTGAAGGTAACTGTAATTCCCACGTACCGAACATGACTAATGCCAGTAAGACAAAAATGACAATGAGAACAATTAAAATGGCCGGATGTTGCAGAGCGGCTTGGAACTGTACGCCAGCGGAGGCCACAATAAGGCCTAATATGGAGTACGTTACGGCCATGCCTTGTACATAAATAAAACTTAAACTAAAGGCTTTCGCTGAACTGATCTGTTTACCTTGCCCCAGTACGATAGCTGATAAAATTGGATACATTGGAAACACACAAGGTGTAAAGGCCAACAATATTCCCAAACCTAAAAACAGTAATAATGTGTAAGCCAGATTATCGCCACGGGTGAGTTGTTCCGCTAAATCAAATTGCTGTGATTGATTCGCGGAGGTGGTTGATGTGTTGGTTGTGGTTACGTCACCCTTGCTGGGTGTCACCGCTTGTAAATACACTACTTTGGTTGTTGGTGGATAACACAGGCCAGCATCTGCACAACCTTGATAGCGTATTTTAACCACTCCATCCTGTACGGACTCAATGACTGGATAGTGAATATCCACTTGCTGATAAAATACTTCTGATTCGCCAAAAAATTCGTCTTCGTGCTTAATCCCGGCAGGAAATACAGGATCACCGAGTTGGGCGTCTTTCACTACGGTTTTAAACTGTTTTTTATACAGATAATAGCCATCGGCAATCTGCCAGCTCAGGGTAAGTTGATCGCCCTGTTGAGTAAAATCAAACTGGAATGCCTGATCGACTGGCAAAAACTGGGGCTCTTCACTGAACATATCCTGTAACGGATCACTTGTCTGAGCCAGACTAACGCAACAGGTAAAGAGTAAACTAGTAATAAACAGGCGTAACAAGGTCATATCGGAAATAGTCTCTTAATCTAATTATTTTAATGAATCACGGATCCAGTCCAGGTAAGCATTACTGCCGTTGGCCACATCCAGTATTAGCCATTCCGGGACATCATAAGGATGTAATCTGATGACTAACTTAAATAAGTCATCTATCAGTTGATGTCGGGTCTTGAAAACCAGCTGGATCTCATTGTCCTGTTGAGTTTCATTTTGCCATAAATAAACCGATTCAACCTTGTCAATTATATTCACACAAGCTGCTAATCGTTGATTAACAGCGGTATGGGCAATTTGTGTGGCAATGGTTTTATCTGGACATGTACATAGCGCAATACAAAACTCCGCCTTCATTGACCTGCTCCATAAGTGATTCATTTCACCGTTGTAGCATTTTTATAACCATTAACGCCATATTAGGGTTAAAAACAGGCGCTAGGGTAAATAGGCTGCCAATTGCTGTTTAACGTGCTGTAAGTCAGTTAACTCTTTGATACGTAACAGTTCCTTACCTTGTTTAATCACAATTAATTGTGGTATTTGGGTGATACCAAAAGAGAAAAACAGATCGCCCGAATCATCCAGCGAAATGGGATGCTGAATATGATACTTGTCGATGTAGTTGTTTAGATCCTTGGTTTCGGTCCAGATATTGTTGACCACGCCTCGCAAGTTTAACTTGGGGTACTCGGCAAATAATTGATTAATATTTTGCTGGCCAACAATACACGCTTGTGACATTGCGGGACGAGTTTTTTGCAGATACCAGTCACACCAGGTAGCGCTAAAAAATAATAGTGTTGGTTGTTCACTATCAAGCGAAATAGTGCTGTTATGGCCGTCTTTATCGGTCAGTAAGATAGGGGGTAACTGGCTAGCTGAACCGGCCGCCAGTAGTTGAATTTTTCGATCCAGCTTAGCATCAGCCTCGTGACCACTATGCACTACCCGACCTTGTTTATTAATCAATATATGATAAGGCGTACCGACAAAATTTAATGATTGAGCCAGCGAATGATCGCTATCCAGAGCGATAGGCATGGTTAAACCAAATTGTTTAACCACATGCTGTATATCGTTACGAGTTTCATTAATATCAATATCGACTGCAACGACCTGTATTTGATCGCCATATTGTTCCTGCACATGCTGAAAATGGGGCATCTGCTGCATACAAGGCTGACACCAACTGGCCCAAAACTTTAAGTACAGTGGTTTGCCATCTGCATAATCCGCCAGCGTTTGCGGACTGGCGTCCATTAACCTGATCTGAGCTTGTTGAATGTCAAATTCGCTGGCCTGTGCAGGTGTGAACAATACAACCAGCAAGAAAGAAAAGAATACATGTTTCATAATAAGCCTCACCGACCGTTATAAAAGGCCAGTATGGCACTAAATAACGGATTGTCAGATAGTCTAGTTAGTTGCTAAATAATAGTCTGCAGGTTAAATTGGTTTGGTAAAAGTGCCAATTATAGATAAATGTATGGAACCAATTTTAGAGTTGGAATTAAATCTAGCCGAACTCAAGCGTGGTGAGTTGCTGGATTCACTGCATCGACAATTATCGACTGCCATTATGGACGGACGTTTAAAAGCGGGTTTGCGTATGCCGGCAACTCGCAAATTAGCTCAGAGTTTAGCTGTTTCCCGTAATACCGTGATTGGTGTTTACGATATGCTGGTTAGTGAAGGCTATTTATACAGTCAACTTGGAGCCGGAACTTTTGTGGCGGATGTTTCCCTACCCGCAGTCAGCTCAACTCCGGTTCAGTCAATTGACCCTCGCATTAATGATTATTGGAACCACCCTGTCAGATTCGATGTCGAGTCAGGAGTACAATCTCAATGGGACTTCTCCGTCGGTAGTCCGGACTTGAGTGAATTTCCGTTTAGTGTTTGGCAACGGTACATTAATCGCCAAATTCGATTGCAGTCAAAAGGCCTGTTAGCGGCTCCTGATCCACAAGGTCAGGCTAATTTACGTCAGGCTATCGCTGGTTTTGTCTCCCATTCCCGAGCTGTTGCGTGCCATGTTGGGCAAGTACTGGTTACCACGGGGGCCCAGCAAGCCTTTGATCTAATTGCACGTATTTTGGTTAAAAGTGGTCATACTCGCATTGCCATGGAAGATCCCGGTTATCCAATGGCACGCATGGCTTTCTCGGCAGCCGGTGCACAGATAATCCATATTCCGGTGGATGATGAAGGGATCGTGGTGTCGGACATTCCCGCATCGGTTAATATTGTCTATGTCACACCTTCGCATCAGTTTCCAACCGGTGTCGCCATGTCTGCTGCGCGTCGAGCTCAATTACTGGCCTTAGCTGCGCAGCACAATATGGTGATTATCGAAGATGATTATGACAGTGAATTTCGTCTTACCGGCCCACCGATTGATGCTTTGCAAACTCATGATCGACATGCCAGCGTGTTTTATGTTGGAACTTTTTCCAAATGTATGTTGCCAGATATACGCTGTGGTTTTGTTGTCGCACCAGACTGGGCCATATCGGCATTAACCACCGCTAAACAGCAAACTGACTGGCACAATCCGGTGGTGACACAAGAAGCCTTGGCCCAATTTATCGTGCAGGGTGAGCTGTTGCGGCATATTCGCAAAATGCGGCGGGTTTATCGACAGCGTTACGAGGCCATTGTGACTAGTCTAAACGCATTGGCTGACCGCAAAGCCCGGCCATTGCCTATTTTGGCCGGCGTGCATGTGGCAGTGGCGGTAGAGAGTCAATGGTCCAGTAAGGAAATAGTGATACGCGCCAAACAGGTAGGGATCAAACTGCATAGTGCCAAGGAATTTAGTACAGGTAACTATAATCACAAACTGTTAGTGTTAGGCTTTGGTCATATTAGCCAGCGGGCGATTCCCGCGGGGATTGAGAAACTGATCAACATTTTGTAACGATTTGCGGGCTTGGTATTGGGTTATTTAGTGCCATAACGTTTAAATACACCTTTAAAGCAGGAAACCAATTTTGGGAAAATTGTTTATTTTATTCGCGATACTACCTATCGCAGAAATTGCCTTACTCGTGAATGTGGGTGAGCAAATAGGCGGTTGGAATACCGTGGCTATTGTCATTATTACCGCTGCCATTGGTTCATATCTGGTACGTCAGCAAGGTTTGGCAACGCTGTTTCAGGCTCAAACTAAAATGCAAAGTGGTCAGATGCCGGGTCAGGAAATGGCTGAAGGATTGTTGCTGGTCATTGCCGGTGTGATGTTGGTGACGCCCGGTTTCATTACTGACACCGTCGGTTTTTTGTTATGTCTGCCTGTCACCCGTCCATTTATTGCTCGGGCTATCATGCAACGTATGCAAGTACAAATGGTGAATAATATTAACCGTCAGCAACAATCGGGTTTTGGTGGGCAGTTTCATGCTGATTTTCAGTCGCCCCCACCGTCACAGCAGGATGGCGATATTATTGAAGGGGAATATGAAAACAAAGATGCCCCCGATCGCGATAAGCTAAACAAGCCAGATTGAATTTAAAAGAGAAATAGCGATGAAAGCCTGTGCCTGTCATATATTGGTTAAAACCAGACAAGAAGCGGAGAAAATTAAAAGCCTATTGGATAAAGGCGGTAATTTTCACGATTTAGCTAAAAAACATTCACTTTGTCCTTCCGGTAAAAAGGGTGGGGATTTAGGTGAATTTGGCCCAGGCAAGATGGTAAAAGCGTTCGATAATGTGGTGTTTAAAAAGCCCATATTACAAGTACATGGGCCAATTAAAACACAATTTGGTTTTCATCTGATTAAAACGTTGTATCGGAATTAACTTGATAAGCAAGTGTCAGCACCAGAGTATGAATGAGCAGGTTAAAACCAAGTTTGCCACTTATCCTGCGCATATTCGGCCACTGATGTTGAATCTTCGCGAGCTTATTCTCACTGTCGCTAATGAGCTTGAAATAGGCGAAATAGTTGAGACCTTAAAATGGGGTGAGCCAAGCTATATTGCTCAACATGGTAGCACCATCCGGATTGACTGGAAGGCAAAGCAACCGGATCAATACGCCCTTTATTTTAACTGCAATAGTTCATTGGTAGAGACATTTAAACAGCGTTATGGCGAGTTGTTTAATTATCAGGGGAACCGAGCCATTATTTTTAGGCTGGATGATCATATCCCCACCGCACCGTTACAGCATTGTATTCAATTATCGCTTCAATATCATAAGGTTAAGCATTTACCATTATTGGGTGTTTAACTTTGTTTTATATCAACCCATATTATGGGTTTTAGCTCTGTCCTTCAGGTATGACTAATACGGATGAATCAATGTAGATGAATATTCAGCGCTTTTCCCAATTGAGTAAGGTATCGGTTTATACCCTCAGATATTACGAGAAAATAGGCTTGTTAAAGCATATTCATCGAAATAGCAGTGGTCATCGCAGTTTTAGCCAGGCTGATCTTGACTGGATCGCATTTATTAAACGCCTTAAAGACACTGGCATGCCACTGCAAGATATTAAAACCTACGCCGATCTGCGTGAACAAGGCGATGCGACTCACTTTTCCAGACTTGAATTGCTGGAGCAACATACCAAAAACTTGCAAGCACGGATCGCCACCGATGTGGCACATTTGCAAAAACTGCAAGACAAAATTGACTATTACAAGCAACAAACCACCGATTAGCATGGGGTGTTGACTTAGAGTTTACTCGAGGTTGTAGAGTGATGTTTTTATATCCCACGACAACAGGAGTAACAATGAGTAATCAACGTTTTCAATCTGGTTTGAACAAATTACGCGAAATCGATGGTAAGGCAGGTGAGCAGGTTATTGAAAGTCTGGCCAGCATTGCCCCTGATTTGGCAAAATACACCATAGAGTTTCCGTTCGGGGATATTTATCAACGGCCGGGACTGGATTTGAAAAGTCGTGAGCTAGTCACTGTAGCGGCGCTGACGGCATTAGGTCATTGCCAACCTCAACTTAACGTGCACATCAATGGTGCTTTAAATGTCGGTTGTCAGCCATCAGAGATTATCGAAGTCATAATACAGATGGCGGTTTATGCCGGATTTCCAGCCGCTTTAAATGGAATGTTTGTTGCCAAACAGGTGTTTATTGAACGACAGATTATCCCCGCTTCAGATTAATTCGTGTTTATTGTTGCCGACGCTGCTCGGCACACGCTACTTCCCTGTAGATATAACCAGTATTATTGGTATACTGCCGCTATTATTTTTCCCTAAAAAAATTGGGTAGTGGGATGGATGTATCGGCTTTACTTGATCAACTAAACGAAAAGCAACGAGCGGCAGTGGGGGCGCCCGCCAGTGATATGCTGGTATTGGCCGGTGCCGGTAGTGGTAAAACCCGTGTGCTGGTACATCGTATTGCGTGGTTGATGGAAGTCGAAGGTATATCACCGTTTGGTATTTTGGCGGTCACCTTTACCAACAAAGCCGCCCGTGAAATGCGGGGTCGTATTGAAAGCTTGATGGGGACTCGTTTACAAGGACTGTGGATGGGGACTTTTCATGGGATTGCGCATCAATTATTACGCCGTCATCATCAAGAAGTGAATTTACCTGAGAGTTTTCAAATTCTCGATTCCGATGACCAATATCGCCTGATCAGGCGGGTATTAAAAGCCCTTAATCTGGATGAAAAGAATTGGGCACCCAAGCATGTACAATGGTATATCAACGGCAATAAAGACGAAGGATTACGCCCGCAAAATATTGAAACTCATGGTGATTATCAGCAAGCCAAAATGCGTGATATTTATCAAGCTTACCAGCAAACCTGTGATCGCTCCGGTTTGGTGGACTTTGCCGAATTGCTGCTACGTGCATACGAATTATGGGTCAATAACCCTCATGTATTACAGCATTATCAGCAACGCTTTCGCGCCATTTTGGTGGATGAGTTTCAGGATACCAATAACATTCAATATGCGTGGCTACGGCTGCTGGCCAGTGACAATCACAATATGATGATTGTCGGTGATGATGATCAATCTATTTATGGCTGGCGCGGTGCCAATGTAGAAAATATTCAGCATTTTTTACGGGATTTTAAAGGCGCCAGTACAGTTAGGCTGGAACAGAATTATCGTTCCACCGGTACGATTCTCAAGGCCGCTAATACCGTGATCGATAATAATCAGGGGCGCCTGGGCAAAGAGTTATGGACTGATGGAAATGACGGTGAGTTGATTTCATTGTATGCCGGTTTTAATGAGCTGGATGAAGCGCGCTTTATTGTCGCGCAAATAAAACAATGGAGTGATAAAGGCGGTGCGTTAAGTGACTGTGCCATTTTATATCGTAACAATGCCCAGTCACGAGTACTGGAAGAATCACTGATCCACGAAGCTCTGGCGTACCGAATTTATGGCGGCACCCGATTTTTCGAGCGGCAGGAAGTTAAAGATGCGCTAGGCTATTTACGCATGATCAGTCAGCCGCTGGATGATGCCGCATTTGAACGAGTGATCAACACGCCAACCCGGGGAATGGGAGAGAAAACCTTATTGCAAATTCGCCAACAGGCGCGCGACGCCGACCAAACCTTATGGCAAACCTCGATACAGTTATTACAGGAAAAACGGTTGTCCGGTCGGGCTGCCAATGCTTTACAAAGTTTTATTGATCTTGTACATAAAATGCAGGCTGATGTGGCGGAAATGAATTTGGAACAGATTGCGGACCATGCCATCAAGTATTCCGGTTTACGTGCCATGTACCAGGCTGAAAAAGGCGAAAAAGCCCAAAGCCGCATTGAAAACCTGGATCAGCTCGTCACCGCCTGTCAGCAGTTTGAAATGCCCGAAGAAGCGGAAAATATGACGCCACTAGCGGCATTTTTAGCACATGCCTCTTTGGAAGCCGGAGATAATCAAGCCGATAGCCACCAAGATGCGGTGCAAATGATGACGATTCATACCGCCAAAGGACTGGAATTTCCACAGGTCTTTTTGGCCGGTGTGGAAGAAGGGATGTTTCCCAGCCAGATGACCAATGATGAACCGGGCCGGATGGAAGAGGAGCGACGCCTTTGTTATGTGGGTATGACTCGCGCCATGCAAAAGCTGACAATTAGTTATGCCGAAAGCCGTCGTTTATACGGGCAAGATAAATACCATACCGTGTCTCGATTTGTGAAAGAAATCCCGTCCGAATGTATTGAAGAAGTCCGGTTGCGCACAACCGTTAGCAGACCCATGCAAAACCGTTTTCAACCTGCTACATCACACTCAGCTTTCGAATCGACCGGTTTTCAGTTAGGGCAGCGGGTATTGCACCCCAAGTTTGATGAAGGCACCATTTTAAGTTACGAAGGAAGTGGCGAGCATGCCCGGGTTCAGGTAAATTTTGATAGTGTCGGGAGTAAATGGTTAGTGGTTGCCTATGCGCGCTTAAGTTCAATTTAATCTGACTGCACTACACTTATTTAATTAATCTATTAAAATTAGATACTTATGCCCCAAAAAGTTCTGGTGATTGAAGATAGTTTGACGAGCACGAAAGTGTTGCAAAAAGTCATCCAAAAGGCTGGCTATAACGCGGTTTGTGCTAGTAGTTTGTTTCAGGCTAAACATCTTTTTGATCAAAGCATGCCGGAAGAATTTCTGTGTGCGATTGTTGATTTTCATTTGCCCGATGCCCCCAACGGGGAATCCATTGATTTCACCATCGAGGCTTACATTCCTACCATTGTCGTCACGGGTCGCGAAGATGAAGAAACGCGCAGTGTTATCATTGCCAAACGTATTGTGGATTATTTTACCAAGGGTAACAGTCAGTTTTATGAGTATCTGAGTCGTTTATTAACACGTTTGGAGCGCAATAAGCAGATTGGTATTTTGGTGGTTGAAGATTCCAGAGCTGAACGCAACGCCACTATTGCCTTATTGCAGCGGCATAACTTTGTTACCTATGCCGCCAGTAATGTTCAAGATGGTTTGGCGCAAATCAAGCAGCATAAACAAATCAAGTTGGTTATAACCGACGATGACTTGCCCGATATGAGCGGCATTAAAATGGCCGAAACCTTACGTCAGACTTATAGCAAAGAAGATTTAGCAATAATTGGCATATCTTACCAGGGGCGCCCAGGTCTCTCTGCCGGATTTATTAAAAGCGGTGCAAACGACTATCTTACCCGCCCTTACTGCCATGAAGAGTTTTTCTGTCGAGTAATTCAGAATGTAGAATATATCGAAAATATTGATGCCATTCAGCGCGCAGCCAATACCGATTATTTAACCGGTTTACCCAATCGACGTTATTTTTTTAGTAAGGTGAATAGCATCTTGCAATCTCCCCCTGTGGAGATGTCTTGCGCTTTACTGGATATTGATTATTTTAAAAAAATTAACGACAGTTATGGCCATGATGCGGGAGATGAAGTGCTTAAGGCCTTGGCACAAACCCTTTTGAAGCACTGTCAGCAATATCAGATTGCTCGGTTGGGCGGTGAAGAATTTTGCATTTTTATGCCTGATCTGGCACTTGTCGAGGCGAGTTTGTTTATTGAAAAATTGCGCCAAAAGGTTGAACAACTGAGCATTCCTTTCGCTAATAAGTTGCTACAATGCACTATAAGTATTGGCTTAACCGATCAGTATACGGGTAGTATTGATGATATGTTATTGCGTGCCGATAAACTGTTATATCAAGCTAAAGCTCAAGGACGAAACCAGTTAGTTACTGATTAAACCATTAAAAGGCAGGAATGTTCAGTATGCAGCCACCGGAAATACCCGAAGATGAAGAGGCAAGATTACACAGTTTAAATGAACTGAATGTACTGGATACGCCTCCCGAAGAACGTTTTGATCGCCTGACTCGCTTGGCTAAACGCATGTTTGATGTGCCCATTGCACTGGTTAGTCTGGTGGATAGAGATCGACAATGGTTTAAGTCTTGCGTGGGGTTGGATGTGAATCAAACAGCGCGGGATATTTCCTTTTGTGGTCATGCCATTTTAGGCCACGGTGTATTTGTGATTAACGATGCATCACAAGACGGGCGATTTGCCGACAATCCTCTGGTTACAGGCCCTCCCTACATTCGTTTCTATGCAGGCTGTCCACTCAAACATAGTGATGGTAGTAAATTAGGTACGCTGTGCCTGATTGATGATCGGCCCCGAATACTAAGTCGCGATGATATTATTGCCCTGGAAGATTTGGCCGCGATGGCCGAGCAGGAATTGATGGCAGTTCAGCTTGCGACCATGGATGAATTAACCGGTATTTCCAATCGCAGAGGCTTTATTAATCTCGCTGAACAAACTCTGAAAATGTGCATTCGTGAAAAGCAGTCGGTCTCGTTAATTTATTTTGATTTGGATAACTTTAAGCAAGTGAATGACCAGTTTGGCCATGCCGAAGGCGATAAAGCCTTAAAAGCATTTGCCCATATCATGCGAGAAACATTTAGAGACTCAGATGTTTATGGCCGCATCGGTGGTGATGAATTTGTGGTGTTACTCGTGAATACGTCGCAATCATTAGCTGAAGAAACCTTAGTCAGATTAAATCAGGCATTGGCAGATTATAATGCCAATACAGCTCATCAATATGAGCTATCCTGCACGTCCGGATTGGTCAATTGTGCTGCCGAGGCTGATACCTCTATTCAGTCCATGCTGGATGAAGCTGATAAGTTAATGTATGACAAAAAACAATCCCGGAAAAGCAACCACTGACCGGATTGTCATCATAATGTAACTCATACGTTTTAGTATCCGCGCCATTAACGATATTGGCAGATTGGCTATTGGAGGCGTTGTCTGGATATTTTGATTGTGTCCATTGCTGCATTATGTGCTGCTGGATTGACGCTGTTTTCCGGATTTGGTTTGGGCACCTTGCTAATGCCGGTTGTGGCACTGTTTTTTCCGCTGGATATTGCCATCGCGATCACTGCTATGGTGCATTTGGCCAATAATGTATTCAAGGGGGCGTTATTTGCCCGCCAGACTCATTGGACAGTGTTTTTCACTTTTGGCCTCCCAGCAGTGTTATTTGCCTTTATCGGTGCCTTTATTCTGGAATATTTATCCACCGCGCCCCCTTTGTTTGAGTATTCATTGGCTGATGCTACCGTGCAGATCGTTGCGATAAAAGCATTGGTGGGTATTTTGATTATTGGCTTTGTGCTACTGGAATTGTCTCCACGTTTTAATGCTATCCAAATGCCTTCTCGCTATTTGCCTGTTGGTGGTGCCTTGAGTGGTTTTTTTGGTGGACTATCTGGACATCAAGGGGCTTTCAGAAGTATGTTTTTATTAAAATCCGGTTTAACTAAGCAGCAATTTATTGCGACCGGTGTGATGTTGGCCATATTAGTAGATGTAGCTCGAATAGGCGTGTATGGCTGGCATCACACTAGTTGGGAGCAGATCGATTGGCAATTGGTTAGTTGTGCCAGTATTTCGGCCTTTATTGGGGTGTTTGCCGGTAGTCGCATACTGCATAAAGTGACCATTGCA
>NZ_JBLWWF010000021.1:0-71358 GCF_048268085.1 Neptunicella sp. | reverse complement strand
GGGGATTAAGGTATGGCTGGAAACCTTCAGACGTAAGGTCCAAAAATCGCGATAACCGAGTAAATAGGCAATCGGCTGGCCTTTTTTACGCTCGTACACCAATTGCTGAAATTGGTTTAACGGGGTTGGTTCTAGTGTTTTTTCCGGCCAAGTGTGCAGATAAACGCTCGGGCATTGTAAGCAATGACACAATAAAATACTGGCTTCCGATGCAGGACTATCATATTCACTGAGCTCGTTCCGAGCCCAGTTTAAGGCTGATTGAATATCAGTCATCGGCCAAGGTGGCTAACAGATCGGCTTGATGTTCCTGTCTGATCGGTTCAAAGATGGCGTTCAAGTCCCCTTCAATCACTTCATCGAGCTTATATAAGGTTAAATTAATACGATGATCGGTCACTCGACCTTGCGGGAAATTGTAAGTACGAATGCGCTCGGAACGGTCGCCACTGCCCACCAGACTTTTTCGGGTAGAGGCTTCTTCGGCGTCACGTTTATCCTGTTCCAGACGATTCAAACGAGCCTGAAGCACGGATATGGCCTTGGCGCGATTTTTATGCTGTGAACGTTCATCCTGACATTCCACCACCAAACCGGTCGGAATGTGGGTTAAACGTATAGCTGAATCGGTTTTGTTGACGTGCTGTCCCCCAGCACCACTGGCACGGAAGGTATCAATCCGCAAATCTCCGGCGTTGATTTCAATTGCTTCGGATTCGGGCACTTCAGGCAACACGGCCACGGTACACGCCGACGTATGAATACGGCCCTGTGATTCTGTTTCCGGTACCCGTTGCACCCGGTGGCCACCTGATTCAAACTTAAGTATTCCGTAAGCCCCATCACCAACAACATTGACAATAATTTCCTTGTAACCGCCATGTTCACCATGATTGGCACTGACAATTTCCAGTTTCCAACGTTGCGTTTCTGCATAGCGGCTGTACATACGGAACAAATCACCAGCAAAAATGGCGGCTTCATCTCCTCCCGCCCCGGCACGGATTTCCAAAAAGCAGTTATGGTCATCGTTGGGATCTTTAGGTAATAACAGGATCTGTAATTGCGTTTCAAATTGCTCAATTTGCTGTTCGGCTAAGGCACACTCTTCTTTCGCCATTTGCTGCATTTCAGCGTCATCTTCAAGCAACATCTCTTTAGCCGATTGCAAATCATCCAAGGATTGTTGATAGTCTCTAAAACACTTAACGGTAGGCTCTTGCTGGGCATATTCTTTGGATAAATTTCTGAATCGATCTTGATCAGAAATAACCGAAGGATCGCTCAATAGCGCCTGAACTTCTTCAAATCGTTCAACTAACGATTCTAACTTACGAATAACAGATTCTTTCATAATGTTCCTGAATTAGTCGGTATCCAGCCCAAGAATACCGCGAATTTTGCTCACGCCCTGATGATCAGCTTGCTGAGCGGCCTGCTTAATCGCTTTAGTGGGTGCATGAATGAGGCTATTGGTTAATTTATTCGCCAGTTCCAAAATAATTTGTTCGGCATTTTGCCCTTCCGATAACTGGTTTAATGCTCGTTCTTGTAATTTCTGTTTAATTTTTTCACTCTGCTCACGGTATTCACGCAGCACGTCAATGGAATCCAGCGATCGGTTCCATTGTAAATAGTGTTCCACCTGTTGAGCAATCATCTGTTCTGCTTCAGCGGCTGCGTCTTGGCGACTCGCCATATTCTGTTCGATAATTTGTTGCAAGTCATCCACGCTATACAAATAAGCGTCACTTAATTCACTGACTTCCGGCTCAATATCTCGTGGTACAGCCAAATCCACCATAAACATCGGTTTTTGACGTCTATCCCGCAACGCTCGCTCGACGATACCTTTACCTAAAATGGGTAACTGACTAGCCGTTGAGGTAATGACAATATCGGCTTCACTTAAATGATTGGGCACCTGAGCCAAGGTAATCACCTCAGCTTCCAACGGTTCCGCAACAGTTTTTGCGCGACTGATAGTGCGGTTCGCCACCGTCATTCGACTCACTTGTTGCTCTTTCAAATGTCGTCCGACTAACTCGATAGTTTCGCCAGCCCCAATTAGCAGTACATGGCTTTGTTGTAACGAGCCAAATATATGTTTGGCGAGCTGTACCGCAGAATAGGCCACCGAAACTGAATTAGCACCGATGTCGGTATCGGTACGAACTTTTTTGGCAATTGAAAAACTCTGTTGAAACAGTCGCTCAAAATTGGAACCAATATTGCCGGTATTTTTGGCACTGGAAAAAGCCTGCTTAAGCTGCCCTAACACTTGTGGCTCGCCTAACACCATGGAATCAAGACCACTTGCTACGCGCATTACATGGGTAATAGCTTGTTGATCCTGATACTGATAACTAACACTATTTAATTGCTCGATATCTAATTGGTGATATTCAGCTAGCCATCCTGATAACAGACTTTCACCAGTTTGTTCAAAATAACAATAAATCTCTGTACGATTACAAGTCGACAGGATCACCGATTCCAGACATCCGGTACTTTGCTGTAAACTGCGGTATGCCTCAATCAACTGTTCAGTAGAGAAAGAAACTTTTTCTCTTATATCAACCGGCGCAGTTTTATGGTTAATTCCTAATACAATAAGACTCATGCAACTTGTCGTTATGCTAGTGAAAGGGGTTAGGGATTTGAATCAGACAGTTTGACGTCAGTTCAGCGCTGCATTGTACGTAAAAGCTAAAACTATTGAAAGCATCGCTAACACTGTGTTCCCATATCATCCTATGAAAAACAATAAGAATACTATGAAATTTATCGTCCCAAGCTTAATCATATTGCTACTTAGCGCCTGTAGCAGTCGCCCTTTTCTGCCAGATGCCCCACTGGATAGTCAATTACATCAACAACAATTGGAAAAAATCACTAATTGGCAAATTGAAGGCCGTCTGGCCTACATCGATGAACAGCAAAAACACAGTGCTAACTTTACCTGGCAACAACAACCAACCATGTTTAGTTTAGATTTACGCACTTTTATTGGCACCAGTATTTTACACCTAGAACAACAACCACAAGTGGCTACATTGGACATGGATGAGGGGCATTACACCGCGATTAATGCCACCGAACTGTTAACTCAGCTTACTGGTTGGCGGATTCCGGTCAAGCAACTGCGCACTTGGATTAAAGGGCAAACGACGGGACTTGAAAAAGTAACCTGGTCAGATTCTGGCTGGATCAGTGAACTGCGTTACGATGGCTGGACCGTCAGCTACAATAATTATCAACCGGTGAAACATACCGTGCTCCCTCACGAAATTCGCCTTAAAAAGCAACAACGACGAATTATATTAAGAATAAATCAATGGCAAACCAACTAATTAACTGGCCTTCTCCGGCCAAACTGAACTTATTTTTACATATTACCGGCCAACGGGCCGATGGCTATCATCAATTACAAAGTTTGTTTCAACTATTAGATTACGGCGACACATTACGTTTTGAAATAACCGCAGACCCGCAACTAAGGTTAATGACCCCATTAGCCGGTGTACCTGATGATGATAATTTGATTATTCGTGCCGCGATGTTATTAAAACAATGGTCGGGTTGTCCGATGGGAGCCAATATCTGGTTAGATAAAAAGTTGCCTATGGGTGGTGGTATCGGCGGTGGTTCTTCTAATGCAGCCACCGTATTGGTTGGTTTAAACTACCTTTGGGGACTGGATTTTTCTGTAACTGAATTAGCCCAAATGGGATTAACTCTGGGCGCGGATGTGCCGGTATTTGTGGAAGGCAATACCGCTTTTGCCGAAGGTGTCGGGGAAAAATTAATTCCGTCCATTCAGCCCCAATACTATTTTGTTGTAGTAACTCCCAATTGCCATGTAAGTACCGCAGAAATATTTGCTGCAAGCGACTTACCCCGTAACACAAATGTCATAAATCTGGACGAGTACAGCTTTAACCGTACCCAAAATGACTGTCAAAAAGTGGTGTTTGCCCAACAGCCTTTAGTTGCAAAAGCCTTTAACTGGTTGATAGAATACGCGCCGTCGAGGATGACAGGCACAGGCGCATGTGTGTTTGCGATGTTTGATGATGAAATTTCAGCCAACCGTTGTTTACAACAGCTACCCGCTGAGTTTTCAGGTTTTGTGGCCAAAGGCGTAAATCGTTCGCCATTACATGAGTTGCTCACTGAACTGAAACATCATAACCACAATGTAACTGGCTAAACGAACAACTGGGCATCACCAAATCCCAGCCATTATTTCAATTTCACCTCCGAGGGCTATATAGTGCCAGATATGAAACTTTTTGCTGGTAATGCAGTACCAGAACTTGCCCAGAAAGTGGCCGACCGACTTTATACTAAGCTGGGTCATGCCAGCGTAGGACGTTTCAGCGACGGTGAAATCAGTGTAGAAATCCACGAGAATGTCCGTGGTTCCGATGTGTTTATTATTCAATCCACTTGTGCACCGACTAACGACAATTTAATGGAATTGATCGTGATGATCGATGCCTTGCGACGAGCTTCAGCCGGTCGTATTACCGCGGTAATCCCCTACTTTGGTTATGCCCGTCAGGATAGACGAGTCCGTTCCGCACGGGTACCTATTACATCCAAAGTAGTGGCAGACTTTCTGTCTAACGTGGGTGTGGATCGAGTCTTAACTATCGACTTGCATGCAGAGCAAATTCAGGGTTTCTTTGACGTACCAGTGGATAACGCTTTTGGTACCCCCATTTTATTGGAAGATATGCGCAATCGCGAATTCCATAACCCAGTCGTGGTTTCACCGGATATTGGTGGTGTTGTGCGTGCACGTGCTCTAGCCAAACTAATGAACGATGTGGATTTAGCCATTATTGACAAGCGTCGACCTAAAGCGAATGTTGCCCAAGTCATGCATATTATCGGTGATGTACAAGATCGTGACTGTATTATTGTCGATGATATGATTGATACTGGTGGCACGTTATGTAAAGCCGCCGCGGCATTAAAAGAGCATGGAGCCAAACGGGTTTTTGCCTATGCTACTCACGCGATATTCTCCGGTAATGCCAAACAAAATATTATGGATTCAGTCATTAACGAATTTATCGTTACCGACAGTATTCCGTTATGCCCGGAAATTAGAGCCTTGCCTAATGTTCGTCAATTAACCTTATCGAATATGCTGGCCGAAGCCATTCGTCGGGTAAGTAACGAAGAATCTATCTCAGCGATGTTTGAGTATTAAATATCAAGCATCCAGATTCAAACTTGCAAAATAATAAAGTGCCGCTACATTAAGCGGCATTTTTATATCTGTCATAACACGCCAAACCGCCTTATCAACAACTGTTTAATTTTTCGACACTTTAGTGTCGGCTTATTTTACACATCCAATATCATACCGTTTTAACTCACCCTAACCTATTGAATAATAAGGATTATAAAAAAGGCATATATTTTGCTTTAATTTTAAATTGGCGCAATTGTGCTGTAAGTCAAGTCGTAGAATATCAGGAAATTAAACATGAAGAAGTTGTTGCCGTTATTTTCTTTATCAATCCTATTCATCAGTGGATGGGCAAATGCCAGTCTCATTTCCGGATTAGGCGAAGTTAATTCAAGTTTTTATATCAATGACAATACCGATGCTGGATGGCTACGAGGCTGGGTATTTAAAGTCAATATTGAGGATGTGTGGGTTTCCCAGTTAGGTTTACATACTCCTTCAGCCGATGCCTCGGAATTTACTATTAATCTGTGGGATTTGGCCAGTAACAGCGTAATTGCCAGCACCAATGCTAGCGATAGCAGTGACGGTTGGGAATGGTTTGATATTGCGCCTGTTACATTACTTAACGGCAATGAATATTTTGTTTCGCTGTTCAGCCCGACCGATGCACCTTACTACTTTAGCTTTGATCAAAGTACGATGCCCGATGGCGATATTGAATATATTGAAACTCGCTATTGTAACAGCTGTAACAGTAACTCAAATCCTAGCAATGCGATTAACAATGCAAATTACGGATTGGTCGATATTGCTTATCAAGTTATCCCGTCGTCAAGCAATCCCATTCCTGAGCCTTCGACGTTATTATTATTAACTCTAGGACTCGGGTTTATTAGCCGTCGTCAAAGACATCATTAGTTTTCCTGTCCAGTTTTAAACCAATGCCGCGGATTAACGCGGCATTTTACTTATAAATCGGCACTAGGGTGTATTTATCCCTCTTTTGTTATTGTTAATAAAATAGCCTAGTGGTAGAATTCGCCGCCCTTTTTTGGGACTCATGTGGGCTTTGGTCGCAAAAGCACACAACATTCATTTTTTTGGAGTAATTTATGCCTGAAGCAATTTTTAATCTGGACGCAGAAGTTCGTACAGACTTGGGGAAAGGTGCGAGCCGCCGCCTACGTCATGAGAACAAAGTACCTGCGATCCTATACGGAGCCGGTAAAGAAGCCGTTTCTTTGACTCTGGATCACAACAAAGTTATCCAAGCTCAAGACTTCGAAGCCTTCTATTCACACGTATTAACGTTGAATATCGGTGGTAAAAAAGTAGAAGCATTAGTAAAAGACATGCAACGTCACCCATACAAGTTAAAAGTTACTCATATCGACTTTTTGCGCGTAGATGCCAAGCAAGCTGTTACTACTCACATTCCTTTACACTTCATCAATGAAGATAAAGCGGATGCAATCAAAATTCACGGTGGTCACGCAGAACACCACATGGCTGACGTAGAAATTTCTTGTTTGCCTAAGGACTTACCTGAGTTTATCGAAGTTGACTTGCTCAATATCGAACTAGGTCAAACCCTGCACTTGTCTGATTTAACCATGCCTAAAGGCGTTTCTTTGGTTGAACTAGCTAAAGGTGAAAGCCATGACCAAGCCGTTGTTACTGTTAAAGTAGCCAAAGGTACAAGCGTTGACGCTGAAGATGAAAGCGAAGAAGACGCTGCTGAATAAGTTTTAAGGCAACTCTTTTGTCTGACATTAAACTTATTGTGGGCCTGGGTAATCCAGGCCCCGAATATCAAAATACACGCCATAATGCCGGCTCATGGTATGTTGAAGCACTGGCCCACTATTACAATTCACCACTGGTTGTAGAAAATAAATTTTTAGCACGCACCTGTCGTACTGTAATCAATAATAAAGAGATCAGATTGATGATCCCGACCACCTATATGAACTTAAGTGGTCAAGCGGTTGCCAAGTTAGCCAATTTTTATCGTATTGATGTCGAAAGTATTTTAGTTGCTTTTGATGAACTCGATTTACCACCGGGTGTCGCCAAGCTAAAAACAGGCGGTAGTTCCAGTCAAAATGGTATTCGCGATATTGTCAGTAAAATGGCCAATAATAAAAACTTTCACCGACTACGCATTGGTATCGGACATCCGGGACATAAAAGTCAGGTTACGGGTTATGTATTAGGCAAAGCGCCACAGAATGAACAACAACTAATAGAAGCAGCTATCGATGAAGCGGTACGTTGCACTGAGATTTTAGTAAAAGACGGCATCACTCTGGCAATGAATCGATTGCATAGTTTTAAAGCCGAATAAACCAATTAAATTAGTTAATACGAGGAAAGAAAAATGGGGTTTAAATGTGGCATAGTCGGTTTGCCTAATGTGGGTAAATCTACCTTGTTCAATGCGTTAACTAAAGCAGGCATTGAAGCAGCTAACTTTCCTTTCTGTACTATCGAGCCGAATACCGGTGTAGTGCCGGTTCCCGATCTGCGCCTGGATGCGTTAGCCCAAATTGTTAATCCACAACGCATTATTCCCACCACGATGGAATTTGTTGATATTGCCGGCTTAGTAGCAGGAGCATCTAAAGGTGAAGGCTTAGGTAATAAATTTTTGGCTAACATTCGTGAAACGGATGCGATTGGCCATGTGGTGCGTTGCTTTGAAGACGATAATATTGTCCACGTTGCCGGTAAGGTTGATCCTCAACAAGATATTGAAGTAATCGATACCGAATTGGCTCTGGCTGACTTGGATAGCGTTGAAAAAGCTATTCTCCGTGTCGGTAAGCGTGCCAAAAGTGGTGATGCGGATGCTAAATTTGAACTCAAAGTATTAGAAAAATTAACACCTCAGTTAAATGAAGGTCACCTGTTGCGTGCTTTAGACTTAAGCAAGGAAGAAAAAGCCGCTATCAGCTATATGAATTTGTTAACGCTGAAACCCATTATGTATATCGCCAACGTCAACGAAGACGGCTTCGAAAACAACCCCTATCTGGATAAAGTTCGTGCCATCGCCGAAAAAGAAAATGCGGTTGTCGTGGCGGTGTGTGCGGCTATCGAGTCTGAAATAGCCGAACTGGATGACGCGGATAAAAAAGAGTTTCTGGATGAGATGGGACTTGAAGAACCGGGATTGAACCGGGTTATTCGTGGCGGTTATGAATTATTAAACCTGCAAACATATTTCACCGCTGGTGTTAAAGAAGTGCGTGCATGGACTTTCCCTGAAGGCTCTACAGCCCCACAAGCTGCAGGTAAAATTCATACCGACTTTGAAAAAGGCTTTATTCGAGCGGAAATTATCGGCTTTGATAACTATATCGAGTTCAAGGGTGAACAAGGTGCAAAAGATGCCGGTAAATGGCGTCTGGAAGGCAAAGACTATATTGTTAAAGATGGTGATGTGATCCACTTCCGTTTTAATGTTTAATGATCAGGTCTGTTGGCCTGTTATCATCATTACTGCTGAGCCGTTTTTCTGATAACAGGGCGCAGGTTACGCCACAGTTGTAAAACCAACTGCCGCTAAAACATTCAATCTAGCCCACTTTTTAGTGGGCTTTTTTATATCTGGCCCCAAGGTTGAACATATACTAGGCAATCAAACATTTTACGCCAAAAAAGGGGTTGACGACCTTTGGGCAGATGAGCATAATACGCGCCTCTCGAATGGCTACGTAGCTCAGTTGGTTAGAGCACAGCACTCATAATGCTGGGGTCGCAAGTTCAAATCTCGCCGTAGCCACCATTCGAGGCAAGTGCGGAAGTGGTGAAATTGGTATACACGCTGGATTTAGGTTCCAGTGCCCTAGGGCGTGAGAGTTCAAGTCTCTCCTTCCGCACCATTTATTTAATAGATTTTTGCTTAAGATAATTTCAAAGTTCTGAGTAAAAACGTTTAGTAAACTTTTTAGTGAAACTCTAAACAAAACAACTGGAGTATCGCCAAAAGGTAACGGGAAATCAAAACCCGTACAGGTAAACTTTTTAGTGAACTCTAAACAAAACAACTGGGGTATCGCCAAGCGGTAAGGCAACGGGTTTTGATCCCGTCATGCGTTGGTTCGAATCCAGCTACCCCAGCCATATTCTAGATTTACGAATAAATAAAGTTTATTCTTAATATCTAAAAACATTGAGTAACATACCCGAATAGGTGTATTGCCAAAAGGTAACGGGGAATCTGAACCCGTACTCTTAATTGAGAAATCTTTTAGCAAAACTCTAAACAAACAACTGGGGTATCGCCAAGCGGTAAGGCAACGGGTTTTGATCCCGTCATGCGTTGGTTCGAATCCAGCTACCCCAGCCATATTAAATAAGAAAGCCCGCTTATAGCGGGCTTTTTTATTGGTATCATTCAATGACCAACATCTAAAAATTGTCACTGGACAGCCGGAAAACTAAAAGACATTATCTTACTTTAAAATAACCTATAAAAATCCCTTAAGGATCTGTTTTGTTTGATCAAATTATTGGCGCCATTAATTCCCTGCTTTGGAACTATTACGTTTTACTAATCATGCTTATCGCGGCTGGCGTATGGTTTACCTTTAAACTGGATTTTATCCAGTTCCGCCACTTTGGCCATATGTTTAGTGTCATGCGGGGAAGTACTCATGGTGGAAAGTCAGGCATCAGTTCTTTTGGAGCCTTATGCACCAGTTTATCAGCGCGGGTGGGTACAGGTAATTTAGCTGGAGTGGCAGTGGCAATTTCAGTGGGTGGCGCTGGCGCTATTTTTTGGATGTGGGTAATCGCCCTACTCGGTATGGCTATCGGTTTTGCCGAAAGCGCATTAGGCCAGTTATATAAAATTCGTGATGACAACGGTGAGTTCCGCGGTGGTCCCGCTTACTACATTCAGCAGGGTTTAAATAAACGCTGGTTAGCGATTGCCTTTTCGGTGTGTATTTTTCTTGGATATGGGTTGGTCTTTAGCTCTGTGCAAGCCAACTCAATCACTGATGCATTAAATCATGCTTATGGTTTTCCGCCTCTTTATTCCGGGCTTGTGATAGCGGCTATTGCCGGTATTATCGTCGTCGGTGGTCTGCGCAGCATTGCAAATTTTTCTCAATTAATTGTGCCCTTTATGGGGCTTGGCTATGTATTGGTTACCCTTGCCATCACATTATGGAATCTCGATGCGATACCCGGCGTTTTATATAACATTGTTACCTCAGCATTTGGATTGAATGAGGCCGCTGGAGGGACAATAGGCGCAGCTATTCAGCATGGTGTCAAACGCGGGTTGTATTCTAATGAAGCGGGTTCGGGCAGTGTTCCTCAGGCTGCTGCCGCTGCCACGCCAAATCCTAATCACCCGGTATCGCAAGGCATGGTACAAATGCTTGGGGTGTTTATCGACACGCTGGTTTTATGCAGTTGTACGGCTTTTATTATTTTACTCGCAGGGGGTGGAGCCGGTGAACAAATGGAAGGGATCCGCATGACACAAGATGCCATGACATTTCATATTGGTGCTGGTGGAACAGATTTTGTCGCAGCAGCAATTTGTCTGTTTTCGTTTAGTTCAGTCGTGGCTAATTATGCTTATGCTGAATCCAACCTGCATATGTTTAAACTAGACAACAAAATGGGGCGCATTGGCTTTACTATTGCTTATTTGGTCATGGTTTTGTGGGGTTCATCTGCATCACTACCGAGAGTGTGGGTAATGGCCGATGTGGCGCTGGGATTAATGACTGTCATCAACGTTATCGCAATAATCTGGCTAACCCCGACCATTGTATCCATTACCCGCGATTATTTTGCGTCACGTGATAAAGGTCACACGCCTGACTATAAAACCGGTCAGTGCTTAATTCAGGGCGAAACTGAAAAAGGCATATGGGATCAAGCTAACGGCTGATCCCTAAGGCGTATTTCATTAGTTGATTTTTAACCGGCGTAATTTTATTGGTTGCGCCCAATACCCCATTGCGTAACCATTTAATCGGTAAAATATCATTGCTAAAGGTCTGATAGAGCACATCCATACCACCACTCATCAGTAAATTATCGCGACGCCTAATCCGTTGATAGCGACTAAATAATTGTTGTATATCATCAAGGTGCTGCGGTATCCCCTGTTGTTCAACTAGCTCAAGCAAACATTGAATATCTTTAAATCCTAAATTAACGCCCTGCCCGGCTAACGGATTAATGGTATGTGCAGCATCACCAATTAATACAACTCGCCTGTGACTATAGCGATTGGCGCTCATTCGACTGAGAGGAAAACTCCCCACTTGTAATATTGCAAAATCCACCAATTCGGGGGGGAAAGCTTTTTGTATCTCAACTTTAAGTTGTTGATGGGATAATTGTTTTAACTGAGCAATTCGTTCTGCATTGTGATACCAGACCAACGATGCAAACTGATTATACAGAGGTAAAAATGCAACAGGACCATTCGGGGTAAATTGTTGCCAGGTAATATCCTGCTGCTGCGCATCGGTCTTAATCGTAATACCAAGTGCATGTTGCTGATATTGCCATCCCGACACACCTATCTCGGCCGCTTTACGTACCGCAGAATTAGCACCATCAGCGCCTACAATCCAGTCAGCCTGTAAAGTGGTTTTATCGGCTAAATGCACCACTGGGCGGTCGCTAAAGTCAAAAGAGGCAATACGAGTCGCCGCGATTAAGCAACCATTCGAATAAGCGTTGAATGCTTGTAACAGGCCGAGTTGTACCAGTCGGTTTTCGACAATGTGGCCTAAATGTTCAACACCAAGATCAGCGGCACAAAAATCAGTGCGCATCTGTTCCTTTTCCCAAACCGCCAAGCGACGATACACGCACAACCGCATATTTTGAATATAATCCCACGCACCAAGCTGCTGCAATAAACGTTCTGACCCTAAACTAATAGCTGAGACCCGTAAATCTGGTGGTTGATCAGGATTATAGGCATCAGGAATATGCTGTTCGATTAACGCGACGGATAATCCAGCTTTCACTAACCCTAAAGCGGCAGTGGCTCCCACCATTCCTCCGCCCACCACGATGACATCATATTGCTGCATTTTAAAATCCAAAAACCAACCACGACGATAGCATTATCAAGCTCACTGGCATTTATGCAAATGAATGTAACAAACAGAGTCTAAAACCCCTTCTCGACATACTTTATTACATCAGAAAAACAACTTTTTGCTTCATTGCACATACTTATATCTTGAACACGGAGATCAACCATACACAGACAAGAGACAGACCATGAAAAACTTATACGCAACTTTTATCATGACCGCTATTTCCCTTAATCCGGCAATAGCGATAGAACAAAACCCTACCGCTCAGGCGATGCAACGATATGTATTTAGTTACGACTTTGTCAACCAACAAGATCCGTTGAAACGCCATTATGAACATTTATCTCAAGAGATGAATTATCAGGTAGTGGTTGCAGTGCAGCAAGCCAGTCAAGCTAACCTGCGACAAGTGGGAAGTGATCTGGAACAATTTAATGATAGCCAAGAACAACAAGTTACCGTTCTAGCCAGTCGTTAACGGTTACCCAACAGCAGACGACCTAATCGCATCAGGTGTGTCCTCTGTTCATTATTGAACAAACGTCTCCCTGGGTCATTGCCGCAGGTAATATTGCGGCAGTGACTTTTTTATTGATTATCAGTGAAGTAAACATCGCAGCTGGTTAGTCAATACACAGCTGGTGTTTCGGGCAAATAAACGTTAAAATTGTCGGCTATTTTTAATGCAAAAGCATCGTAGATAAAGCCGAATGACTAAGAAATTATTTATTAAAACTTGGGGCTGCCAGATGAACGAGTACGATTCGGAAAAAATGGCCGATCTGCTCGACTCGACTCATGGCTACCAGCTTACTGACGCTGCTGAAGAAGCAGATGTTATCCTATTAAATACCTGTTCTATCCGCGAAAAAGCGCAGGAGAAGGTGTTTCATCAATTAGGTCGCTGGAAAAACCTGAAACAGCATAACCCGGACTTAATCATCGGTGTCGGTGGTTGTGTCGCATCACAGGAAGGTGATGTGATTCGTCAGCGTGCCCCTTACGTAGACATGGTATTTGGCCCTCAGACATTGCATCGCTTACCGGAGATGATCAATCACGTTCGCGGTGAAAAATCACCAATCGTGGATATTAGCTTCCCGGAAATTGAAAAGTTTGACCGCTTACCTGAGCCTCGTGCTGATGGTCCGTCCGCTTTTGTATCAATAATGGAAGGTTGCTCGAAATACTGTACTTTCTGTGTGGTGCCATATACCCGTGGTGAAGAAGTCAGTCGCCCTGCCGATGATGTACTTTTTGAAATCGCTCAATTAGCCGAACAAGGTGTACGTGAAGTCAATTTACTTGGTCAAAACGTCAATGCGTTCCGTGCGACTAATCATGACGGAAGCGTATGCACCTTTGCCGAGTTACTTGAATTAGTCGCCTCAATCGACGGCATTGATCGTATTCGTTATACCACGTCGCATCCGGTTGAGTTTACTGACGACATTATTGATGCCTACGCCAGTATTCCGGAGTTAGTGGATCATTTACATTTGCCAGTACAAAGTGGGTCAGATCGTATTTTGGCGTTGATGAAACGTGGCCATACTGCGATTGAATATAAGTCTAAAATTCGTAAGTTAAAAAAGGTTCGGCCGAATCTGTGCATGTCTTCTGATTTTATTATTGGCTTCCCCGGTGAAACCGACGAAGATTTTGAAGCAACCATGAACCTGATCCAGCAAGTTGATTTTGATTTAAGCTTCAGTTTCATCTACAGCGCACGCCCGGGTACACCTGCGGCAGATTTGCCAGACGATGTGAGCGAAGAAACCAAAAAGCAACGGTTACAGCTGTTACAGCAACGGATCAATCAACAAGCATTGCGCATTGCCCGCAACATGATTGACACCGAACAACGTATTTTAGTTGAAGGCCCATCCAAGAAAAATCCAATGGAACTCAGTGGCCGTACCGAGAATAATCGCGTTGTTAACTTTGAAGGCACTCCGAATATGATCGGCCAGTTTGTTGACGTGGAAATTACTGACGTTTTCAGTAATTCATTGCGTGGTACGGTATTACGTACCGAACAACAAATGGATCTGAGGGTCAATACGTCACCGGATCAAATTCTGGCGAAGCAAGCTCATTCACAACCCGATCCACTTGGCGTGGGTCAATTTATTCCCCATTAGGAGCATTAAGCATTGGCGAACAAGCTAATCAGTAACGATATTTTACTCGAACCCAGTGATAACAAGCGTTTATCCGCCTTATGTGGTCCACTGGACGACAATTTAAAGCAAATTGAGCGTCGATTAGGCGTAGAGATTTCTTATCGAACCAATGAATTCCGGGTATTGGGTGAAACCCAGCAAGCCAATGCGGTCGCTGAGCTATTAAAATTGTTGTATATCGAAACCCAACCCATTAAGGGCAAAATTCCTGAATTGGATCCGGAAACCGTGCATTTGGCAATTCAGGAAGCCAAGTGTCTGGAACGAGCCGAATCGGGCAAGTATGGCAAAGAAGTTCATATAAAAACCCGTCGTGGCATTATCAAACCACGCAATCCAAATCAGTCACAATATGTTAAAAATATCGTTAATCACGATATTACTTTTGGTGTTGGTCCAGCGGGAACCGGTAAAACCTATTTAGCGGTTGCTTGTGCCGTCGATGCACTGGAACGCCAGGAAATTCGTCGCATATTATTAACTCGTCCCGCAGTAGAAGCCGGTGAAAAACTGGGTTTCCTACCTGGCGATCTGTCACAAAAAGTCGATCCCTACTTGCGTCCGCTTTACGATGCGCTATTTGAAATGCTTGGATTCGAGAAAGTCGAAAAATTGATTGAACGTAATGTTATTGAAGTGGCACCACTGGCCTACATGCGTGGTCGTACCCTGAACGATGCGTTTATCATTTTAGATGAAAGTCAGAATACCACCGTAGAACAGATGAAAATGTTCCTGACCCGGATTGGTTTTAACTCTCAAGCTGTGATTACCGGTGATATTACGCAAGTCGATTTGCCTCGTGGTGCCCGTTCGGGTTTGCGTCACGTGATTGAAGTATTAAAAGATGTACAAGATATTTCTTTTAATTTCTTTAATGCCAACGACGTCGTGCGCCATCCGGTAGTGGCACGCATTGTCCAGGCCTACGAAAATCACGATCTTCAAATGGAAAAGCTAAAACAGCAGGAAAAGGGTAATTAGTGACGGCTATCATCGATCTGCAAGTCGCCACCCAACAATCGACTATTCCTGCTCAAGCACAGATCCAACAATGGCTGGATCTGTGTTTTACCCAACTTGATATTCCCCAAGCCGAAATCACTATTCGTGTAGTCGATTGTGCCGAAAGCCAACAATTAAATCGCGATTATCGCGGCAAAGATAAGCCAACCAATGTGTTGTCTTTTCCCTTTGAAGCGCCGCCGGGTATTGACCTGGATCTACTGGGAGATTTAGTTGTCTGTGCACCGGTAGTCGCCGATGAAGCCGCTCAACAACACAAAAAGGAAATCGACCATTGGGCGCATATGATTTTGCATGGTACCTTGCATTTATTAGGCTACGACCATATAGATGATGCTGATGCACAGGAAATGGAAACACTCGAAATTGCCTTGTTGGCAAAATTAGAGATTGACGACCCCTATCAAGATCGGGAATTATAGCCCTTTGCAAACTCGTTTGATGTATTTGTCAACACTATTCAAACTATTATCAGGTAAGGCAATACTGACAGAAAATGTCAGTAAAATTAGGAATTTATGAGCGAAGACAACCCCCACTCTAGTAACGGTTCTTCAAAAGGCTGGCTGGACAAATTTGTACAGACTTTTACCGGAGAACCGCAAAATAGAGAGCAACTGGTTGAAGTCATTACCGACGCAGAACAACGTGAAGTCATTAATCCCGGTACACGAGAAATGATCGAAGGTGTACTGGATGTTGCCGAAATGAAAGTTCGGGATATCATGATCCCCCGTGCACAGATGGTAACAATCAATATTAATGAAACGGTCGAAGAGTTTTTACCTATTCTACTCGACTCTGCCCACTCCCGCTTTCCCATAATCAGTGAAGATAAAGATCATATTGAAGGGATCTTGTTAGCCAAAGATTTACTCGAATACGCATTTTGTGCTGATCGTAAAGTCGTCCTCAAAGATATTTTACGTCCTGCGGTAATCGTACCGGAAAGTAAAAGAGTAGATGTCCTTCTCAAAGAGTTTCGTCAAAAACGCTACCATATGGCTATTGTGGTTGATGAATATGGTGGTGTTTCCGGCCTTGTCACCATTGAAGATATTCTGGAAGAAATTGTCGGTGAAATAGAAGACGAACATGATGATGATGAAAGCAATAGCGAAGATATTCGGCCATTAAATAAAAACACCTATACGGTTAGAGCATTAACCGAAGTGGATGATTTTAATGACTACTTCAATACCGATTTTGATGAAGAAGAAGCCGATACAATCGGTGGTATTGTGCTAAATGCTTTTGGTCATATGCCTGAACGTGATGAAGAAATCACCATTAATGGTTTTGAGTTCAAAATTACCAATGCGGATAAACGTCGCTTAATCCAATTAAAAGTGACCCGCAGCAAAGATAGTCAATCAGAACAGGATGACAGTTAGTCGTTAATGAAAAATTATCTACTGTCCCTGCTGTGTGGCGTCAGTCTCACTTTTAGTTTCGCTCCGTTTTCACAGTGGTATATCACACCTATTGCGCTGGGAGCGTTCCTGTATTTATTAAATCAGGGCAATATTAAACAAGGCTGGTTAGGCTGGTGGTTTGGTCTGGGCTGGTTTGGTGCCGGGATCAGCTGGGTCCACGTAAGTATCGCCCAATATGGTGGCTTGCCCATTGTCTTTTCGCTGGGCTTAATGTTGTTACTGTGCGGTTATCTAGCCATTTACCCAGCGCTGTTTAGCAAAATACTCGGCCGCTATTGTCAGCCCAAATACTGGCCGCTAATCGCGCCGGGTTTATGGTTAAGCAGTGAAGCATTACGTGGCTGGATCTTAACCGGTTTCCCTTGGTTATCATTAGGCTATAGCCAAATCGATGGTCCGTTAGCGGGTTGGTTGCCGGTTTTGGGTCAAACCGGTACCAGCGTGATAATCATACTGATGGCGACCTGTGCCGCTATCTGGTTACCTAAAAAGCAATATGTGGCTACTGCCTCTATTTGGATAACCAGCCTGTTAGCAGGGCTGGTATTGAATCAAATAGATTGGGCTAGCGACTATAAAAATGATGTCAAAATCAGCATGATACAAGGCAATATTCATCAAAGCTTGCGTTGGGTTCCAGAACAAGACTGGCCGACCATGCAAATGTATCAGCGGTTAAGCCAACCCTTAATGGATAGCGATATTATCATTTGGCCCGAAGCTGCGATTCCCAAACTTGAACCTCTGGCACTGGATTATTTGCATACACTGGATAATGACGCGGCACAATCTCACACCGGTTTAATCACTGGCATCCTGAATTATAATTTTGAAACCAATCAAGCCTACAACGGTATTATTAGCTTAGGTAGCGTCAGCAAAGGGGATGACCAAGGTCATTATCAATATAATCATGGCAATCGCTATGCTAAACACCATTTGCTACCTATTGGTGAATTTATTCCGTTGGAAAAATGGCTACGGGGATTAGCCCCTATTTTCGATTTACCCATGTCTTCCTTTAGTCGTGGGGCTTATCAGCAGCCTAATTTGCAATCCAATGGCTATCATCTTGTTCCCGCGTTGTGCTACGAAATTGTGTTACCTGAGCAAATTCGCGCCAACTTGCATCAGGATAGCGACTTTATTTTAACCTTGAGTAATGATGCGTGGTTTGGAGACTCTCACGGTCCACATCAACATTTAGAAATAGCCAGAGTGCGTGCCAAAGAATTTGCTTTACCGGTATTACGGGCGACCAATAACGGTATTACGGCGTTTATCGATCATCGTGGGGAGATTATTGCCAAAGCCCCTCAATTTGTTGAAACGAGTCTAACCAGCCAAGTCGAAAATGTTCGCAGTAATACGCCCTATCGACGTTTTGGTGACTGTATCATTTGGTTGATTGCAGCAGCAGGACTAGTCATAGCACTGGGATTAAAGCGCCAACAGCAAAAATTGTAGATTTCATTCGTATTAATCCCAGAGCCGAAGGAAATACAGAGAACATCGCAATTGGCAGCCAATAATAGTCAGTCTGTGGTTCAAAACCTGTCACTCATCGCCCATCAGTTCAATCTTCATCGGTACCATTTACGATACTCGCAATGGCTAACAAGCGCCTAACCGCGGCGTAATTAACGCTATTTTTAGGATAACGCCCCCGACTGGAAATTTGTCCGGCTTCTTTGCCCATGAGTACTTCCAGGGCCTGATCGACATTATCTACCGTATAAATATGAAATTGATTACGTTTTACCGCTTCGATCACCTCTTTATCCAGCATCAGGTTAATTTGATTCGATTTAGGGATAACAACGCCTTGCTCACCGGTTAGCCCACGATGCACGCAGAGTTTAAAAAAGCCTTCAATTTTTTCATTTACGCCACCAACACTTTGCACCTCACCATATTGGTTGATGGAGCCGGTAACCGCCAGATTCTGTTTAACCGGAATTTCCGTCAATGCCGAGATTAGGGCAATCAATTCTCCTAACGACGCACTGTCACCATCGATATGTCCATATGATTGTTCCAAGGCAATATTGGCCGATAAGGTTAATGGAAATAACTGGGCATATTTATGGCCTAAATAGCCACTTAAAAGCATGACACCTTTAGAGTGAATGGACTTGCCCAGCTCCACTTCCCGCTCAATATCCACGACCCCGTTCGCTCCCACATAAACCGTTGAAGTGATTCTGGCAGGGGTTCCAAATACGCTATCACCGATTTCCAAGACCGTAAGTCCATTCACTTTGCCTACCGCTTCACCATTGGTCGCGATCAGAATTTGGCCTTCTTTAATATCATCTAGCAATGACTGGCTAATGCGACCACTACGTAACGTCTTGGCATCCAGTGCCGCTTCAATATGGACCGCGTCCAACGTGCTAGTTTGCGCCTGTAGACAAAAATATTTGGCTTCATTAAGCAATTCAATAATATCGGCAAAGCGAGCCGACAAACGGTGTTGATGTTCTGCTAAACGTAAACCATGTTCCACTAACCGATACATGGCTTTGGTGGAGATCCCTGCCAAATCAATGGCATAAATTTGACTACGCACCCGTCCCACAAAATCAAATAAGGTGGTTCTATCTAGTGGAATTTCATAGTCAAAATCCACTAACACACGAAATAATTCATCAAACTCATCATCATAATCTTGCAGGTTATAGTACAGATCACGGGAGCCTAGCAGCACAACTTTAATTTGAATCGGAATTGATTGGGGATTTAAAGTCATCGAATTGACCATCCCCACATCCTGTTGGGGAAACTCCATTTTCATTTCCCCTCGTTTCAATGCCAGTTTCAGGGTTTCCCAAACATAAGGCTGTTGAATCATTTTATCTGCATCAAGCAGCAAATAACCGCCATTTGCACGATGCACGGCCCCCGCTCGAATCATCCGATAATTGGTATATACCGACCCTTGCATACTGGTGTATTCAATACGCCCAAATAGGTTCTGGTAAGTAGGATTAGCCTCATAGATGACCGGCGCACCGCTATTAATTTGGTGTGAAATGAGTACGTTTGGTGAATATTGCTCTTCTAAAATCGCCCGTCGATCATATTCATCCTGTTTATCATCCTTGCTCTGTTCAGTCAGGATCTCCATTACGGTGTCAATTAAATGGGGCTTTAACTGATGCAAAAACTTAACAATACCTAACTCGCCTGCATATTTATGTTCGAGTTGTTTCAGTATGGGTTTAATACCCTGCTCCGCTGTTTCCCGTTTAAGTTGACGAATTTGTTCCGATGTTTCCCTTTTCCATTGAGGCAACTCAATAAGCTTTTCGCTTAGACGATTTTCCAGTTGATCAATAAGTTGATAAAAATGCTGACGCTGCTCGTCTGACATTTGACTAAAATCTTCATCATTAATGGGTTTACCATCAATAATCGGGGAAAAACTAATACTGTTGTTTTCTTCGTATAAGGCGACCTGGTTATTTTGTGCAAAAATTTCCAGCTCTTCGATCACTTTTTCATATTTTTGATCAAACTGGCGATTAATACTGGCTTTCTTCCGCTGATAACCGGGATTATCATAAGCGGCCGGAAACGTATCTAATATTTCATCAATTAATGAATCCATTTCGGTAGACAGTTTCTTGCTTTCCCCCGCAGATAAACGAATCGCTACCGGCTCACGTTCATCATCAAAATTATTGATATAACACCAGTCATCGGGCGTCGATAGGGTATTTACATGCTTGGTGATATATTCATCGACTAAGGTAAAACGACCTGTTGCCGGTTCGCCCATTACATATAAATTATAGCCGCTGGCATCAATACCCAAGCCAAAATCGAGCGCGGTTCTGGCTCTGTCCTGACCGATAAAGGTCGCACTCAAGGCGTTATCATCTTTTAATGCCTGATTAATTAATCTGCGGCTGGGTTTGGCCGACAACTGATGAGGAGTTAGTCTGTTATATTCCAACATAAACCTGTTTAATCGCCTTTAAGTTCAATATATTACCGTTTTAATATAACGTTAAACCCGTTTGAATGGGTAATTAAAATCAACTTATTGATAATAAGGAAAGAGCATGTCAGCAAGTATCACCTGTGTTGGGTTAGGGATGAAGTTAGGTGCGCATATCAGCCCCATTTGTAAAAGTCATATTGAGCAAGCTGATGTGGTATTTTGCGCGGCCGCTGATAGCTTATTCGAAATGTGGGTAACCGAAATGAACCCGGATGTACGCAGCTTACAAAGTTACTATGCCGAAGGTAAGTCACGCTATGACACCTACAAACAAATGGTCGAAGCGATCATGACAGAAGTACGCGCAGGTAAAAAAGTGGTTGCCGCTTTTTATGGTCACCCTTGCGTATTTGCCCGCGTGGCCGGCGATGTGATTGAAGTTGCCGAGCAAGAAAACTTCCCGGCTCAAATAGAAGCCGGTATCTCTGCCGAAGACTGTTTGTATGCAGATTTACGGATTGATCCGGGTAAGTTTGGCTGCCAGCATTTTGAAACCAGTCAGCTGATGTTCTATCAACGCATTATCGATCCTGCCGGTTATCTGATTTTGTGGCAACTGGCCGTCGCCGGTGACAGAAAACTCACCCGCTATGCGACGGGCAAAGCCTATCGACAGATTTTAATAGAGCAATTATATCAACATTATCCGCCAGAGCATCAGGTGATCCTCTATGAAGCAGCGGTGTTACCTATTGATAAAGTTAGAAAACAAGTGATTTCATTGGCGGATTTGGTTGATGCCGACATTACTCAGGCGACTACCTTAGTTATTCCCCCCGCGATAGCCATGATTAAAAATGAAAAGGTCATGAAAAGATTGGCAGAATTAGACAAAACAACGGTAGAATGACCCGGATATTTCGAAACTCGGATAAGTTGTTATCAACGCTAAGTAGTCAATAAACCTAAACAAAAAAGGAACACTTATGTCTAACGTTATTCAACTACTGGAAAAAATCGGTATTGATGCCAATCTGCAAGATCAAGCTCAGTTTGCCCAGGCCATTCAACAGTCCGGCCTATCGGCTGAATTGCAACAAGCGCTGTTAAATCGCGATAAAAGCAGTTTGCAGCAACAACTGAATGTCGCCACAAAAATGACCATGATGATCGGCACTCCTGATGAAGATGATGATGATGACGGCGATACACCAAGCCAAATTGATGTTCAGACTGCTGATATCTGTAGCTAGAGTCTGCTCTGGTTAGCTAGAAGGTAATGCGACATTATTATTATGAAAAGCAGCTGTAACCTAAAGCTAACATTTCTTTTAGTTGGTCTATTTATATTCGTCAGCCCATTAGCGGCTGACGAATATTATTCCGTTGATGAAATATTACAGCAGGCCGATGACATCCGCAGTAGAGACTCTGTTCAGTTTGACACATTATTAGCTGAGCTAAGCCAAAAACGCGAGCAACTATCTGGCCCTCAACAACAGTATCTGGATTATCTGTTAGCTTATCAAACCGCCTATTCAGGCAATATAAAAGAAGCTGCGGCACAATTTAAAGCTATAGCCAATTCGGATGTTAGCGATGAATTAAATTTTAGAGCTAATGCAACGCTCGTTAATATTTTAGCTATTGCTGAAGAGTGGCATGCCGCAATGCCCCATTTTTTATCGGTGTTGAATACATTACCAAAGATAAAAGACAACAATGTCCGGCAAGTGGCATTAATATCAATTGCTCTTTTTTACAATATCCTTGGGAAGTATGAGCTCGGTTTAGATTACTCAACACACCTTGCTGAAATTGCGTCAACTAAACGAAATCAATGCTTTGCATCCAAGTTAATAGTTGAAGCCAAATTGGCATTACATCGCATTACCCAATTTTCGTCTGAAGTATCAGATGCATTAGCGCTTTGTGAACAAGCCGATGAAAGGCTGATTATGGGTGAGATACAAATTATCATTGCCAAGCTGATGCTTAAAAAAGAGATGTATGATAAAGCACTTAAGCTGCTACAAAGCAATTTACTTTCGACCCAGCAGACCCATTATACCAAGATACTTGTAGATTTTTATTCACTATTGGCCGAAACAAATTGGCAACTCAATAATATTGACGCTGCCAGCGACTTTGCCAATAAAGCGCTTAATAAAGGGCAATCGCTAGGGAATGCCGAATCCAAAGTGCGAGCCTATAAAATATTGTATTTAATTGCTCAACAGCAACAGAATTATGCGGATGCTCTGCAGTATTATATTGATTATGCTAATGCAGATAAGGCTTTTCTGGATGAAGTCCAGACCCGGCAATTAGCCTTTCAGATGGGGCAAACCCAGTATATTGAGCAACAAAACAAAATTGAACAATTAGATCATCAAAACAGATTGCTTGTATATCAACAAACTCTCTCCAAAGCAGAAGCCGATAACAACAGACTCTTTATTTCCTTATTGATTTTAGCGTCTACTGTGCTGAGCGGCTGGGCTTACCGAATCAAATCTCAACAAAACAAATTAAAGTATATGGCTGAATATGATGATCTTACCGGTATCTTCACTCGCGCTCACTTTAAAGTACTTGCGCAAAGTGCACTGGATTATTGTGACCATACCGAACAGGATATTTGCTGTGTCGTATTTGATTTAGATAATTTTAAACAGGTTAATGATTCCAAAGGTCACGCCTGTGGTGACTGGGTATTGAAAAAAACCATCGAAGTTTGCAAGCAACACGGCCGCAAGAATGATCTTTTCGCCCGATTAGGCGGCGAGGAATTTTGTGTTATTTTGCCCGGCTGCAATATTATTTCGGGAATGAGTTTCGCCCATCAATGCCGTAAATCAATTGAACTCATTAACACCTCGGAATCTGGATATCAATTTAATATCAGCGCCAGTTTTGGCGTCACGTCAGCAAAACTATCCGGTTACAAATTAAACAAGATGATAGCCGATGCAGACGATGCCATGTATCGCTCAAAAAATAATGGCCGAAATCGTGTCAGCCAACATGTCAGAGATTTGATGAAGGATTATGATGTCATCTGAATGTCAATCGGGAGGGTTATTCCGTTAACACTCCATTTTGATAATCGCGGATTGCCTGATCAATTTGCTGTTGGTCGTTCATCACAAAAGGACCATATTGTGCAATAGGCTGATTTAAAGGCTTACCGGCTAGCAACAAAAAACGGGCCGTTGTAGTACTGTTGTTTTGGACGACTATTTCCCCTGCTCCGCTTAACAAACTTAATGTTTTAGCTTTGTTGCCAATAGCGTCTTTACCTATGCTGATATCGCCCTCATAGCAATAAACCATCGCATTAAAGTCGTCGCTTTTCGGCGTCCTAACAGATTGCTGCGGCGCTAGACTGATGTCCAGATAAATCACCTCAGTATCCTCAATACTAAAAAAGCCCTGTAACGCAATATCATTCACGGTCGTTTGGCCCGCGATTGCCTTAACACTAAAACCGTCAAACTGCTGGAATGGAATATCATCGGCTGCAATGTCCTGATATTGTGCCGGAATCATCTTTCGCTCCGCAGGTAAGTTTACCCATAACTGAAATCCGTGCATTCGACCTTCCGTTTGCTTGGGCATCTCAGAATGAATAATACCTTTACCGGCCGTCATCCACTGCACTCCGCCATCTTCGAGTAATCCAACATTACCGATATGATCGCGATGTTCCATTTTGCCTTGCAACATATAAGTCACGGTTTCAAAACCTCGATGGGGATGAGGAGGAAAACCACCGATATAATCGGCCGCTTCCTCTGAACCAAATTCATCCAGCATCAAAAAAGGATCAAAACGTTGCAAGTTTGGTCCACCAAAAACACGTAACAGTTTAACGCCATCACCATCTGACGCGCGGCGAGCGACCATTTGTTCTTGTACTTGAAGCTGACTCATTAGTTTCACCTTATTTTATGTCAATGATTATACCAATTCGGTTACTTGTTGCTCTGCAGCAGCAATACTTTTACTTCGACTTTCGTCACCAAGGTTAACCCCTTCGGCATAAATAAACTCTACGTCTGTAATACCTAAAAAGCCAAATATAGTAGTGAGATAGTGGCTATCCAGATCCGTTCCGTTGCCTTTATGTAATCCACCTCTGGCAGTAACAACGTAAACTTTTTTATTGGTTAATAAACCTTGAGGACCCGTTTCGGTGTATTTAAACGTCACCCCCGCACGTGCAATATGATCAAACCAGGATTTTAACTGGGTAGGTATACCAAAGTTATACATCGGCGCCCCTACAACAATCACATCTGCCTTTTGTACTTCTGCGATTAACTCATCTGCTAATGCCGCCTTACCTTCACCAATGGCATTGATGGTATCAAGATTAAAATGTGGAATTTCACTGGCAGACACATTACGCTCGGTTACTTCAGACTCTTGATTGGCTGATAACTTTTCAATTAACGTTTTGGCAATCCCGCTAGAAACACCGTTATCACCAAAAATACTCGACTGAACATATAAAATTTGCTGTTTCATTTTTAACTCCACCATAAATAAAGGTTAATCAATTAATTTTGATGGATGTATTTTAATCCTTATAATTTAATCAAATGCACGATATATTAGCTACAATTAATCGAATTATTTGATAAATAGAAATAACCTATGTTACCTAAAATTACCTTAGAACAATGGGCTACCTTTAAAGCCGTAGTCGATGAAGGCTCATTTACCAAAGCGGCTGAACGATTAAATAAAAGTCAATCCAGTGTCAGCTATATTATCTCTCGCATGGAAGAACAGTTACCTGCTCGGGCGTTAATGCCGGAAGGACGTAAAGCAGTATTAACCGAGGCCGGGAAGTTACTCTATCGGCATGCTACCAATTTACTGTTGCAGGCTACCCAAATTGAAAACGTAGCGAATTACCTTGCCCGTGGTTGGGAGACAGAAATAACTCTGGCAATGGATGCGCTGGTATCAACCGACAAAGTTTTCTGCGCTTTACATAAATTTTCGAGTGAGCATCCCCAACCACGAATCAACGTGCTGGAAACCACTTTGTCCGGTACTGACGAGGCGGTATTATTTCGCAAAGCCGATATTGTCCTCACTCCCAGTCTGATAACCGGCTTTATGGGGATTTCTCTGGGTGACAGCAATATGCAGTATGTGGCCAGTCCGAACCATCCGCTAGTGAAATTAGCTAGACCTATTCACGAAGACGATATGAAACAATATCGCCAGATTGTGATCAAGGATTCAGGCATCAAGAGACAGCGGGATGCCGGTTGGCTAGGTTCTGAGCAACGTTGGAGTTTTTCCCATATATCTAGCAGCATAAAAGCAGCCAAAGCCGGATTGGGCTTTGCTAAATTGCCCGAAGACAGTATTGCAGACGAACTTAACAACGGGCAGCTAGTGGTTTTAAATATGGCATCCGATATGCGCCACCGGATACCGTTATATTTAATTAAAACAGCGCAGTCTGACGCAGGTCCAGCGGTTGAAGAGTTAGCCAAACGCTTGCTGAGTTCATTTAAACAACAATGATCTCAGGCTTAAATGTTTCCCCTCACGTATACCGGTATCCATCACCGATAGAATTTGTCAGATTAACCAACTATTAGTATTTATTCCTAATCAAACCATTCGCAAATTATTGAATTTGTAATAAATTCAATAATTTACACTATGGCAAAAGATTTGCTTAATCTGTCTATAACCAGTCTGTTTGTTGTGACAACAACAGATTTATATTCACTATAATAAGAGAGCACTATGAGTCATTCAATTTTTCGTCCCTTACTAATTTCCGCCTTGTTAATGTCATCAACCATACTAACTGGCTGCGTTATTCATGTCGGTGGTGGCCAATATCAACAAGACTACGATGTCGACGAGGACTTAGACATTTCTGGCACACACGGGGATATAAGTTCGGTCAATGATGATATTAATCTGTCCAGCCACTCGTCAGCGAAGAATGTGGATTCGGTTAATGGTGACATAAAAATTAACGATAATGTGACACTACATGAGGTAAACACGGTTAACGGTGATATTAACAGTGGCCGCAATTTAACCGTAACCGGAACAATAGAAAGTGTTAATGGTGATATTGAAATTGAATCGGGCGCCACTATTGGTGCAATCAACACGGTAAATGGTGATATTGACTTAAACGACGCTAACGTCAGCGCTAATGTAAGTAGCAAAAATGGGGATATTAATCTCAAAGGTGACACGCATATTTCAGGTGATGTGATATTTGAAAAACGTGACAATGATGGCTGGAATTGGGGTAACAACCACAATCTACCCGAACTGGAAATTGGTCCTCAGGTTATCATCGACGGGCATATTATTCTTTACCGGGACGTGAAGCTAGAGATAGCCAATCCACAATTACGCAACCGTATTATTTATCGTGACAACCGATAATCTGAACAAGTTGATTGCCGGTATTATCCGGCAATCATCGACAATGCCCACACTATCAGGATCCTATATAAACTCTGGGTACCCGTTTGGAGATGCCGGTTAATAATTCATAGCTTATGGTCTGAGCGGCTGTCGCTATATTATTAATGCTCGGATCACTACCCCATAAAATAACGGGATCACCGATGTTAACCGAATCAATATCAGTCACATCTACCCCCAGCATATCCATCGATACCCGACCCGCCAATTTTGCAGACTGACCATTTACTAACAGGGTTGTACCACTTGGAGTATGTCGCGGATAACCGTCGGCATAGCCCATCGCCACTGTGGCAATTAACGAGTCTCTGTTCGCTTGCCAATGAGCAGCATACCCAACGCACTCGCCTTTTTTAACCTCACGCAAAGAGATCACTTTTGATTGCAAGGTCATGACTGGTTTGAGTTTGTCAGCCTGAGGATGGGCATCAGCAAATGGCGACGAGCCATATAACATGATACCAGCCCGACTCCATTCTTTATGTGCTGCTGGCCAGCCCATAATCGCGGCCGAATTGGCCAAACTGGCAGGCCCGGGAAATTCACTCAATAACGATTCAAACCGGTTTATCTGTTGACTGGTTGCATCATTATTCAACTCATCCGCACAGGAAAAATGGCTGGTCAACACCATATCATCATCAATATGTGGGCAGGCTTTGAGTTTGTGATAGCCACTACGAAGCTGTTCAGCACTCAATCCCAGGCGGTGCATCCCCGTATCCACTTTTAACCATACCGTTAACGCTTCATTCACTTGCGCGTTCAGTGCCATATCAATTTGTGTTGGGTTTTCCAACATAAGCCAGAATTGTTGCTCAGCCGCTATATGCAGATCATCAACCTCAAATGGACCTTCCAATAATAATATGGGTTGACGAATATTGGCCTGACGCAATTGTAACGCTTCTTCAATACAGGCGACCGCAAATGCCGGAACCAGATCTTCCAACGCTTTGGCAATTTGAACCGCACCATGTCCATATGCATCGGCTTTGACGACAGCCAAGACCTGTGCATTCGGAGTACATGCTTGAGCAAGGCGATAATTATTACGCAAGGCATTTAAATCAATAATGGCCTCCGCGGGACGACTTCTGTACTGCATCAATATTACCTAATAATCAAATTTATGCTGGCTATACAATTTAATCGCTTTTTCCCATACTGGGCCGATTTGTCCGGCTCCCACCGGTTTCCCATCCAGCGCAATAACCGGCGCAATATCTTTACTGGAACTACTTAGCCAAATTTCATCAGCCGCGACCACTTCATCACGTTTTATCGCTCGTTGTTCGACCCTGATTGAGCCCTCTTTTGCCAAAATATCCAGCAGCATAAAACGGGTAATCCCCGGTAGTATTTGGTTATCCAGCGCGGGGGTGAGCACCACACCGTCTTTGACGATGTAGGCATTACAACTGCTGGCTTCGGTTAACTCGTTCTGCCGGTTAAACAACAAACTTTCGTTAAATCCATTGGCATACCCCTGTTGGAAATGCATCACATTGCCCAATAACGATGTGGATTTTATGTTACACCGCTGCCAACGCAGATCTTGCTGACTGTTAACTTTTAGTCCTTTGGTTTCCGCAGCAACGGTACTAGGGCTTGGCGGTATGTCATAACAAAACATAAAAACAGTGGGAGCAATATTGTCAGGAAAGGCATGAAAACGTTTGGTATCCGCTCCACGACTGACATGAATATACACGCCCAGGTTGCCGCAACCATTACGTTCAATCAAGTTGTCTACCAGCTCACGCCATTGCTGCACTGACCTGTCCAACTCAATACCAATTGCGGCCAGTCCTTGCTGCATACGTTCAATATGGGGAGTAAAACCAACCAAGCGTCCCGCATAGGAAGGTACCACTTCGTAAATTCCGTCGCCAAACAGAAATCCACGATCCAGTGGCGAAATTCGAGCCTGTTCAACAGGCATAAATTCACCATTTAAATACGCAATACTCATCACATAATCCTGCAAAATTGGTGGGGCGGGTCAAATTGGCGAATGATAATCTAATCACTTAATTTATGACACTGGTACCATGATCTGTTGTTGAAGTTTTTTAAACTCATTGGCTAAAACCCGTTGAGCGTCTTCGATACCGATTGGCACAAAACTTACTGTTGCCCCTCGTTGACATTGAGCTAACAAGGCCAAATCCACTGACAATACCGACCCCATTTTCGGATAGCCACCAATAGTCTGATGATCATTCATCATCACAATAGGTTGACCATCAGGCGGAAACTGCACCGCACCTAAGCCGATTCCCTCAGAAATCAATTGTTGGGACGTTGCACTCACTTTTTCCCCCATCAAACGAATTCCCATTCGATCAGACTGTTCCGTCACGCGGTATTGACTGTGATAAAGACGATTCTTTTGTTGGTCAGAAAACAGGTCCTGCTGATAGCCACCGATCAGTCGCAAAGTAACCTGTTGAGAAAACTTGGGCCGGTAAGCAAATGGCAACATCAAATGAGGTTTGACTTCACCACGGGTTGATAAACGATCCCCTTTAACCAATGCGTTACCGGACAAACCACCTACTTTCTCTCGGACTACCGTGGCAGTGCTGCCAAATTGAGGGGTAATGTCGAATCCTCCCGCTACCGCTAAATAACTGCGCACGCCTCTGGAAGGATGCCCTATCACCAACTTTTGGCCCGCTTTGATAGTAAAACTGTTCCACATCGGCATGGTTTCATCATCCAGCGTTACTTTTAAAGGTGCACCGGTAATAGCCACCGTACAATCCATGTGACTTTGCAACTGCAAACCACCATAGGTCATCTCAATGGCACTGGTATTGATCGGATTGGCGCAAAGTTTATTCGCCCAATAGAAACACAGAGGATCCATTGGCCCACCCTGAGTTAGCCCCAACCGGGCCATTCCCTGTCGTCCACTATCCTGAATTAAACTGTGCATGCCTGCATTGATAACGTCAAATGCCACTACAGCTGTCCTCCGAATTGTATAAACTGCGCTTTAGAAACCGCTTCAAACTGCACTTTATCCCCCACACTCACCGGCATTGGCGGTGTCGCCGCCGGATCAAACATGGACACCGCACAACGGCCAATAATATTCCAGCCACCGGGGCTTTCTGCTGGATATACCGCGGTTTGACGCTCAGCAATAGCAACAGCGCCTTTAGGCACCTTGAGTCTGGGGGTATCCAATCTGGGTACTGCAATTTTTTCATCCAGCATGCCCAAATAGGCAAATCCGGGCGCAAATCCGATGGCATAAACCGAATAGACGTGTTGTTGGTGTAACTCAATTATTTGCTGTGGTTCCAGTTCCGTCAGTTGCACCATACGATCCAGATCGGTTGCAACCTCTGTTCCGTAATAAACCGGTAAGGTCACATTTTTTCCGGCTAACTCGGTAGCCGATTGCACTTGTTCAAGCAGCTGATGCAGTTTGTCCGAAAAGGCTAATATGCCAACTTGGCTCTGCTCATAAACCACCATCAACGATGTATAAGATGGTACCAAGTCTACAATCATTTCGGATAATTCAGATTCTATCAACTTTGCTGCTGCACTGATTTGTGCCACCACTTTTTCACTTGGCTGTTCAGCGAAATAGATAATAACGGCATTTTCACCGGCGATGTTTATTTGCATTGTTCAACCATTTTTCGAATTGCAGTTAACGCCTCAACGGCTTGTGGATTATCACCATGAACACATAAACTATCAGCGTTCAACGCTAATATTTTTCCACTGTTAGTAGTGACAGAGCCTTTCTCACATAATTGTTTTACTTGCTGCAGCGTTCTTTCAACATTGTGAACCGCACCATTATGCTTGCGCGACAGCAATTGGCCATTGTCGTCATAACAGCGATCAGCAAAGGCTTCAAAATACAATTGGATCCCTGCATCTCTGGCTTGCTGTAAAACCTGCGCCTGATCGGCGGTGGCTAGCACCATTAACGTTAACGGGCGGTGATAACTGGCAATCGCATTAAACATCGCTTGGCGCACATTACTACTGCTCATCATGTCGTTGTATAGCGCTCCATGGGGTTTAACATAACTAATTCGTATCCCTGCGCAGCTGGCTAGCCCTTCCAATGCAGCAATTTGATAATGCATTAGGGCAATAATTTCCTGTTCTGAACATTGCATCGAGCGGCGGCCAAATCCTTGTAAATCAGGATAGGAAGGATGCGCCCCTACACTGACATTATGTTGTTTAGCCAGTGCCAAGGTGTTTTTGATCGAAACCGGATCTCCTGCATGAAAACCACAGGCAATATTGGCTTGGTCGATATGTGGCATAGCGGCACTTTCACTATCCAGCGTCCAGCGGCCAAAACTTTCACCTAAATCACAATTTAACAGCATGACTGCACGACCTTGTTATACATTAGAATTGCCCCAGCTAACCTTAACCGGTAGTTGTGGGTTAGCCAGATAATGTTGTTTCAGTCCCGCGATAGTATCAAACGCGGCACTGAGTTCACGACTTTTTAGATAGTCAGGATTATAAAGTTTCGATGCCGAACGTTCACCCAAATCACAGGCAAATGTCACAATATTCTTGCCGGGACGATGCAATGCGGCTAAAAAGGCGCCGGCCACATTCAAAGCGGAACTGCTCCCCAATAATATACCGTCATGCTGTTGAACATGGCGCGCAATTGTCAGTACCTGACTATCAGGTAAATTCAGCGCATAATCAATTTGAGCTTGTTTAAAGTTATCCACCAGTCGCATGATGCCTATCCCTTCGGTTAATGATCCGCCCTGATTTTTATATTCCCCATGCTGTAAAAAATGAAAAATGCCCGAACCGTCAGGATCCACCGACCACACTTCGATATCGGGATTTTGCTGTTTTAGAAAACGGGAATTACCGGCAATTGTTCCCCCCGTACCAGCCACTGAGACAAACACATCAATATTACCTTTTGTTTGTTGCCATATCTCTGGCCCGGTATGCAGATAATGTGCGCGAAAATTACTTAAATTTTCAAACTGATTCGCCCACCAATATTGAGCATTATCCTCCGCTAAACGACGAGCCTGATGATAAAAATGATCGGGGTTAGCAAACGGACAAGGGGGAACCGTTTTTAATTGACCGCCAAACAAGCTGATCATGCGTTCCTTTTCTTGCGCCTGATCATTCGGCATTATCGCTAAGCAATCCAGACCATAAGCTTTGGCCACCAACGACAATCCGATACCGGTATTACCCGCCGTCCCTTCCACAATGGTCATACCCGGTTTGAGTTCACCTTTTTCTAGTGCGTCTTGCACCATTTGCAACGCTGCACGATCTTTTATCGAACCACCAGGATTCTGGAATTCACATTTGATATAAATATTACTGCCCGATAATTCCGATAGTGACGGGATCCTTAGCAAATCAGTATTGCCGATTAATTCGGCGACGTTTTGAGCGACTCTCATCATTGTTTGCACCATGAACTTATTTTAATAAATAGACTACATGGATTAGACAATTTGTACCACTGGCCACAAGCATTGGTTGTAACCTGAAAGCAATTCTGTTGTTATAGATTAAGTTGTTGTTTCAATGTGGAATTCTATGTTTATTCCGGATCACATCCTGGCCACTGGCGCTGAACTTATTCTAGCGGTGACGGCAATTTCTATCGCGATCGAATTAGTAACCCAATCGAACTGGCGAGGAAAATTTGCCGGGCTTGCGGTATTACTTGTTGCCATGGCCGCGCTATTGGGAGCAATACGTTATGCCGGAGCCGATGTGGTTCAGTATCATCAGATAGTTAGCCGATTAGCCGGCCATGTTGGAATGGTAGGATTTGTCGTGTTACTGGCGATTAAAATCAATCAATCCCGCTTACCGACGACGCTTTACTATTTTATGTTGGCAATATCGCTGGTGGGTTATGCCTTGCATATCGATCTGCTAAAAGACGTCGCATTGCTCGTTAGTATGCTATTGGTGGCCATCGCATTGAAAAAACAACAACTACCCGGTTATCATTTTTATACTGCGTTTATCGCCTTATTAGCCGCTGGAGGACTGTCACTTGGCGGTATGCAACCCGCAGGTCTGACGGAAGTCCTATTTCATTTACTATTAGCCACTACTTTGTATCAGTATTATCGTCAGTACTGTTATAGAATATAGCCAATCGTTTTTTATACTATTCAGCCGGACTCAAATTAGCTGAAGAAGAGGCTTTTATGTTGCAAATCGGCAAAACCAACCATTTACAAATTACCGATACCCTACCCTATGGTGTCTATCTTAGTGACAGCGAACAAAATCAGGTTCTGTTACCCAACGCTCACCTTCCTGCCAATGCCAAACAAGGTGACTGGTTAGATGTTTTTGTCTACCACGATGCCGATGGACAACTGGTAGCCAGCTCCACCATTGCTAAAGCTGAAGTCGGTCAATGTGTCTATTTGAACGTCGTGGCCGTTAAAGCTATTGGTGCGTTTATGGATTGGGGTCTGGATAAAGATTTATTTGTACCTCGCAACGAACAGGAAAGTCCGATGCAAGAAGGCCGCAGTTATGTCGTCTATATCTATCAGGACCGCCAAACTGGCCGGATAGCCGCCTCTAGCAAATTACACAATTACCTGCATGAAGAGTCAATCGACTTTGAACCCAGACAGCAAGTTAATCTGTTGATCTCAGGACGTACCGAGTTAGGCTATAAAGCGGTAATTAACGGTACTCATTTAGGGTTACTGTTTAAAGATGAAGTATTTAAACCCATTTACATTGGTCAAAATCTGCCAGGCTATATTAAAAATATTCGGGATGACGGCAAAATTGATTTATGTTTTCAATTTACCGACCAAGCAGCCAGAGGGGATTTAACCAGCCAAATTCTTGCCTATTTGCAACAAAATAATGGGGTATCTGAATTAACCGATAAAAGTGATGCCAAAGCCATTTATCAACAATTTAACGTCAGTAAAAATGCCTATAAAAAAGCCATTGGTGCGTTATACAAACAGAAGAAAATTATACTCAGTAAAACCCAAATTAGCCTCAACAAATAACCAGTCGTGTTAACAATACCGACATACTGTTAACCAAAGGTTAAAGGTTAGACCAGTATCCTTTTGTTTGTTTGAATATCTTTACTGATTAAACACCTCATTTTTAGATGTTAATGTTTCATTTTTAGCGCTGGGTGCTAGTATCAAAAGGCACTCAAATGTTTGAGTGCCTCATGGCAAACAACAAATGTCATGCACATTTGTTGTGGCGGATTGAAAATCATCGCACTACACATAATAAAGATGATCAACAAACGCCCTACTCAACTCACTTAGGCACATCAACTGGTACAGATAATGAAAACATTGAAGAAAGCCGCAATTGCAATCAGCATTCAAACTGCCCTGTTAACCAATGTCAGCATGGTGGCAGCGCAAGAGACAGATACCCCAACTGAAAAACAACCTGCTCTTGAACAAATTACCGTTACCGCGCAAAAACGCACACAAACGCTACAGGAAGTTCCTATTTCCATCGCCACCTTAAGTGGCGAACGTTTTAACGCCATGTTTTCTGGCGGTGACGATATTCTAGCGCTAGCGACCCGCGTTCCCGGCTTATATGCAGAGTCATCCAACGGTCGCGTTGCTCCGCGCTTTTATATGCGTGGTTTAGGGAATACCGATTTTGATCTCGCCGCTTCTCAACCCGTGTCGGTGATTATGGATGAAGTCGTAATGGAAAACGTGGTACTAAAAAGTTTTCCGTTATTTGATGTCGCCAACGTTGAAGTGATCCGCGGTCCTCAAGGCACCTTGTTTGGCCGTAATACCACCGCAGGGATTGTTAAATTCGACACCGTAAAGCCGTCACAAAGTTTTGATGCTTATGTAAAAGCAGGCTATGCCAGTTACGGTACGATTAATTTAGAAGGGGCTGTGGGTGGTGCGTTATCAGACACGGTATCTGCCCGTCTTTCGGTATTATCCCAAGATCGCGATGACTGGATTGACAATGGCTACACCGGTGAAAAGAATGCCATGGGTGGCTTTGACGAAAAAGCCGCACGTCTGCAAGTATTGTTTGAACCCAATGATGATTTTAGCGCGTTATTGAACATTCATGATCGTTCACTCGATGGTACCTCGTCTATTTTCCGTGCCAATATCCTCAGCAAAGGAAGTAACGAGTTAAACGACAGTTATGATCGAGATACGGTTTACTATGATAAGGGTGATAACAACCCACAAGGGTATGACACCACAGGCGCATCGCTAAAAGTTGATTATGATTTTGGTGATAAAACCATTACCTCGATTACCGCTATCGAAAAAGCCGATGGCTACAGTTTAGGTGATATAAATGGTGGCGTTTTTACTTTGGATGTCAACACTCCCGTACCTAATGGTATAAGCAGTGAATATTTTTTAGTTGATAACGACGGAGATGGTGTGGGCGAAACTCCTGCTCTCAGTTTCCCCGGTATGAGCGGTTTTGATGCAGTCACCGAAGATCAGCTTAAAAATCTGGAACAATTCACTCAGGAAATTCGTTTAGCATCAGATACCGACGAAGATTTGAGCTGGCAAGTCGGTGCTTTCTATTTTGATTCGTCTTTTGATGTCACCAGTATTGACGGATTTTATGGCGCCACCACGGTATCCCATGCCAATACCACCTGGGCGGTATTTGGACAAACCTCTTATGATGTAAACGATAAACTGAATGTCACCGCTGGAATTCGTTATACCCATGACGAGAAATCACTGAATGTCGGTGACCAGAATGTTGACGGCTTTGCGTTAGTTATCGGCGCGGCCTCTATTCAGGATTACGACCCCATTAACGTCGACGACGGTAAAATAAGCTGGGAGCTTAGTGCTAATTATCGCGTAACCGATAAAACCAGTTTATTTACTCGTCTTGCTCGTGGTTTCCGTGCACAAACCATACAAGGACGGGATGTGGCGTTTGAATCCGCGCCTTCGGTTGCTGATTCAGAAACCATAGACTCAATCGAATTCGGCGTAAAATCTGATTTGGTCGATAACCGATTACGTGTCAATGCTGCGGTTTTCTACTATCAGGTTAATGATATGCAGTTTTCTGCGATTGGTGGCGAAGCCAATTTAACCCAACTGGTGAATGCCGATAAAGGTGTCGGATATGGTTTTGAAACGGATCTGGAATGGGTAGCCACCGACTATCTGACCATTACTGCCGGTTATGGTTATAACCACACCGAAATAAAAGATGATAATCTGGTCGCAGCACCATGTGGGTCGGGCATGTGTACCCCGATGGATCCGCTGAATGCTGACGGACGTGCTTATATCGATGGTAATCCATTCCCGCAAGCCCCACGTTCAACCTTAAACGTTTCTGCCCGTTACACAGTGCCAGTTGGCGATAATGGTGAGTTTTATGTTTACACCGATTGGGCCAAACAGGGTAAAACAAACTTGTTCTTATATGAATCGGCTGAATTCAAAACTGACGGTAACTATGAAGGTGGTTTAAGAATTGGCTATGAAAACTTCGAACATTTGTACGAAGTGGCGTTATTCGGACGTAATATTACCGATGAAGATAATTTAAAAGGTGCCATTGATTTTAATAACCTGACCGGGATCATGAATGAACCTCGTGTTGTTGGTATTGAATTTAAGAAATCCTTTTACTAATCCAGTTACATCGCCAAAAACACCAAGCCCACTTTGCAGTGGGCTTTTTTATCGCAAACTTAAGCGAAGATTTAATACCATTTCTGTATAACGACGCCTTGTTCAAAAACCGCTGGATGCATTCTGAGAGTTCAATGACTTAATAGAAATGGTTTAAGCCTGCCAAATAGGCGGATATTTCATCGCCACATTACAGCGTTGATAGCTGCTGCCGTATTGTTCCATCACTTGCTTATCGTGAATAAAGCCATTTTTCTCATACAAATGAATGGCCGCTTGGCATTTTTTATTGGTTAACAAAAAAAGGCGTTTAATCGGTAACAAACGAGCCTGTTGCAGCACATATTGCAACAACAACTCACCCACTTTTAATCCTCTGGCACTGTCCAGTACGCCCATTTTGGTTAACTCAAATGCCCCATCCTCTTTAGGCATTAAGGCACAACAGCCAACCACCCCCAACTGTGGATGGTTGGCAAAGTAAATCTGCCCACCTCTATCAATAATTTGCTGTTGAGGCTGATTTAGCGACAATTGATCCGATGGTTCCAATACAAACATGGCACGGATCCATTGCTCGTTAATTGTTTTAAAATCAGCGGCCAAGCTATTGTCATACGCCAAAAATTCAATCTCGTGGCTGGGGATGACTAACATGATGTTGTTCCTGGCGGTTATGACTTGTGTAACGCGGTTTTTTCAGCATCAGATAAAAAGGCAGCTTTTAAACCATTCAATTGAATCGTATCCAGCTGTCGCTGCGTAAAACCTATTACCTCACTTGCGACACGATATTCATTGGCTAAATCAATGTTAGATACCGCAGGATCATCGGTACTTAACGTCACCAGTATGTCATTGGCTAAAAAGGTTTTCATTGGATGACTGGCAATATCATTCAATGTACCGGTGTGATAATTAGAGGTTGGACAAGATTCAATCGCGATATGGTTTTTAGCCATATAATCCATCAGTTTTTCATCACGAATCGCAGCGACCCCATGACCTATGCGCGTTGCACCGAGCAAATTAATGGCATTCCAGATACTTTGCGGACCATCGGCTTCACCAGCATGCACAGTAATATTCCAGCCGGCATCGCGCGCCTGTTTGAAATGTGATTCAAATAATTGTGCGGGATACCCTAGTTCATCACCGGCCAAATCCAGTGCGGTGATTTTTTCTTTACACGCGAGTAATGCATCCAATTCAGCCTGACACTTATCCACCCCAAAGGTGCGGCTTAAAATTCCAATTAAATTCGCTTTAACCCCGAAATCACGACTTCCGGCCTTCACACCGGCATCTACCGCTTCAACCACCCCTTGCATGTCTAAATTAAATGCCATCGCCATATAATGCGGTGAAAAACGCAACTCAACATAATCCAGCCCTTGCTGTTGAGCATCCTGCATATTCTCATAAGCAATTCGATAACAAGCGTCCAAATCGGCTAACACCGATACGCCGTAATCCAACTTGGCTAAAAATTCCAGTAAATCACTGGTTTGTCCCTGAATTTGCGTTAGCGGAATCAGTTCATCCAACGAATTGGCTGGCACCTTTATTTGATGTTGTTGGGCCAAGTCCCAAATTGTGGCAGGACGAATATTGCCATCTAAATGACGATGCAATTCTACAAGAGGTAGTGATGGGTTAAACATATATGAACCTTTAGTTATTCTAATCCTTTGGATAATAAGGGGATTTTAATTGAATAACTAGGGCGTATTGAGCTTTTTAAGGCAATGGGGAATCACCCGTTGATTGTATTCTAATCCGTATTGACGATTCAGTTGGCGCTGCTCACGCTCTTGAGCACGATACACATCACCACTTAAGGGTAAATATTTCAATCCACAGACTTGTTCAACCAGCTTGGGATCAACATGATCTAGTCCCAATACATTTACGCCACGGCGAGCCTCAATCCATAACGCCAGATCCCCACGTTGAATTGCACTGGCAGCCTGTTGTTCGACATTTTGCAGGGAAAGCGGGCTGTTCGTCGTATTCATCTCTGCCGATGTATTATCTGACGGTTGTGCCGGCTCGACACAACAATAACAGCCGTTCAACAAGACACTTACCAATATGATTAAACTGCGCATAGTGCTTTGCGCCTCTTGAATAGATTAGCTAACAACAGAACGATGATGAACCATTCAACGTCCACGCTGCCCCCGCTACTTTTAGTGTCAGGAATAGAAGGAGGGGTAACGATTTTGGCCTCAACGGTAATCTGCACGGTTGCTGTTGTCTGTAAGCCATGTAAATCACTGATTAGGTAATCGATACTGTCATTACCGCTAAATCCGTTAGCAGGAGAATAGACAACAACATCATTATCAATACTCACGCTGCCTGTTCCGTTATATTCAACCGCGACAATAGACAGCTTATCACCACTATCAGGATCACTATCATTATTGAGTACCGAAATACGGTTATTAACTGAATCCTGTTGCACGGTAACGCTATCGTCCACCGCCACAGGCGGTTGATTAGCAGTGATATTAATTTTAAAAGCAGACGAATTTAGCGCATAAAAGATATTGTCATGACACTTAAGCATCAGCCTGGCGTTATCCGTACTTATCGCGACCAGACCAGTCAACAAGGCAGAACCATTATTATCCAACTGCTCGGCGATCAATAGCGGAAAACTTTGTCCTCCATCCACCGATAACCACACATCCATCTGACGACAACTGACTGGCGGTAAATCCGTATCGGCCACATCCCACTGAATCTCATAACTGGAATCATTGTCCCATAAGGTATTGCCATCAGGTTTATTGACTACCACCGGACCACTAGAGGGGGTCACGCTAATTAACGTTTCATCGGTAACTAAGCCGCCTTGATTATCCCTGACCGATAAGCGAAAACGCAACGTGCGTTCAGTGGTAGGATAGGTTTCACCTTTAACTGTTACATCTGGGCCTTGAAGCACATCCTGCAAACGCGGTAAATAACGCTGTGTACTGTCTGTCGGAGGCCAGCTGCGAAATAATGGTCGGGTGCCATCATCGGTGGCCATTTCTGTAGCACTGGTACTAGCAACAGGACGTGGATCTTGACCATCCTCATTACCTACCACGAAATACTGTTCCCAGTTATACAACAAGTTATCGTTATCTGGATCATCAGCAATGGCAGTGAGTACAAAAGGGCTATTGGCTGGAATTGTATAATCACGCCCTGCATCAGCGGTAGGCGCTTCATTGGTACCGGAAAGAATTTGTCCACAATTTCCGGACAATCCATTGGTCAAACGTTGACGGTATTCCAGTACCGAACCAATATGAAAATAATCATCGGAATGGGATTGTAAATTTTCGGGATCACAACTTCCCGCATAGGCCATTATGGTTGAACCACTGCCGGGTTCCCAGGCACTCCTGGAACTCCGATTGCCTGCACAACTGCCAGATTCACTGTTAAAACTGTGATTAGCCCCCAGCTGATGACCAATTTCATGGGCAACAAAGTCAATATAAAAACGATCGCCACGCGGGTTATTGATCCCAGTTACACCAAAAGCTTTGCTGGCAGAACGGCAAACTACCCCGGGACTAGCTAATCCCCCGCCACTGGTGGTAAACACATGGCCAATATCATAGCTACTGTTGCCCAACGTTTGATCGATTATACCACCCACCTTATCAATATCATCGGTATTATTATCAAAAGGATCGGTATCGGCATCAAGGAAAATAAGTTGGTCATTACCCTCTACCAGAGCAAACGACACCCCCATATCGACTTCAAAGACCAGATTAAGGCGGTTTACCACTGTGGCCAGTTCGGCCAGTACCGATTCTGTAGTAGAACCGAATTTAGCACTGTATTCACCGGTGGTAGCAATAGCCAGTCGGTATTGTCTGACGGTTCCGTCTACCTGTGGCTTAGCCGACCTATTGATGTTCAACGGGGATAATGCCAGTTCACGCACTTGTTCAGTAAAAGGTTGGCGTGGCTGTTCTGTGGCATCATAAAAGCGATAATGACTGCTGACTAAATCCGGTTCCAGATAATAACGATGTCCATTAACCCGATAGGCCGCATAAATCCCATTTGAACGGATCTCTAATTTGCCGCGGCTACGATGGCCAACGCCAATGAGATTAAAGGTTTGTATATCAGGAAAACGGTTGGCCAATGCAGCGGGTAAAACCTGATTGGCTGCCACCGTAAAGGGTAATGTCTGATTCGGGGATACGGGTAATTCAATAACGTTATTTTGCAGCGACTGAGGATGATTTACTTGAGTTAAAAAATCGTCCTTATCCAAATCAAAGTAAGCGATGATTTTTACACTCGATGGCTCATGGGGCTCGGGTTGAAAAGTCACCTGATGCCAAACATCAGCCTGCGCAATACCAACAGAGGCAGTAACGAACCACAGTAGCGTAATTAAAGTGAAGAAGCCTTTGATACCACTATCCTGAATAATTGCGGGTTAAGTTCAACTATAGACCCTCAACCCGCCGTTTTAATTCCTTTTAGTCGCTCGATACCTGTTTTTTGGGGTAACGAATACTTTCTACCATCGCTTGAACCTCTTCCGGTACGTCGGCAGTAAATTGTTTTACCGTAAACGCCACCACAAAGTTCAACATCATTCCCAAGGTACCAATCCCTTCTGGTGAAATACCAAACCACCAGTTTTCAGGCTGATTGGCAGCCGGATTAATAAACTTGAAATAAATAATATAAGCGGCGGTAAACGTGATCCCGGCTAGCATCCCGGAAATCGCCCCTTCTTTATTCATGCGTTTGTAAAAGATGCCCATAATAATCGCCGGGAAAAATGACGATGCAGCCAAGCCAAAGGCAAAAGCCACCACCTGCGCAACAAAACCGGGCGGATGTACCCCAAAGTAGCCAGCCACCAGGATGGCCACACCGGCCGCTAACCGGGCATAAAACAGCTCTTTTTTATCGGTAATATCCGGCATCAAATTACGTTTAAGTAAATCGTGGGATATTGAGGTAGAAATGACCAGTAACAATCCTGCAGAGGTAGACAACGCAGCTGCAATGCCACCGGCTGCGACTAACGCAATGACCCAACTCGGTAGATTGGCGATCTCGGGATTAGCCAACACCATAATATCGCGATCGATGGTCATCTCGTTACGTTCATCGCCAGAATAAAACATTTTGCCATCCTGATTTTTATCCTGCCATGCTATCAGTCCGGTTTTTTCCCAGTTTTTAATCCAGCCCGGTGCCTGTGCGTAATCCGTTCCGGTTGACTGCTCACCATTGATGGTATCAATCATATTCACCCGGGCAAAAGTCGCAATGGCGGGAGCCGTGGTATAAACCAGTGCAATAAACAGTAATGCCCATCCCGCAGACTTTCTGGCGTCACTGACTTTAGGCACAGTAAAGAAACGTACAATCACATGGGGTAATCCAGCAGTCCCTACCATCAACGCAGCAGTAATAAAAAACACGTCGATAGTGCTTTTGCTGCCGACGGTATACGCTGCAAAGCCCAATTCTGCGGATAAACCATCCAGTTTATCCAGCAAATAGGTTTCCGATCCGGATATCTGCGACCCAAAACCTAACTGGGGGATGGGATTATCCGTCATTAAAATAGAGATAAAAATTGCAGGTACCAGATAGGCAAACAGTAGTACGCAAAATTGCGCCACTTGAGTGTAGGTAATGCCTTTCATCCCTCCAAGAACGGTGTAGAAAAACACGATGGCCATACCAATCACTACACCGGTAACAATATCCACTTCTAAAAAGCGGCTAAATACCACGCCTACACCGCGCATTTGCCCTGCAACATAAGTGAAACAAACAAAAATAGCGCAGATCACCGCCACAGTACGGGCAAGCTGCGAGTAATAACGATCCCCAACAAAATCCGGTACGGTAAACTTACCAAATTTACGTAAATATGGCGCTAAACACAGCGCCAATAACACATAGCCACCGGTCCAGCCCATCAGATACACTGCCCCGTCATAGCCCATAAAGGAAATCAGTCCCGCCATGGAAATAAACGACGCTGCTGACATCCAGTCAGCAGCGGTGGCCATGCCGTTAGCAACTGGGTGTACGTCACCACCGGCCACATAAAACTCCTTGGTGGAACCGGCCCGTGACCAGATGGCAATACCGATATATAAAATAAAAGACGCGCCGACGATTAAAAACGTCATGGTTTTAATATCCATTTAATCCTCCTGAACGTTATATTTAATATCCAACCGCGACGACAGGCGGGCATACACAAAAATCAGCACCACAAACACATAAATGGCTCCTTGTTGGGCAAACCAGAAACCCAGTTTGAACCCAAAGAAGCGAAATTCATTTAGCCAATCGACCAATAATATGCCGCAACCAAATGAAACTGCGAACCAGATGGTCAACAATCCTAAAACCAATCTAATATTTTCACGCCAATAAGCGCTTGCCTGCTGCTGATTTTCAAATGCCATTTATCACCTCAGTATTAAGGTCTGTTAACCTTTCCTATTTAACGATTAAGCCGGTTTTCGATTAGCGCATCAACCACCGATGGATCGGCCAACGTCGACGTATCGCCTAAGTTTTCGAATTCATTGGCAGCAATTTTGCGCAAAATGCGGCGCATAATCTTACCCGAACGGGTTTTAGGTAAACCGGTTGTCCATTGCAATAAATCCGGGGCGGCGATCGGGCTAATATCATCCTTAACCCATTGACGCACTTGTTTGGTCAGTTCATCGGTAATAGTGACACCATCAGTAGGTTGCAGATAAACATAAATCCCCTGCCCTTTAATATCATGGGGATAACCAACTACCGCCGCTTCAGCAATGGCAGGATGCGCCACCAGTGAGCTCTCAATTTCAGCGGTGCCCAAGCGATGGCCAGAAACGTTTAATACATCGTCCATACGTCCGGTGATCCAGTAGTAACCGTCATCGTCACGTTTCGCCCCGTCCCCAGAGAAATAGTAGTTTTTAAAGGTGCTGAAATAGGTCATTTCAAAACGATCGTGATCGCCCCACACGGTACGCATTTGTCCCGGCCACGACTGGCTTACCACCAAACTTCCTTCGTTTGGTCCTTCCAGTACATTACCGTCACTATCCAGTAGTGCGGGTTGAATACCGAAGAACGGACGGGTTGCAGATCCGGGTTTTAATGCCGTTGCTCCCGGTAATGGCGTTATCATCACGCCACCCGTCTCGGTTTGCCACCAGGTATCCATAATCGGACATTGACTGTTGCCAATTTTTTCATGATACCAATGCCAGGCTTCAGGGTTAATCGGTTCGCCGACACTGCCTAAAACCCGTAATGAATCGCGAGTACTGCCTTGCACCGGTTCATCCCCTTTTGCCATCAAGGCACGAATCGCCGTAGGTGCGGTATAGAGAATATTTACTTTATGCTTGTCCACCACTTGACCAATTCGGCGTACATCCGGATAAGTCGGCACCCCTTCAAACATTAAGGTAGTCGCACCATTGGCTAATGGTCCATACACAATATAGCTATGCCCGGTGATCCAGCCCACATCCGCGGCACACCAATAAATATCACCGGGGCGATAATCAAAGACATATTGGTGAGTTAACGAGGCATACACCATATACCCACCCGTACTATGTACCACCCCTTTAGGTGTACCAGTAGAACCGGAGGTATATAAAATAAACAGTGGATCTTCGGCATTCATCGGTGTGGGTGGACAGCTATCACTGGCAGCGGCAATCAAATCTTGCCAACACAAATCCCGTCCCGATTGCCACGGCTGATCATTACCCGCTTCTTTAACAACCAGCACATGCTCAATACAATTGGTGCCATCTCGTTCCAGTGCTTTATCCACATTTTGTTTTAACTGGATAAGATTACCGCCACGATGGCCTACATCGGCAGTCAGAATCAGTTTGGCTTGGCTATCAATCACCCGATCGGCAATGGCATTAGGCGAAAAACCACCAAAAATTACCGAATGAATGGCACCGATACGGGCACAGGCGAGCATCGAATAAGCCGCTTCGACAATCATCGGCATGTAGATAATGACTCGATCACCTTTGCCCACACCAAGATCTTTCATCACATTGGCGAGACGGCTGACTTCCTGTTGCAATTGTCCATAGGTTACTTTTTTATCATCTTTCGGATTGTCCCCTTCCCAAATGATTGCGATACGCTCAGGATCGGATTCAGCATGACGATCAACGCAGTTATAACAGGCATTTAATTGACCATCATCAAACCAGTTAATTTTGATATTACCGGGGCTATAGCTGCAATCACTGACCTTGGTAAAAGGCTTAATCCAGTCAAGACGTTGTGCCTGTTGTTGCCAAAAACCATCGGAATCTTTCACTGACCAGTCATATAAACGCTGGTATTCCTGATTGTTGGCAAGGGTGTTTTGTTGAATATGTTCCGGCACGGCATAGACGTCTTCAGACATCGATTGATCTCCCAAAAAGCGGTTAAAAGAATCTTGTTAAAAAAATGTTGAGGCTGACCATAGCCGAAATAGTAGGTTAGATACAATAGTTGAGTGGCCTAACCACATGAATTTATTTTTTATTAAATAGTTTAGTTAACAGTGCCTTATTGATTAGGTAAAATGACCGATTCATTTTTTAGTAAGCAACGTTATGATTTCTTCCAGTAAAGACGCAATTTACTCCCAGCCACAACAAGTAGGCGACTTTCGCTTTGATCAGGCGGTAGCAGAAGTCTTTCCGGATATGATCCAGCGCTCAGTGCCGGGTTATAGCACCATTGTTGACAGTATTGGCCAGATAGCCGGCTACTACCAACAACCGGATAGTCATTATTATGACTTGGGTTGTTCCTTGGGAGCGGCAACATTGGCGATGCGTCGCTATATCAATGCAGCCAACAGCCAGATCATTGCGGTTGATAATTCCCAAGCCATGATTGAACGCTGCCGACTCCATCTGGATGCCTTTAAAGCAGAGACTCCGGTAAAGGTTATCTGTGACGATTTACAAAATATCAAGATAGACAACGCAGCCGTAGTGGTCATGAATTTTACCCTGCAATTTATTCCCCCCGCCCAGCGCGAGGTTATCATCCAGTCCATATACGCAGGCCTCAAACCCGGTGGTGTATTGATCCTGTCTGAAAAAATGCGCCATGAAAGCAACCAGGCCAATGAGTTACTGATTGATTTACATCATGAATTTAAACGCCGTAATGGCTATAGTGAATTGGAAATTAGCCAAAAACGCACCGCTATTGAAAATGTCATGCAAACCGACAGTATGGAAATTCATCAGCAGCGACTGCAGCAAGCCGGATTTAGTGATGTCGTCACCTGGTTTAGTTGTTACAACTTTAGTTCGCTGGTCGCGATTAAATAATCTGAATGCAAAATAAGGGCAATAATGTCTTCCAAGTGGTTTAACTCATTTTACAAAATACTCGCGGATTCACCGCTGCATAAATGGCTGGAAGTGTTACCCGGGCAAATTGCTGACTGGCAACAACATCAACATGGTGAGTTTGCTAAATGGCAGCGTCTGTTAGACAAACTTCCGCAAACCGAGCCATCCTGTTTGCAATTACAAGATCAGGTTCGCTTTGGCAGTGCTAGCGACATCAGTGAATATCAACAAAAGCAAATCGAAGGTTTGTTAAAACAATTTATGCCCTGGCGCAAAGGGCCTTTTTATATTCATGATATTCACATTGATACCGAGTGGCGTTCCGACTGGAAATGGGATCGGGTCAGTCCTCATATTAGCGATTTGACCGGACGCCATATATTAGACATTGGCTGTGGCAGTGGTTATCACCTTTGGCGCATGTTGGCTCAAGACCCCAAATTAGTAGTCGGTATCGATCCCACGGCCCTTTTTCTGATTCAATTTCAGGCGATTAAACACTTTAACCCCGATCCGCGTATTCATTTAATGCCGGTAGGGGTGGAACATTTACCAGCATTAAACGCTTTTGACACAGTGTTCTCTATGGGGGTGTTGTATCACCGCAAGAGTCCAATCGAGTTTTTACAGCAGCTTAAAGCTCAGTTACGCCCCGGTGGTGAACTGGTGCTGGAAACGCTGGTTGTGGAAGGTGATGAAAACACCGTTTTAATGGCTGGAGATCGTTACGCGCAAATGCGTAATGTATGGTTTTTACCCAGTACAGCCGCACTCACAGTATGGATGCAGCGCATTGGTTTTAAAGATATTAAGGTTGTTGACCTGGATCAAACCAGTCTTGAGGAACAACGTTCAACCGAATGGATGACCGGTCAATCATTACAAGATTTCCTCAATCCGGAAGATATTAATAAAACCATAGAAGGCTACCCTGCACCATTGCGCGCCACTATCGTTGCGACGATTTAGATAATAGCAACGAGTCGCGAGTTTCGAGCCCGAGCTAAAATACGGGTTCTCCGGCAAAAGATGGGGAGATAACAAACTAACGGGTTAAAATGTGCCATTCGTATTGAACGTGGAGCAGTCGAAATATGAACAGCACATGTAAGATGTTTATCTACAAATTGGTGTTTTTACGTGAATAATCTATTTATCGGTGCTTGTTTTTGGTCATTACCGACTTGAAATACGCACCTTGTTCGGTGGGCGTATAATTCCAGTCTTTAATCATCATGGGTCCCCAATCCGGATCGAATACCCACGCCGTCCATGAGGCACCAATTTTCTCAAGATAATCGGTAATTATCGGTCCGTAACTGCCATCGTTATTAATCACTGGCATATGTGCGCCCGGTTCGCCTTCACGAACAAAACCGATTTCACTACATATTAACGGATATTTTTTTGCCACAAATCCCCAGGTATTTTCCCAACTGTCGATATAAGGCGGTTTTGTTTTTTGCGGATATGGGTGAGCAATATAAGCAATCCCCTTGGCATCAATAGGCTCGTTTTTAACCGGACGTAAATCATAAGCCCAATTAAAACCTGCTACTGCCGGGATCACGTTTGTATCGTGAGCATAAATAATTGAAATCACTTCTTCATTAAAGGCTTTCCATTCCTTCCAGCTCACATCGCCTAACTGACCACCATATAACGTCGGCTCGTTAAAAATTTCATACACAGCAATTGTGGGAACATTTTTATACCGATAAGCGATACTGCGCCAGAATTGTTTGGTTTCACTGAGTGTCGTGTCGTACATCGGGTGCTGATACAGTCCATCGATCACATTACCAATCGAGTGCCAGTCGAGGATTAGGTAAAGATCTCGTTGATTGGCCCATATCACCGCCTGATCGATCAACTTCATATATTCATTGGCGCCATGTCCTCGCCATGAAATAGGATGAACAGGAATACGCACCACATTCGCGCCCCATTGTTTAATCACATCAAAATGTTTGGCATTCCAGTGGCCATCACGTAATAACTTATCCGGATCGGAAATGTTGACACCTTGGAATACCACGGTATCCCCTTTGTCATTAACAAAATGATTCCCTTTCACCTTAATAAAGGATTGCTTGTGGGTGAGTTCGGCAGAGTCAAACTGCTGTGGGTAAGGAATATCCCACCAACCGTTATCTTTAGATGGATTCTGGGCAGACTCAGCAAAAACCGCACCGTTAACCAGTAACAGTAAAATGAGGGGTAATTTTTTCCAGTAATTCACGGATTGAAACGTCACGTTGGTTCTCCTGTTCACCCCAATAATGGCGGTGATATATAAAAATCATCAACTTATTGTTATTGAAAGATATTATGATTTAATTAACATGGTGATAACATAATGTAAACGTTATCATCCCCAGTGTATGTAAATAAAACCGCATCTTTTGCCTAATTTACAATAACGGGCATCGGCTACGCGGTTAATTTAAAATAAGGAAGCCTTTATGAATCGCGTTTCAATAATCCGCTCTTTAGTAATCAGCCTGGCTATATGTTGTAGTATCGCGCCGCTCAGTCATGCTCAGGAGCAGCAACTTAATGCCGATTACTTTTATTTTTTTAATGGCAAAACGCCAGGTTCATGGGGTCTGACGTTAGGTGATCAATCTAACTGGGTGCTAGCAGTAACGGATTTGCAAGGCGAATCGAAAGATAAGCAAATTGCCATCAGTCCTGCCACTTACAAAACCCCGGGGGATGCTATTAACCTCAAGTGGTCTCACAAAAAAGGGACCGGTCAGTTTGCCATTTATGGTTCACCCATTAATTTAACCAATATTGAACATCGGGCAGCATTAACCATGGAAGTTAAGGTCATCTCCAAACCTAAAAAAGGGGTCTCTATCGGTGTCGATTGTGGTTATCCCTGCCGGGGAGAATTACAGGTGCATAAAATGTTCAGGGAGATGACAAAAGATAAATGGACCACAGTGCCTATTCCGTTAGATTGTTTCAGTGTCAAAGGGCTCGATGTATCTAAAATCAACGCTCCCTTTCTGATTTCTAGCGAAGGCAAATTTGAAATCGAGTTAGCCAATATCAGAATGGAATTATTACCCGAAGGTACGCAAACTTGCGCAAGCCAATAATTGCTTATTACCGTTATATTTGCATTGATCTACCCTCTTAATAGTATAAGCTGCCGCATTTGCGATTATGAAGGCTGTTATTAACGGCCTTTATTGCAAAGCTGATTAATCGTTTTCCCTCAATCAATTGGCAGATCCTGAAAAACATGTCGTTAAAAACTGAAATTCGTCAACTTGCTACCCTTGCCTGGCCGTTATTGATTGCGCAAGTCACTCAAACCTTGATGGGCGTCTCTGATACCATTATGGCCGGGCGAGTGTCAGCCACGGATATGGCTGCAGTGGCCATTGCATCAAGTATTGTCATGCCGATACTGTTTTTTATTCAGGGCATAATTCTGGCATTGCCCCCGATTATTTCCCGTTTAAACGGTGCCAAGTCACTGGAAGCCATCCCCAGAGCCGCACAACAAACCTTATGGTTGGCATTAATGTTGTCGCTGCCACTGGCAGGTTGTTACTGGCTAGTACCACAATTGACTCAATACATGCCAATGGAAGCAGAGCTCAAGCGAATTACCTTTGAGTATTTGCAATACATGCTGTTAGGTACACCGGCTTTTGCCATTTATCAGGTGTTACGCAATTACTGCGAAGGCCTCTCCCTCACCCGCCCCAGTATGGTAATTATGGTGATTGGTTTAATGGTCAATATTCCGGCTAACTATATTTTTATCTATGGAAAATTGGGCATCCCCGCTTTTGGAGGCGCCGGTTGTGGTATTGCTACTTCATTAGTATTTGTCGCTATGATGGTGGCGACCTGGATATACACCTTATATGCAAAATCATTGCAGCAATATCACCTTTATTCACAATGGTTTGCCCCCAAAAAACAGGAAATATGGCAAGTACTCAGTCAGGGTATTCCGATTGCGATGGCGATCCTGTTTGAAGTTTCGCTGTTTGCGGTTGTCGCCTTGTTACTTTCTCCTTTTGGCGCAACCGTGGTGGCATCTCATCAAGTGGCACTTAATTTTTCGGCATTGATGTTTATGATCCCGCTTAGTGTCGGCATGGCCTCAACTATTCGTATTGGACATTTATTGGGAGAAGGTAAACCGGAGTTAGCCAAAATTGCAGTTAAAAGTGCATGGTTAACCGGCGCCTGCACTGCGACTTGTACTGCATCGTTATCGTTTTTACTGCGCTATCACATAGCGGGTTTGTATAGTAACGAAACAATTGTCATCAATATGGCGGCTAATTTAATGTTGCTGGCGGCCATGTTTCAGTTTTCGGATGCCTTGCAAGTCATATCGGGTTGCGCCCTTCGCGGTTATAAAGACAGTAAAGCGATGTTTTATATTACCTTTGTTTCATACTGGCTAATTGGATTAACTACGGGGTGCGTTTTAGGCTTAACCGACTGGATCGTGCCTAAAATGGCCGCCCAAGGATTTTGGATAGGTTTTATTGTAGGCTTAACGTCGGCAGCGGTATTTTTAAGCTGGCGACTCATTTATATTCAACGCGAATGCGAGCAGACTGGATTGAAAGGAGCGTTATGATTAATGTAAAAGGTATCGCCATCAGACAACGTTCCCGGGCCCCAATGCAATCGATTGACCAAGCGAATGTGACCACAGAAGCGGGAATAGATGGCGACTTTCGGGGCAAACCGGGCAAACGTCAAGTCACCCTGTTAAGTGAAGAAGTATGGCAACAAGTCTGTGATGAAATGCAACAAGCAATGCCCTGGACTACTCGTCGAGCCAATATCCTTATTAGTGGGTATCAATTTTCAGCTCAGGATGTGGGCAAACAGGTCAAAATAGGCCAAGTTATTTTGCAAATCTGTAAACAAACCGATCCCTGTCCCAGAATGGATGAACAATTTTCCGGTTTAACGGCGACGCTCACCCCGGATTGGCGTGGTGGTGTTTGTTGTCGAGTCATTCAAAATGGGCATATCATGCTTGGCGATAACGTCACCATCAGTTCGGACAGAGTAAAATAATGTCGATTAGCCGACGTGATTTTATTGTGGCTAGCGGCGCATCGATTGTCACCCTTGCCCTACCGGCGAGTGGTGCTAACAATAGCAAAGGAGTAACGAAAATGTATGGATTGATTGGAAAAATGCTCGCCACAGAGGGTCAGCGAGAGGCATTAATCACTATTTTACTTGAGGGAATTAGCGGTATGCCGGGGTGCCAAAGTTATATCGTGGCCAAAGATCCCGCAGACGATAATGCGATTTGGATCACCGAGGTGTGGGATAGTCAGCAAAGTCATCAAGCTTCGTTGTCATTACCTTCGGTACAACAAGCAATCAGCAAGGCCAAGCCCATCATTGCCGGGTTCGGCGAACGATTTGAAACCACACCTGTGGGTGGTCATGGATTACAGTCCGCTTAACTCACAGGTGACCAACATGGCAATGGCATTCTGGTTGAAACGAACCCTTAGGGTTTTTCTGAGTGTATTCATTCTGCTGTTTATGGTGGAATTACTCAAAGGCCATCGTCTTGAAGACGCTATCGAGTTTTCTCTAATTTGGTCTGGTATTAGCACGGTCATTTTTACCGCAACCCGCTTATTTTATTCCCGCAAAGGCATAAACTGTGCGTTGTGTGACGAGACACCCGCTTCGAAAAGTAACGATAAGGCATAACCTATATGCAAGTTAAAACCTTATTGGCCATATCTGGCAGTCTGCGTCAGCATTCCTATAATTCTGCCGCGCTGCAAGCATTACAAAGTGTGGCACCACCCCACATTCAGGTAACTATCTATCAGCAGTTGGGTGAATTACCGTTATTCAATCCCGATCTGGAACAGCAGTCTATTCCGGCGCTGGATAATCTGCGTCAGCAACTGGCCAGCGCCGATGCGCTGGTCATTGCCAGCCCGGAGTATGCCCATGGTATCAGCGGCCCGATGAAAAATGCCTTAGACTGGTTAGTCAGCGGCGAAGAATTTGTTAATAAACCGGTCGTGTTAATCAACACATCACCCAGAGCCACTCACGCTCAAGCCGCATTAAGAGAGGTGATTACCACTATGTCAGGAAATATTATCGAATCCGCCTGTATTGCGATTCCTTTACTGGGCAGCGAACTGGATCATCGCGGTATCATCAATCATGGTGAGCTAGCAGCAACCTTAACAGAAGCGCTTAACCAACTTTATTCGGCGTTGGATTAACGCCATTCGGTAGTTTTATTTAGCCCGACGATAAACAAAGACATTGTTATAGCCCTGCTCATGCAACAACAAGGCTTGTAATTTACTCATCACCCCACGATCACAATATAAAAAGTAATCATGGTTTTGATCCAAATCTCCAAAGGTTGTGGCCAGTTTAAAAAACGGGATATGTTGTACGTCAATATTATCGATAACCAGCGGGGCATCTTCCTGCTCTTCCCGACTCCGAATATCCAACACCACAGCACCACCAGGAAGTTCGTTTACGGTTTCAACTTCCTTCACTTCTTCATTGGCCATTTCTGCGATACGGCGAATGTCCATTACCTCAACATTTTCCAGCGCCTGATCGAGCAGGGTCATATCAAAATGTTGTTCTTCGGCTTCAACTTTAGCCATCACCGCGCGTACCGTAGGCTTTTTAGAAATTACCCCGCAGTATTCTGGCATCGTACGGGCAAAATCTTCAGTACCAATCGCGCGGGCAGTATTAATAATTTCTTGCTTGTCGGCACAAATTAACGGCCGTAATACCAACATATCGGTGACTTTATCAATCACCGATAAATTCGCTAAGGTTTGACTGGATACCTGGCCAAGACTCTCTCCGGTGACTAATGCAGCGATACCAAAGTGCTCCGCAACCCGAGTTGCCACTCTTAGCATCATGCGCTTTAACACCACCCCCATTAGAGAGTTTTCAACCTTGTTCAGAATTTCTGTCACGATTGGGGCAAAATCCACCGTAATGAATTTTACTTTGTGAGAGGCTCCGTAGCGCTGCCACAAATAGTGACTTACCTGCTTAACGCCAATTTCGTGCTGTTCACCACCGAGTCGAAAAAAACAATAGTGAGTGCGAGCGCCGCGCCGGATCATCTGGTAACTGGCCACCCCGGAATCAAAACCACCAGACATTAACGACAACACATCATCTTGAGTCGGGATAGGAAATCCACCTAATCCGACCAAGCGTTGATCAACCATAAACAAGCGATCGTGCTCTACTTCCAGATTTATAGACACATCAGGATTGCTGAGACTAACGCCACCGGTTTCACAGAATTGGTTTAAGCCACCGCCCACATAACGACCAATTTCAGGCGAAGTAAAGTCGTGATTACCGCGACGTTTAACTCTTACGGCAAAAGTCCGACCTTTTAACTTGTCATGCCATACAGCTTTAACTTGCTGATAAATATCATCTAAATCAGTAAATGTACTTTCCCTGACCTCTAACACTTGCTCAATACCGGGAATACGCTGTAATTGATCAATAATGACCAGGCGATCAGCGGGATTATCTGACTTTGCCGACATTTCCAATTTATCCCAGCGATTCATCACCCCAACTTGAAATTCGTATGGTTTAAAAATATTACGAATATTGGATTCAAGAATTTTGGTAAAACGTTTACGTACCGATTTACTTTTTACCGTGATTTCAGGGTGTAACTTGATGATAAATTTCATTAAAAGGATGTCATGCAAAAATGATGGCTGCGGATTATACCTAATACCAATCCGTATAAACAAGTAACCACTCAGAATGCAAACATAGAACGGGGATTACCCGCTCGATTTTTAAGGTGTAATCGAAATAGGCTCCGATTCTTTTGGCTTGCCTTGCACAATAGTAATTTCCACCCGACGATTACGACTGCGATCCTCGGCAGTCAAATTATCGGTTAACGGCTGACTCGCCGCTCGCCCAACGACGACCATTCGGCTCTCGTCAAAACCCGGGGCTTTACGCAATTCTTCGGCCACGGATACCGCACGCTGGGCAGATAAATCCCAATTGGAGCTATACAGTTCATTAGAGATATTTTGATTATCGCTGTGTCCGGACACATAAACTTCACCGGCCATATCGCCTAGCAACACACCGATTTTGCGTACAATCGGTTTAAATTGTGGTTGTAAAAAAGCTGATCCCGCAGAAAACGATCCATGCTCACGAATACGGATAGTCAATTGTTGACCAAGTGACTCCATTTCAATCGCACCATCTTGTATTTGTTCTTGCAGTTGTTCAGCGACTTTACGCATCAGTTCACTGATTTGTTCATTATCAGCGGCGCTCTCACTGGAAGAGCTGGATTGATCCACCGCGGTTTGCTGCGCCTGACCACCGGTTTGATCGCCACGTTGGTTCTGTTGCCCGCCCGATGAAGACTGTTTACCGGCTTTAAACTCCAAGGCGGGTTGGGTCATTTCCATGGTTTGTTGTTGAATATTTTCGATGGGGGTTGGATCGGGGCGACCGGGACGGAACTCCATCGCAATCACACTGGTTCCTTTGGGAATATCTTTTACTTCAATTTTATTCTGCACCCCAAACGCAAACTTCATTGAACCGGCAATTTGTTTAAATTTAAGTACGTCCATTTCTGAGAATGACAACAACAATACAAAGAAGCACATCAATAACGACATCAGATCGGCAAAAGTCCCCATCCAAGCAGGCAAGCCTACCGGTGGACATTTGGGACATTCTTCTTGATTGCTACTCATGAATCATTCAGCCTTAATTATTCTTCAGCGTCAACGACACGCTTACTTTCAGCAATATAGTTTTTCAGCAAACCTTCAATGACGCGGGGGTTCTGTCCATCGGCAATGCCCACCACACCATCAAGAATTAACGACTGGTTCAGTTTCTCCTGGGCGGCGCGATTTTTGAGTTTGTCGGCAATAGGAATACAAATCACGTTAGCCATAAAAGCGCCATATAGGGTGGTTAACAACGCAACTGCCATCGCCGGACCGATAGATTTAGGATCATCCATGTTAGATAACATCGCCACCAAGCCGATCAGTGTACCAATCATCCCCATTGCGGGGGCAATATCACCCAAACCTTTAAAAATAGTCGAACCAAATTCGTGTCTTTCGCTGGTCATGGCAATATCTTTAGCTAAGGTATCGCGCACCACATCCACATCGTGCCCATCAACCAACATATCGATACCTTTTTGCATAAAAGGCGAATCAATTTCTGCTTCTTCCAACGCTAAAAAACCGCCTTTTCTGGCGGCATCGGCCATTTGTACAATTTGCTGAATCAACTCTTCCGGCGGTTCAAGCTTAAACATAAAGGCTTTAACCGCAATTTTACCGGCATTGAAAAATTGCCCTAGGGTAAAAGAAATCATCACCACGAAAAAGGACCCACAAAATACGATGAGTATCGACGGCACGTTGATAAACATGCTCATTTCGCCACCCAGCAACATGGCCATCACGATGAAACCAATAGAGCCGATAAGACCAATGATAGTTGCTAAATCCACCTAAATTCTCCAAATCCCGCCAGTTGAACTAGCATATCCGACCAACCGTAGACACTTAATTAGCTCTATATTAACGCAATCACAATGTTTTGCATCGCAAATTAAGCAACTTAAGTCTATGACTTATTTCATCATTTTATCGACGTTTAAGCAGATTTCTAAAGCAATTTTGTCAGTCAAAATTGTTTGACCCCGTTTAACCCCTCAGGTAAGGTGCGCTCAGCATTATGAGGCACTCCATGACCAGCAAGAAAAAAAACGAAAACCTGTCTTTTGAACAATCCCTGCAAGAACTTGAAAGTATCGTGTCGCAAATGGAACAAGGCGATCTGGAGCTGGATCAAGCGTTACAGCAATTTGAACGCGGGATTATGTTGGCTCGCAACAGTCAGGCCAAACTCAGTGAAGCTGAGCAAAAAGTAAAAATCCTGATGCAGCAACAAGGTACACAACAATTAGTCGATTTTGAGCAGGATAACCAAGACGAATAATGGACTGGCGTCACTCCCAACAACATTATCTTGAGCGAATTAACGCTCTGCTTGATCAGCATATTCAAGCCCTTCCCGAGCATGCTCCTGAATTAAAACAGGCCATGGCCTATGGGCTTTTAACCGGCGGTAAACGCATCCGTCCTTTTTTGATCTATGCCATGGGTGAAGCCTGTCAGGCGAATATTAATGATTTAGATGTATGTGCCGCGGCAATTGAATGTATTCATGCCTATTCGCTTATTCATGATGATTTACCGGCGATGGATGATGATGATCTGCGTCGCGGACATCCCACTTGCCATATTGCTTTTAATGAAGCCACTGCAATTCTGGCCGGCGATGCATTGCAGACATTGGCATTTGAAATTCTTAGTCAACAAGCCTTATCTGCCGAAGCAGAACCGCAACGACTGGAACTGATTAGAACATTGGCAAAAGCAGCCGGTTACGCTGGCATGTGTGGTGGTCAGGCGATAGATTTAGCCAGTACCGATAAACACATCAGCATTGAACAATTACGTCAGTTACATCATAAAAAGACCGGAGCATTAATCAAAGCCGCATTACAAATGGCAGCATTAGTGGCCAACCAGACACCTGCCCAGATGGCAATAATACTCGATTATGCAGATGCCATCGGTTTAGCATTTCAAGTTCAGGATGATATTCTGGATGTGGTTGCTGACACCGAAACCTTAGGTAAACCGCAGGGTTCCGACCAACTGGCCAATAAATCAACCTACCCATCGTTACTAGGTTTACAGAATGCTCAAAATGAAGCGCTAGCACTTTATAATCAAGCACTACAAGCTTTGCACGCTTTGCCTTACAATACCCAATTATTGCAGTCTTTTACTGCTTATATTATTCAACGCGATCACTAATAATTATACATTCATGAGCCTAGACTTAGAGCATTACCCTGTACTGGCGTTGGCCAATACCCCTGAAGAACTGCGTCAGTTACCGCAGGATAAACTGCGTAAATTAGCCGACGAATTACGTCAATATTTACTCACCAGTGTGAGTATGAGTAGCGGGCATTTTGCCTCAGGTTTAGGCACGGTTGAACTGACAGTCGCTCTGCATTACGTCTATAAAACCCCTTTTGATCGGCTCATATGGGATGTAGGTCATCAAGCCTACCCGCATAAAATATTAACCGGGCGCCGCGCAGCAATGCCGACCATTCGCCAAAAAAATGGTTTACACCCCTTCCCATGGCCACCAGAGAGTGACTATGACACCTTTGCAGTGGGGCATTCCTCCACTTCAATCAGCGCAGCCTTAGGCATGGCTATCGCGGCTGAAAAAGAAAATAAAGGCCGTAAAGTGGTTGCCGTCATTGGTGATGGTGCATTAACTGCCGGTATGGCGTTTGAAGCACTTAACCATGCGGGTGATATTAACAAAGACATGCTGGTGATTTTAAATGATAACGAAATGTCAATTTCGGAGAATGTTGGCGCGTTAAATAGTCATCTGGCCAAACTTCTCACAGGCAATTTGTTTAATAGTATTCGTGAAGGCAGCAAAAAATTACTCAATACTGTTCCCCCTATTAAAGAATTTGCGAGCCGCGCTGAAGAGCATATTAAAGGCATGGTGGTTCCCGGTACCATTTTTGAGGAATTAGGCTTTAACTACATCGGCCCTATTGATGGTCACGATGTCAATGGCATCGTTGATACATTGCGTAATATGCGCAATATGGATGGTCCGCAAATTTTGCATGTGGTCACCAAAAAAGGCAAAGGCTTCGAAAGCGCCGAAAAAGATCCGATTAAATACCATGCGGTGCCTAAATTTAACCCTGCTGAAGACAGCTTGCCCAAATCCACCAGCAGTAAAATAAATTTCTCGGCCATTTTTGGTGATTGGCTATGTGATATGGCTGCCCAAGATGACACCTTAATGGCTATCACACCGGCCATGCGTGAAGGTTCGGGGATGGTGCAGTTTTCCAAACAGTACCCACAGCAATATTTTGATGTAGCCATTGCTGAGCAACATGCGGTGACCTTAGCAGCAGGACTTGCCCGTGAAGGACTGAATCCGGTAGTCGCTATTTATTCGACATTTTTACAACGCGCTTATGATCAGTTGATCCATGATGTTGCACTACAAAATCTATCGGTGTTATTTGCTATTGACCGCGCCGGTATAGTGGGTGCCGACGGCCCGACCCATCAAGGGGCGTTTGATATTTCCTTTATGCGCTGTATTCCCAATATGGTGATAATGACCCCTTCGGATGAAAATGAATGTCGCCAAATGTTGTACACCGGTTATCAACACCAAGGACCTGCAGCTGTGCGTTATCCTCGTGGCAGCGGGATCGGAACGGTTATTGATAAAAGCATGCAACTATTACCTATTGGCAAATCCACCACTCGTCGCCAAGGTAACACTATTGCGATCCTGAATTTTGGTACCTTAATCGGGTTTGCCAGTGAAGCGGCCGAACAGCTGGATGCCACCCTGATAGACATGCGTTTTGTTAAACCGCTGGACACTCAGATTATTGATGAGTTAGTTCAACACCACGAGATGATTGTTACGGTGGAAGACAATGCGATTATGGGCGGTGCTGGCAGTGCTGTCGGCGAATATCTGCAAGACCAAAAACACAGTATTTCATTACTTAAAATTGGGCTTCCGGATCAATTTATTCTGCAAGGCACCCAAGAACAAATGTATGCCGAGCTGGGGCTGGATACCCAAGGAATAATTAATAAAATTCAGGCATTTAAATAGGCAAAATTAGCTCCGAGTGGCGAGCTACGGGCTACGAGCTAAAAGCAAAATATCCTCTCGCAGAGACTCAGAGAGCACTGAAATGTGACTCTTTTCATTCCTTCGACAGTTCGTGCCTCACGCTCAGGATGAACAGGAGGTTGAAGCTTAAGCAGATCCAGTTTTAGATTTAGCTCGTAGCTCGTAGCCCGAAACTAACCAATCCAGCCCAAATACAGCATGCCGTGCATGGACAGCATGGCGAAAATACCGGCCAACACATCATCGGCCATAATGCCAAACCCACCGTGAATATGCTTATCCAGGTAGCTAATTGGCCATGGTTTAAGAATATCGAACAGTCGAAATAGTATAAAACCGGCAATCACATTAGTTAAACTGAGGGGAACCGCAATCATGGTGATCAGGAAACCGGCGACTTCATCCCACACAATGGCAGAATGATCATGTACTCCCATATCGATAGCAGTACGCCCACAGATCCAGATGCCTGCAATGGAACTCATCACTACCACAGCAATATACACACTCAGCGTTATATCGCTAAGTAACCAATACAATGGGATGGCTGCCAATGTACCGAAGGTTCCGGGCATAAAAGGCGCAAGTCCGGATCCAAAACCTAAAGCAAGAAAATGTGCGGGATGGGTTAGTTTTATTCGTTGTCTGAGTTGCTTATCCACTTTAATCAACTATTCACTAAAGTGTTCATAGCCACGAACATTAAATTCAAATGGCTGCTTATTCAGCTGCAACTCCAGTTTGCCGGGTTGACCAGTCATTTGTCCGATACAGGTGACGGCCACATTAGAATGCAATAAGGCGCGATCCAGGTTGCCTTTCTGTTCTTCCGGGATACAAAATAACAACTCGTAGTCGTCCCCACCTACTAGCGCATACTCAAGACCATCCTGAGGCTCAACGCTTTCCAGCAGGGCTTGAGATAACGGCACTTTATCCAGATTCACCACCGCACCACAGTTCGACGCTTTTAGTATATGTTTGAGGTCAGACAATAAACCGTCTGAGACATCAATACAGGCAGTAGCCAGGCGACGTAACGTAGTACCAGCCAATACTCGTGGGGTAGGAAAATTAAGTCGATTGGTTAAAGATTCGCGAAACTTATACGGCACTTCCACCTTGTTCTGGACAATGTCCAGCCCCAAGGCAGCATCGCCAAGTGTTCCGGTTACATATAGCAAGTCACCAGGTTTGGCACCACTGCGAGTTAAGGCTTGCTGTTCGGGGATAAACCCCATCGCGGTAATCGTGATACTCAGTGGTCCTTTGACCGTATCACCACCAATTAACTGCACGGAATAATACTCACACAGCTCACGCATGCCTTGTGAAAATTCGTCCAGCCATTGTTCATCCACTTGAGGGATTGAAAGCGACAAATTAATCCACGCCGGTTCGGCTCCCATTGCAGCCAAATCACTTAAATTAACCGCCACCGCTTTGTGGGCTATCGCTTGAGGTGAAGTATTCTCTGGGAAATGCACACCATTGACGAGTGTATCAGTAGTAACGGCCAGATTTTGTCCGGCAGCAACAGAGCTGACCGCACAATCGTCACCAATACCGATCAGGACATCCTTGCGTTGATAGCTTCTTTGCTTAAAGAAGCTATCGATAATCGTAAATTCTTTCACGTTATATTTTTATTCGGCTTGTTCGTGTTTACGGAAGTAGTGAATGGCTTTATCCAGCACACCATTAACAAACTTGTGACTTTCTTCGGCACCAAAAGACTTGGCAAGTTCAATCGCTTCGTTAATGACAACTTTAAAAGGTACATCAATACGATGTTGCAATTCATAAGTGGCAATCCGAATAATCGCTTTTTCCACCGGATCCAGTTCTTCCGGTAAACGGCCAAGATACGGTTTTATTTTTTTATCCAGTTCATCTACGCGAGCCACGACTTGATTCAGTAATTCCTGAAAATAAGCCATATCCACTTTAGTCATATCATTGGTGGTTGCCATGTGCAGTTCAATTTGCTTGACCGGATTACCGGTCATCTGCCATGAATACACTGCTTGCAAAGCCAGTTCTCTGGCTTGACGTCGCGCCGCCGGTTTCATTACCGCAGGTTTCATCGATTATTCCCCGGCAATCTGGGCAACAACATTGACCATTTCAAGTGCACCTAACGCGGCATCAGCACCTTTATTTCCGGCTTTGGTACCAGAACGCTCAATAGCCTGTTCAATACTGTCGGTGGTGATCACACCAAATGACACGGGAATGCCATACTCTAGCGATACTTGCGCTAGACCTTTGTTACATTCACCAGCCACAAAATCAAAATGTGGAGTACCACCGCGAATAACCGCACCTAAGGCGATGATAGCGTCAAATTTTTTCGATTCGGCTAATTTTTTAGCAATCAGAGGCAATTCATAAGCGCCAGGCACTCGCACCAAGGTAATATCCTGATCATTGACTTCCCCGTGGCGCTCAAGCGCATCCAAGGCACCGTCAACCAGACTTTCAACCACAAAACTGTTAAAACGAGAAACAACAATGGCAAATTTTTTACCTGTTGCGCGGATATTACCTTCGATGATATTCATATTGCTTTCCTGTCCAAAAAACCTGCCGAAAAAATGCGGCGCACATTATAGCATGGAACATCCCAATCAGGGATGAGTATTTTACTAGGTCGAATTTACTCGCCAATATTACTCGTAAACATATTCAACAATTTCCAGCCCGTAACCGGATAATGCAGAATATTTTTTCGGTTTACTTAACAAACGCATCTTGTGTACGCCAAGTGAGGCCAATATCTGGCACCCTACTCCGACCGTACGTGAACTGCCGCGCCAAGTTGCACCAGCCGGTTGCTCACCTCTATCTTCAGCCGCAAATTGATGAATCTTCTGCACAATGTCTTGCTCGGATTCTTTCTTACCCAGAATCACCAAAACGCCCCCCTGTTCACCAATCACTTTCATGGCACTGGGTAAACTCATACTGCGTTCCACAGACCTTACCGACCCCAGCATATCGCTGAATGTATCTTGCAAATGTACCCTTACCAGCGTCGGCTGCTGTGCCTGAACCGCGCCATTGCGCAATGCGTAATGTAATTGATTATCGATGGCATCTTTGTAGGTGATTAAATCAAACTCACCGTATTCAGTAGGTAATTTACATTCGGCAATCTTTTCAATCGTGGTTTCATGCAAATTACGATATTCGATTAAATCGGCTATGGTACCGATTTTAATGTTGTGTTTGGCGGCAAATACTTCCAACTCAGGACGACGCGCCATGCTGCCATCTTCATTGAGCACTTCAACAATCACACTGGCGGGTTCGCACCCGGCTAGTCTGGCTAAATCAACGCCAGCTTCGGTATGACCTGCGCGATTCAATACACCGCCCTGCTTGGCAATTAATGGAAAAATATGCCCCGGTTGAACAATATCACTGGCTTTGGCATCAACCGCGACCGCAGCTTGAATCGTTCTGGCTCGATCAGCGGCAGAGATTCCGGTAGTGACCCCCGTGGCGGCTTCTATTGACACGGTAAAATTGGTGCTGAACTGCGCACCATTGTTGGTCACCATCAAGGGTAAATTCAAACGACGACAGCGTTCTTCCGTCATCGGCATACACACTAACCCACGGGCATGAGTGACCATAAAATTAATCGCTTGCGGAGTAACATGTTCAGCCGCCATGATAAGATCGCCTTCGTTCTCGCGATCTTCATCATCCATCAAAATAACCATTTTCCCCTGACGAATATCTTCCAGGATCTCTGCGGTGGTATTGAGCATAGTGTTATATGACCTTTACTGTAGGTAATTATTATTTTAGATAGCTTTTATTTTAAATAACCGTGTTCGGCCAAAAAGGCTAAGCTAATATCATTTTTCGCCGTCGATTCAGCAGCCTTGTCGCCTAGCATCAGACGTTCCAGATAACGGGCGATAACGTCAACTTCAAGGTTCACTTTGCTGCCGGGCTGATAACTACCAATAATGGTTTCTTGCATGGTGTGCGGTACAAGGGTGAGCCGAAATGCCGCACCATCCACTTGATTAACCGTCAAACTGACACCATCGACCGTTATCGACCCTTTTTCGGCAATGTATCTGGCCAAGTTAGTGGGGGCATTAATCCATATTTCAACAGCTTTACCTTTGTCATCAATACTTTTCACCTCACCGACACCATCGACGTGTCCACTGACAATGTGGCCACCAAAACGTGAGGTCGGTAACATGGCCTTTTCCAGATTAACCCCCTGACCGTTGGCATAATGGGCAAAACCACTTCGGGTTATTGTTTCCGATGAGACATCGGCACTAAAATGCTGTGAGTCAAACTCAACCACAGTCAAACATACCCCGTTGGTAGCAATACTGTCGCCTAAGGCCACATCGGCCATATCCAGTTTACCCACATTGACCCGTAATCGAACATCCGTGCCATTATTTTGTAAACTCTCAATTTTACCGGTAGCGGCGATAATTCCTGTAAACATAAAAACCTATTGATAAATCGGCTTAGCAACAATTTTTAAATCATCACCAACCTGTCGAACATCTTGCCATTGTAACTCAATCGCTTGCTGCATGCGTTCAAACAATGGCAAATTTAATAAATTACGGCTCTTGTCACCCATAATTTTAGGGGCGATATAGAGTATTATTTCATCCACTAGCTTGGCTTCCAGCAATGCACCGGCAAGACCGGCCCCCGCCTCTACCCACACTGAATTAATGTCTGATTGACCTAAATGACTTAACAATACATCAAGATCGATTTTACCCAGCAAGTTTTCCGGGCCTTGCCATTGGCTGACATTGTCGCCAAAAGGTTGGCTATTACGGGTTTTATTGGCTAATAACACCGCGTCACCTTGATTAACAATGCGATGTTGACTGGACACTTTATTGTCGCTGTCCACAATAACGCGCAAGGGTTGGCGAACTTTGCCCGAATCTAAATAAGTGACTGGCTGACTGATGTCCTCCAAACGCACATTGAGTAACGGATCATCAGCCAATACGGTACCGGAACCCGTTAAAATAGCGCAATATCGAGCTCGATAATGTTGTACATCCTGACGTGCTGCGGGACCGGTGATCCATTGACTTTGACCATTCTGTAGCGCGGTTTTTCCGTCCACACTGGCGGCCATTTTTAGCGTTACAAAAGGTTTACCCTGTTGCATTCTTTTCACAAAACCTCGATTCAGTTCCAAGGCTTGTGGTTCCAGCAATCCATAGGCGGTTTCGATCCCCGCTGCCGCAAGTAACTCAAGGCCGCGCCCTGATACTTGTGGATTGGGATCCACCATGGCACAAATCACTTTTTTAATACCGGCTTTGATTAACGCATTAGCGCAAGGCGGTGTGCGCCCATAATGACTGCATGGCTCAAGTGTGACGTACGCGGTCGCTCCAGTGGCTTTTTCACCGGCTTGTTGCAAGGCGTGGACTTCGGCGTGAGGCGTTCCGGCTTGCTGATGCCAACCCTGACCGACAATATCGCCTGCTGGACTAACAATTACACAGCCCACCATCGGATTAGGAGAAGTGGTATAGGCACCTTGCGCGGCTTGCTGCAGTGCCAGATTCATCATGCGGTAGTCTTGCACACTAAATGATGACAATGTCAGTCTCCTAAACGGGCGATTTCTTCCCCAAACTCACGAATATCTTCAAAGGAGCGATACACCGAGGCAAAACGGACATAAGCGACTTTATCCAGCTCTTTCAAACCATCCATGATCAGGTTGCCGACTAGCTCGCTGCTGACTTCCCGTTCACCGGTAGCACGCAACGCAGACTTAATCCGGTTGATGCATTCTTCGACTTTTTCGGTATCCACCGGGCGTTTTTCCAATGCTCTTTGCAGACCCGCACGTAGCTTGTCTTCATTGTAGGGTTCCCGTGAACCATCCCGCTTCACAACGCGAGGCAGGACAAGTTCCGCCGTTTCAAAAGTGGTAAATCGCTCATGGCAACTAATGCATTCACGGCGTCTACGTACCTGATGTCCCTCCGCCACTAATCTGGAGTCAATGACTTTGGTTTCCTGAGCCGAACAAAATGGACAAAACATAGCAGGATCTCAACCTAATTGGCTGGTAAGTTATTAAATTGCCGCTAAGCTATCAAAAAAAGCCGCCAAGCAACAGCTTCATTAACGAGTTAGTTATGCGACACACCTTAGTTTCATATGTAGTGTTAAGTTTTTATTTTCCAATAGCGCTGGCTGATTGTCATCAAGCCAATCACTATCAATGGCTGGTTGGTTACTGGTCTACCCAAGGTCAAAAGACGCAAATTAACGAGGTGTGGCAGCAACTTTCAGCCGACACATTTGAAGGTACTGGAAGCACCATAAAAGATGGCAAAAACGTTGCGCAGGAAAGTTTGCGTCTGCTGTCGATGAATGGTGAACTATTTTACCTCGCCAAGGTAAAGCATAATCCGCTGCCCATCGCGTTTAAACTGACTCAGTGTAGTGACCATCAAGTACGATTTGACAATCCTGACCACGACTTTCCGAATCAGATTGAATATCGCTTAATCTCCGCATCTGAACTGCAAGTCGATGTGCGGGATAACAACGGTAAAGGGTTTAGTCTGACGTTGATAAAACAATCTTAATCACTCTTTTTGTCTGCTAAACCGCGTACCATCGCTTTTAACTCAAGAATTTCCCGCTGTAACTCACTTATACTAGGCTCAGTATCACTAGCCTGTCTGGCTTTAGCATGCTCTTGTTCCATGACATTAACCACGATGCCAATCACCATATTTAAAAAAGCAAATGCCGTGAAAAAGATAAACGTCAGGTAATAAATCCAGCTAAATGGATAAACATCCATGGTTTCGTATTGAATATCGGTCCAGTCCTCAAAGGTCATTACCCGGAATAAGGTCAGCATCGAAATGGCAATATTGCCCCATAAATCGTTATTGATGTCTTTAAACAAGAAACTGCCCACAGCAGCGTACATATAAAAAATAATAAACATCAGTAACACCACATAACCTAACTGTGGCAGCGCTCTGAGCAATGAGTTAATCAAAATACGCAGTTCAGGGATAATTGACACCATTCGCAACACCCGAAAGACTCGCACCAACCGCGCCAATAGCGCCATTTCGGTATCTTGAATGGGAATTAAGCTAACGAGTACCACCAAGGTATCAAAGATATTCCAACCCGATTTAAAAAAGGCCCGTTTATTCGGTTCGGCAATAAAACGCACGCTGATTTCAAACAGAAAAAAGACCGTAATAAACAAATCCAGAAAATACGTCATCGTGGCCGCAATTGGCGGCAGATCATAGGTTTTAGCGCCAATTTCCAGCGCCGACACGATAATGACTGACACCACAAATAATTCAAAAATGCGGTTATTTTTAAGCTTTAATAACTGGTTTTGGATGGTTTGATACATTCGGAATAGTCTGAGCGAAATAAGTAAGGGCTAAATGGGGTAATTTAATTAAATTTAAACGGGCTGCAATAAAAAATCGCCACATAATCAACTATGTGGCGATTTCGGGATCAATCAATCGGCATTGGGCCGACGGGATTAATACTGACCGCGTATATGCTGGTGCACTTGGGCATGATAAAAATCACTTAACGCCAGATGCAATTCATCACTCAATGGAGGTAACGCTGAAATAGCGGCATTGGCTTGTGCCTGATCCGCTGAACTGGCACCGGGAATAATGGTAGATACCGCATCATGATCAAGGATCCAACGTAACGCCAATTGCGCCATACTGACTCCGGCAGGCGCGTATTGTTTGAGTTGTTCGGTCAGCTCTACGCCTTTATTAAACGGTAAACCAGCAAAAGTCTCACCCACGTTAAAACATTCACCATTCTGGTTGAAATTACGATGATCAGACTCATGAAAGCGAGTATCGGTAGTGAATTTACCACTTAATAAACCGCTGGCCAGCGGTAAGCGAACAATAATACCCACCCCTTTGTCTTTAGCTTGCGGCAGCAGCTCTTTAACCAATTTTTGACGGTACAGATTAAAAATAACCTGCAACGACAATAACCCCTGCTGTTCGAGACAAATCAGTCCTTCTTCAACAGTTTCCACACTGGCACCAAAATGCTGAATTAATCCTTGCTGCTTTAAATTACGCAGCCAGTCAAAAATGGCTCCGTCGCGTAATACCTCGGTAGGCACACAATGTAACTGGACAAGATCCAGACTCTCAACCCCCAAACGCTGAATTGAGGCTTCTACCCCCTCACGCAGCGCTTGCTCGGTGTAGTTATCCGGGAACACATCCCCGCCCCGTCCAAACTTGGTCGCCACTTTGACTTGTCGATCCGTCTGTTGCAAGAATTGACCGATTAGCTGTTCGCTCTTGCCACCGCCGTAGACATCAGCGGTATCGAGAAAACTCACGCCACTCTCCAGTGCCGCCTCTAAAATTGAAAAAGCCTGCTGTTGACTAAAGTCCTGACCCCAGTCGCCACCTAATTGCCAGCAACCCAATCCGACTTCACTGACCGTAAAGCCAGGTTGTCCTAACGCTCTAAATTTCATTTGATACCTATTTAATCTCATTTTAGAAAAAGCCACGGCTTGGATTATTACGCTAATTGCATCCAAGATCCAAAGCGGCTATTCGACACACCACCCTAACTGAAACAGGCCAACCAGTGCCATTGTGATTTTTAACTATCTGTTAAATTTATTACTTGCTCAAGCCGCAAAAGGCGCATCAAGACTCCACCATAACGGAGAGTGTAAATTGGGCACAGGGGTTAGTTGCCGGATATAAACGTCGTCATTCGATCTCTCCATTCCCCCCATTGATCACATTACTTTACAATTACGGCACCTTGCTATTCGACTTTTTAAAAAAATGGCAATTATACTGGGCTGTTAGCAATAATGAGTTTGACCACAAGAATATCCCCGCCAAGGGGTAATAAAAACAAGAGGGACAACATGAAAACAGCACTTTTACCTTTCGCGCTGGCAGCCTGTCTGGCAACCAGCTCACTCGAGGCCTTCGCAGGCGAACACAGCATGCTGATCACGGGTATCGACCCGACTTTGAGTGGTGAGCAATTTACCGCCTTGTGTGACAAGCAACTGGAACAGGCCAAAACCGAATTTACCGCAATAGAAAAATCAACCGGACCGGCGACCTTGCAGTCGGTAATGGGTGCCTTTGACCATATCAATGATGTGCTATTGCCCGTCAACCATGCATGGTATATGAAAGCCGTACATCCTGATGCAGCGGTGCGTGATGCCGCCACCAAATGCAGTGAGCATATTTCAGATTTTTACAGCAGCGTGGGACTGTCCAGAGGGTATTATGATCGTCTGGCGGCCATTGACATAAGTCAATTGCAAGGTAGTGAAAAATATATGCTGGAAAAGGAATTAAATGACTTCCGCCGCGCCGGCGTCGACAAAGATGATGCGACCCGCGCCAAAATCCGGGCCTTGCAACAACAAATTACCGAAATCGGCAATCAATTCGATCAAAACATTCGCGAGGATGTGCGCGTTGTAATGGCGACCAAGGAGCAACTGGCAGGCTTGCCACAGGACTTTATCGACAGCCACCCCGCGGATGCCGATGGCATGATTAAAATCACGACAGACTACCCTGACTTATTCCCGGTAATGACCTACGCAGACGATGATGACCTGCGTCATCAACTACGCATAGCCTCACGGGATAGAGCTTATCCGGTCAATGAAGCGATTCTCAAGAAATTGATTGAGAAACGCGATGAACTGGCCCACCTGCTGGGCTTTGATAACTACGCTGCCTTATCGATGGACAGTAAAATGATGGGCGATCCGGCGCATGCTCAAGCCTTTTTAACTAAAGTCGGGACGGCTGCACAAGGTCCGGTAAAAAAAGAGCTTGCGATTTTACTCGCTCGCCTGAAAAAAATTGATCCAACAGCCAAACAAGTACAAGTGTGGCAAGCCGGTTATTTGCAAAATTTGTTACGTCAGGAAGATTACGCGCTAGATTCCAAAGAAGTGCGCCAGTATTTCCGCTATGACAAAGTGCGTGACGGCATTTTTGGCCTGACTGAAGATTTGTTCGGAGTCAAAATTCGGCCTTGGAAAACCACCGTCTGGAATGACGATGTGGAGTCTTACGAAATGCTTGAAAATGGCAAAATTATTGGCCGTTTTTATCTGGACGATCATCCCCGCGCGGACAAATATAAACATGCAGCGCACTGGACATTGCGCGCCGGTATAAAAGACAAGCAAATCCCCCTATCCGGGCTGGCGACCAACTTCCCTAAAGGATTGATGGAACATAATCAGGTCGAAACCTTTCTGCATGAGTTTGGCCACCTGCTGCATAATATGTTTTCCGGCAACCGGAAATGGTATTCCATTACCGGCATGAGCATGGAACGGGATTTTGTTGAAGCCCCCTCACAAATGCTCGAAGAATGGGTATGGGATTACGACACCCTGAAAAATTTTGCCACTAATGACAAGGGCGAAACGATTCCCAAAGCGCTGGTCGAGAAAATGAACAAAGCCCGTGATTTTGGCTTGGCCACTGGCACCGCGACACAAATTTTTTATGCCAATCTGGCATTGAACTATTACGACAAAGATCCCGCCAGTTTTGAATTATTTCCAATGATGAAATCGCTAGAGGATAAATTTGCCCCCTATCCTTATGTTGAAGGGACGCATTTTTACTGCAGCTTTGGTCATCTAAACGGTTATGGTTCGGACTATTACACCTATCAATGGTCACTGGCCATCGCGACCGATTTATTCAGTCGTTTTGAAAAAGAAGGCTTGCGTAATAAAGCCGTTGCCAAGGAATACCGCGATAAAGTGCTGGGCGCAGCGGGCAGTAAACCCGCCCGCGAATTTGTGAAGGACTTCCTCGGCCGTGAATTCAGCCCGGATGCCTATATCAAAAAACTGGAAGAATTATAAACACCGTTAAATAGTCTATGGCCCACCCTCGCTTTGCAAGGTTGGGCCATTTTAATTTGCCCCTGTTTTAATTTGCCCCGGAATACTGATCTCAATAACTTCCCATCCGGCTGGAATTGAGATTGCCGATGGCAACTAAGAGCGAAAAACAGACAATATGGAAGTTGTTTGATAATCTGGGTTATAAGTCGGGTTTCGACCCAAAGCGGACATCGTACTTGCCGACCATGCAAGTTGCCTAAGTTCGCCGTGAAAAAGCGCGGCCGGGACCGATTCCAACCGGACAAAACCCAACAACGTTCGCATTTTTCCCTTGGCAAAGCTTTAGAAAAAAGAGAAATCGAATGAGTTTATACGAAGAAAAGTTTGTACTTTTTGTTGATATTCTAGGTTGGGGCGAGCTGGTCTTTAAGTCGGAAAAGGAAGAAAATATTCTAAGTCAAATTCATGGGGTGATAAAAATCCTGATTGATATTAATAATTTCACTCCTGATGCTGTTGAATCGATCAATAGCGTTATCGAGGAGCATGAAAAAATACCTGTAGATATTGGGCCTGCAGCAATCAAAGCTATTCAATTCTCTGATTCTTTGGTTTTTACGTTCGACAATACAGTTGTGTCATTAACCTATGTTTATGCTGTTATGGCAGCCATATCAAGTATCTTGGCAAATATGGGGTATTTTGTCAGAGGAGGAATAGATTATGGAAATATATATCACGAAGATGGAGGCATATTTGGGCCGGCAATGAATAATGCTTATTATATTGAAAGTAAAGAGGCTAACGTCCCGCGTATATTATTTTCAGAAAGAGCCGAAAAGGTAACTTCTAAATTACAAATACCAAGTAGCTTTACATTTATAGATAAAGGTAGGTTATGCCTAAATAACTTCGATAAACTCAATGATATTGAAAATATTATTAGTATTGTAAATGACAAAGTCAGTCTGCATAAACAAGACGCTAAATTAGCAGAGAAATACCAATGGGTAAAAGAAAGGTTAAGAAAGCTCTAACACATATGAGCCTCTGGTAGGTCAATAGGTACTAGTTATCTTTTTGGCCGCGTTAGCGGTCAAATCCAAATCAATCAACAAAGTCGTTTACTTCGTCTGTCACGGTAGCTG
>NZ_JBLWWF010000020.1:0-84175 GCF_048268085.1 Neptunicella sp. | reverse complement strand
ACGCTTCGCTATCCGTGAAGGTGGCCGTACTGTAGGTGCGGGTGTTGTAGCTAAAATCATCGAGTAATATCGATAGATTAGCGACACGCTAAAGAATAGAAAAGGCTCCTTCGGGAGCCTTTTTGCATTTTTAATCTCATCAATGTTTAAATTCAGGTAGATGTATCGAAAATAATGGTATCTATACGGATAGTGCTGTTACGCAGTGCATGTTCTAGCAGCTCTCCACAGTATTTTTAATAGTCAACATATTAGTTACTGCCTTCTACAATGATCATTATTATTTGGATGACATCACCTGTTCGACTTTAATAATGATAAATTCAGCAGGTTTTGTCATTGCAACACCTATTTGAACGATTAATTTTCCGTTCGCAACATCAATTGCGGTCATGGATTGGTTCAGACCCACTTTTACAAAGTAGGCCTGTTCGGGTTTAGCGCCGGTAAGCGCACCTTGCTGCCAAAGTTGGGTTAAAAAATTTTCAATCATCGACTGGGTTGTTAGCCACAATTTATGATCATTTGGCTCAAATATCAGGGTTTTTAATCCCTCACGCACCGATTGTTCAATCATCATTGTTGTGCGCCTGATGTTGATATAGCGCCATTGATTGTCATTGCCAGCAAGGGTTCGCGCTCCCCAAATCAATACACCCTGACCAACAAAACTGCGAATAGCGTTGATAGATTTACCGGAAGGATGAACGTTTAGATCTTGTTGCTGAGCATTACTAATGGATTGGCAAGGGCTAGTAACTGATGACAGCGGGATGTTGGCAGGGGCTTTCCATACGCCTCGGCTGTTATCCATCATGACAAACGCCCCGCAAACAGCACCGCTGGGCGGTAATAAATTTAACTTTTCGGAGATCCGGTTAGCCATTGCTGAATACAACGGGCTTAAATTCAATAATGCTTGCTGCAGTTGTTGCTGCTCAATGCGTTGAGTATGGTCTAGTAAGGCTAGATCCTGTTCAGCAATGGCATCAATGATAGATTGCAGCTGCCTTTGCCTAATCACAGCTTGTCTATTGGCTGTTCGATAATTTTCAGCTAATTCTATCAAGAGCAGTTTCTTTAAACTGGCAATGTTATAGAAATAGCTAAAATCAATTTCTTTGCTGCTGACAACAGTGGTATTTAACCAGGGATAATAGGCGGCGGAGTAGCTGAGGTCTGCGCCGTTGATATGATGGCGAAATACATCAATGCAGTTATCTGGCCAGGTATGGCTAAATTCGCAATCACCCTGAAAAATATCCAAAAGAGCAAAGTGCTTATCCGTGTTTTGAGAGCAATGTGCCAGCAGCGCTTGCTGTACAATTACACATTCGTTTAGATTGGCTAACGCAACGGCATCCGGTATCGCTATCAGTGAGATATTTGTTGTATTGGTTGTGGCTGAGAGTCCCGTCATTAATGCACTTGCGCTGATGCTATTGTGGTAGTCACCCACAGATACGATATAGCATTCACTGCCGCCATTATGAAAAAATAGCCGCAAACTCCGATACAGTAAAAAGTTAGTGGAATGTTGTGTCAGGCAGTAGCCTTTAGTTGCAACATCAACATCGGTCGCTTGGCCTGTTTTAACTGGGGTGATATTAAATTGATGAGCGGCATCACCACCAAAATACTGTTCAAATTCAAACAATGAGGTAATGTGTACCGGCATGTTGAGTAGCGAGCGTCCCTTCGCCTCGTGGCGCTGTGTATAGCCGATAAAGGCGGCTGTGCAGGTTGGTGATGGGGTTATACTGGGTGGCAAATGAGCAACTTCGTCAATGTAAACGCCTGGTGCTAGATATTCTGGCATTAGTCCTGTCCTTTATAAGCAGAGAAATACTCATTTGATAAGTGAACGGGTCAATTGAGGCTATTTCACTTAAACTCCCTAAAGGATAGTGGAAACATCGAAATAATGAGGGGCTTGTTTTACTTTATATCACTGCCAATTGAGATCACAGGCGCTTCGCCAGAAGATAGTCCGCTTTTAACCCTAAGTGTAATGTGCTGAAAAACAGGATAACGGTGTCACTAGGGGTGGTCATCATCGGATGTAACCAGTAAAGGCTGAATTCAACCGCTCTTACAGGACTGACTTATTCATTCAATTTGAGTTTTCTGGATACGTTTGTGCAGGTTATTGATTTCCATCAATGCCGCAGAGCCGTAATATTTACTTAACTCAAATTCAAAAATACCGGCTTGTACGGCGGGGTCGGTGCGAACCAGTTGTTCAGCTGCTTTCAAATCCGAAGTATTAAGAATTAACAATCCACGTTTGGGTCGAGATTCAATAAAGGGTCCAGCTAAAGCTAACTTCCCTGCATCAGCCAACCGTTTCATATTGGCAAAATGACCGGCAAATAATTGCTGACGTTGTGTTTCGTCGGTGATTTTATCATCCATGCTGCCGGTAGTAAGGATAACCATGACATAGCTTTTCATGCCGTATTGGTCAGCGCCTAGACGCATGGCCAATTCAGCATCATAGTCAGATTCGATAGATTGCTGCTGGCTAACTGCTAAAGTATTAAAACTAAAGACCACGGTAGCTAACAACAATATCAATTTACGCATTTTACTTACTCTTTTTGCAGATTAATGAGGTTAATTTAAGCACAGTGATATCAATAGCGTTAGTCCTTGTTGAATATTGTGTCCTGGTCACCATATACCAGTATTAGGTAACCAAAATATAAGGTGAATTAATGCAATATTCGACACTGGGTAGCAGCGGTTTAAAGGTTTCTCGTATCTGTTTAGGCACCATGACATGGGGTACACAAAATAATCAGCAGGATGCCAATCAACAAATGGAGTATGCGCTGGATAATGAGATTAATTTTATTGATACCGCCGAGATGTATTCCATCCCACCCAATGCTGAGTCTTATGGTAAAACTGAAACCATTATTGGTAACTGGCTAGCCGCCAATCCGTCACGTCGACAAGAGTTTGTGTTGGCGACTAAAATGGCTGGAAACGGTTTACCTTATATCCGTGGCGGCGGCGATATTAGTGGTGAAACGGTGATTCAGGCCGTTGACGATTCACTCAAGCGGTTGCAAACGGACCATATTGATTTGTATCAATTACACTGGCCTAACAGAACATCACCGCATTTTGCCAAGCACTGGCCGGGACAAATAGGATTTAGTACAGTCGATAGTGCGCAGCAATCAGTGCAAATGCTGGAGATTTTACAAGCCATCGATAGTTGTATTAAAGCAGGAAAAATCCGCCACTGGGGGTTATCCAATGAAACCCCCTGGGGGATTAACCAATACTTACGTTTAAGCGAGCAACAAAGTTTGCCTCGTCCGGTGTCGATTCAAAATGAATTTAATTTATTGCATAGCAAAGATTGGCCCTATGTCATTGAAAATTGTGTGCATGAAGAAGTGGCATATTTGCCATGGTCCCCGTTAGCAGGAGGAATATTAACCGGTAAATATATTAACAATGCCCGTCCTGAAGGAAGCCGCTGGACGTTAGTGCAGCGTAATGGCTTGTTCCGTGACACTGAGTTTTCACAGGCCGCTACTCAAGACTATATTGCGGTGGCGAATAAACATGGCTTAACCCCAGCTCAATTGGCACTGAGTTGGTGTAATCAGATAGATGGGGTTGGTTCTACTATTATTGGTGCGACGTCTTTGAATCAGTTGCAGGAAGATATCGCCGCTTTTGATATTGTGCTCAGTGAAGACGCGCTGGATGATATTCAGCAAGTGATGCGTCGTTATCCAATCCCTTTTTAATCACAATGCATTTGGGGTTCAGTTAAAGGGAGTCATTCGACTCCCTTTATTATTGAGGGGATGATACTGAATGAGGTGTAGAAAATTGTTTAGACAGGTTTTTAATCTGTTCTTCAAGTTGGTTTAGACGACTGGCCATGTTTTGATTATTCATAATCGCATTTGTCAGTTTACTGTTAACTTCTGAAACCTGTTTGCTGTTGGTATCTTGAGACAGTAACACCTGCTCTAAATCGTTCTTGAGAGTAGCCAAATCTCGTTGTAACGATCCAAACTGTTCTTGCATTGCCACAATACTGGTATTATTGGTGCTTAGGTCAGATTCCAATAACTGCGTTTTTTTCTGTAATTCACCAATTGGTTTGCTGGTACTTTTTAACTCTTTAGATAAATCCTGAATATCGGCTTGATTGCGACGCCACGCTGAAGCCCATAATTTATCCATTTGTTCCCATAACTGATCTGATTTTTCTGCCAACTGCTTCACTTTGGCTTGCAGTGCAATAGTTGATTCGCCCATTTCAGCTCCAGTATCGGACAACTTACGTTCTAGTTCTTCGATTCGTTGCTGTGAGCTATGTAGCTGTTGCTTTTGTAATTCACCCTGTTGATAGAGCCAACCACAGGCGCCACCAGCAGCAAGTACCAGCAAAAAGGTGAATATTGTCAGAGCCGAACTGGATTTACGCGGTGCTGCAATCTCGGTTTCTTTCGCTGGAACAGATTTGGTGGACGTTTTCTGCTGGTTACGTTGCCGTAAATAAGCTTCTTTATCTTCTTTATCTAGATAAATTTTGGGCGTATTTTCATCAAACTCGGACATAATTTTCCTTCACAACAGCTATTTATGAGTTACGTAATCAGTTCTGATTGGTTAATCATCGTTACTTTGTATTACCGCCAGTGGAGGCCAGTATCAAAGCTAAACAGAGTAAAGCCTATCATATTATCAATCGCCTGATTTTTAAAATAGACAATCCAAAATATTCATCGTTAGCGAACGGCAGATAATAAAAAACCCGGTGACTCACATCACCGGGTTTACTCGTTCGCTAAATCAAGTCTTATTTTTTAGCTGCTTTACGTTCTTTTTCTGCGGCAATAACGGCTTCAGATACGTTGGCAGGACATGGATTGTAGTGCGAGAACTCCATAGAGAACTGACCACGACCAGAGGTCATTGTACGCAAGCTTCCGATATAACCAAACATTTCAGATAGTGGTACGTCAGCTTTAATACGTACACCTGTTACGCCAGCTTCCTGATCTTTAATCATGCCGCGACGACGGTTTAAGTCACCGATAACATCACCAACGTGATCTTCAGGCGTGAACACATCCACTTTCATGATTGGTTCAATTAACTGTGGAGCAGCTTTTGGAATAGACTGACGGAATGCACCTTTAGCAGCGATTTCAAATGCAATTGCAGATGAATCCACGGCGTGGAAGCCACCGTCATACAATTCTACTTCTACATCCAATACTGGGAAGCCAGCCAAAGTACCTTCGTCCATCATGGTCTTGAAGCCTTTCTCAATCGCTGGGAAGAATTCTTTTGGTACGTTACCACCAACAACGGTAGAAACGAACTTGAAGCCAGAACCAACTTCACCAGGACGGATGCGGTAATCAATTTTACCGTACTGACCAGAACCACCAGATTGTTTCTTATGGGTGTATGAATCTTCAACAGCTTGAGTAATCGTTTCACGGTAAGCAACCTGCGGTTGACCCACGATCAAATCTACACCATAAGTACGCTTAAGGATGTCGACTTTAATATCCAAGTGTAATTCACCCATACCTTTAAGGATGGTTTCACCTGAATCTTCATCAGTCTCAACACGGAAAGACGGATCTTCTGCCACCATTTTACCGATAGCGATACCCATTTTCTCTGAGCCACCTTTATCTTTTGGTGCAACGGCAATTGAGATTACCGGCTCAGGGAATACCATGGCTTCCAGAGTACAAGGATGTTTAATGTCACATAATGTGTGACCGGTTTGAACGTTCTTCATACCGACGATAGCGATGATGTCGCCAGCGTGAGCGCTGGTTAATTCGTTACGTTCATCAGCCTGCATCTCCACCATACGACCGATGCGTTCGGTTTTGCCGGTAGCTGAGTTAAGGATGGTATCACCCTTGTTTAATTTACCAGAATAGATACGTACGAAGGTCAGGGCGCCGAAACGGTCATCCATGATTTTAAATGCAAGTGCACGTAATGGCTCATCAACAGATACCAGAGCGTGTTCGCCAGTCTCGTTACCTTCTTCATCGGTTAACGGCTGAGGATCAACTTCTGTTGGGCTAGGCAAATAGTCAACAACAGCGTCCAATACTAATTGAACACCTTTGTTTTTAAACGCAGAACCACAGTAAGTCGGGAAGAAATCCAATTTACGGGTACCGTTACGGATACAACGCTTCAGATCTTCAATAGACGGCTCTTCACCATCCATGTAAGCCATCATTAGGTCGTCATCTTGCTCAACAGCAGTTTCAACCAGCATTTCGTGATATTCGTTAACTTTATCAACCATATCAGCAGGAACGTCTTTAATTTCATAGTTTTCTGGTAAACCAGTGTCATCCCAAACATAGGCTTGTTTGGTCAATACATCGACTACACCTACGAAATCTTCTTCGATACCGATTGGTAAGGTCATCACTAATGGATTAGCACCTAGGACGCGTTTAACTTGATCAACTACGCGATAGAAGTCAGCGCCCATACGATCCAGTTTGTTGACGAAAATAACCCGTGCTACTTCAGAATCGTTAGCGTAACGCCAGTTGGTTTCTGATTGTGGTTCAACACCACCAGAACCACAGAATACGCCGATACCGCCATCAAGTACTTTTAAAGAACGGTAAACTTCAACAGTGAAGTCAACGTGCCCAGGAGTATCGATAACGTTGAAGCGGTGATCTTTCCAGAAACAGCTAACTGCTGCAGACTGAATAGTAATACCGCGCTCAGCTTCCTGTTCCATAAAGTCAGTAGTAGATTCACCATCGTGAACCTCACCGGTTTTATGGATCTTACCGGTTAACTTCAAAATACGTTCAGTAGTAGTGGTTTTTCCTGCATCAACGTGCGCGAAAATACCGATATTTCTATAATGGGATAAGTCTGTCATTGCTTCACTCAATAAGTCAGGATCAAAAATTGCGCGACAGTATACAGGAAAAATGATTTGGATACCTTTTTTCCGTGTTAAAAATCGTACGAATTTATAAAAATTGTTGAATTCAGGGGAAATTTACCGATTTAATTCGGTTGTTTCTTTAGCTGTATCCATAAATTTGCGCGCAGTATAAATATTCAGCAATTATAAAGATAGCTTTGTGACGCATATCTCTGATTAATTTTCGTTGAATTTAGGCAACGCCACTTTTTCTTGTCGGTTATCTTCGAGCAATTGCTGCTTTTGTTTTTCCGCAAACCATAATTGCATAAAGTCCGCAGTCAGTTTTTGTTCTATTTCCAGCGCCTGTTCCGTTGGGCAAAAAATAGTAATTTCGGTATGAGTGTCGCCTAAATTCGACGTGCTGATATGGATCGTTGTTTCAGGACCCGCAATCCGCACTTCAAGGCGCTTTTCGATTATCTGGTTATAGCGTATGGCTACATCATGGAAATGTTCGCAATATTTTATTGCCCGCTCTTTTAATGTGTCGATAAAAACAAAAGGATTAACGCTCATGTCGCGGGTAATTACAAAGTGATGGGAGACATAGCGCTTTAGGAAGTTCAGATTTTTGATTGGATTATTAATAAGCTGACTATTAGGTAAGAAAACCGTTTTACCAGTAAAACTATAATCTTCAATGTCGACTTCCAATATTGTCATTTTGGCCCAATCAGTCGCGCTGACTTCGCCACATTGATTTCCGATTTGGACCCAGTCTCCGACGCGAAATGGTCGAGTTGATGCAATATATATAAAACCAATCAGGCATTGGATAAATTCGCGGGTGGCTAACACAATCGCGACAACGAAGGCTGCGATTGAAAAAGCGAATTTTTGTAACTCGGCAGCCCAAAAATTGAGTAGGACAATAATGATTAAAAAATTCAGCAGATTCTTAAAGCTGTTGACTAAATAACGTTTGTCTTTACCTTTTTTCTTGGCTCTTTTTTTAATTAAACTGACCAAAAGGTACTTCACTGACATCGTGACAATGATGATAAAAATTGACGCAAGCAATTTGTATTGGGCAATAAGCTCTAACATGTTGGGTACCACCGGAGAAATAAACTGAATAATGATGCAGAGCAAAGTATTCATTAATATTGGCTTTCATTATCACCGAGATTATCCCCGCAGATATGATGACCAAATTCGACAAACAGAGAATGGTAATACTTGTGGATCAGGAAGCCAAATTAATTCCTTATAAAGGTCATAGTGATGCTTGTCATAAATAGTTCACTCAGTATTCACGATTTATTCGTTAAACTGTCACATGTTGTCGGTCGAGCATCTGTTGATGCCGGTTTATGTCCGATATTATTTCAGTTCGGAACCTTTATTTATTGTGCCGTTTAGTGATCACTATTTTTTCTGCAAAATACGCTCAATCTTATTGAATAAGCGTTTTAGTCGCTGGTTGGAGTTTTTGCTGCTTTTTTGCCTGATACCCGCCGTATTAATTGCTAACCGAACCGCTCTGATAAGTCTCGTTATTCCTTGTTTAATTGTTGTCGGCGGATATTGTGGTGCGGTGTTGTGGTTTGACCCCAAATTCAAACGTAAACGTTTGGGCCGTTTGTCTGATGTACGCAAATATCGACAGTATTTGCACGTTAGCTTCACGTTTTGGGGGCTTATTGTGGTGTTTGCCTGCTGGTACGGGATGCCTGATTTATTTCTTTCGCTCCCAATACAGCAACCTTATATTTGGTTAACAACTCTGTTGTTATATCCGATATTATCTGTAATCCAGCAGGAATTAATATTCAGAACATTTTTCTTTCACCGCTTTAAGCAATTGTTTCCAGGCAAAACCTTACGGGTCGCATTGTCTACATTATGCTTTTCGATGTTACATAGCCTGTATGGAAACTGGATAGCGGTGACGGTATCTGCGTTGGGTGGTTTGTTATTTGGACTGACTTATCTCAACACGAAGTCCACACTGATTGTGGTTATTCAGCACAGTGCCTGGGGATTACTATTACTTACTAGTGGAGTCGGAAACTATTTTAATAGCGATATGCTCAATACCGTCCAATAAATCTGGGATAAGTAATGCCGAACAATATTATTCGGCACCACTAATGATTTGCAATTGCGCAACGTCAGTATCACCTTTAAGCACTTTGTAGATACCATCTTGAGTCAGGGTACGCATACCGTCTTGCATGGCTTGTGCTTTCATATCATGCACAGACGCTTCTTTATAGACGAGTGAACGTAATCCACCGGTCATGGACAATAATTCATGTACGCCGGTACGGCCTTTATAGCCGGTGTCACCACACTCATCACAACCTTTGCCACGATATAGCTGCAAATTATCCAGATCAATTTCATCCAGATAGTCGTTGCCGTATTGACGACGAATAAAGGCAATATCATCTTCAGATGCTGGATGTTTTTCTTTGCAATTAGGACAAATAGTACGGATTAAACGTTGGGCTAAAATCCCTACACATGCATCGGAGAAGTTAACTGGATCCAAACCAAGGTCGAGTAAACGAGTAATGGTTTCCGGGGCCGAATTGGTGTGCAAGGTGGATAATACCAAGTGACCAGTCAGTGAGGCTTCAATACCGGCGTGGGCGGTTTCTTTATCCCGCATTTCCCCAATCAGGATAATATCGGGGTCAGCCCGCAAGAATGCCCGTAAGGCATTAGCAAAGGTAAAACCGATTTTAGGGTTTACTTGAACTTGCTGTAATCCAGGTTGGGTAATCTCCACCGGATCTTCAGCTGTCCAGATTTTCTTGTCGGGAGTATTCAAGTCACCTAACACGGCATGCAAAGTGGTGGTTTTACCCGAACCTGTGGGGCCAACAACCAATAATATGCCATGCGGTTTTTTGATCATTTCCTTAAGCATGCCCATGTTGCGTGGGGACAAATTCATTTTTTCCAGTGGCATCGCACCGCCAGATGCCAAAATCCGCATGACGACACCTTCACCGGCCACGGTGGGGATGGTCGCGACCCGCACTTCCACTAACTGGCCGGACATTTTAACGGCTATTTTGCCGTCTTGAGGAACGCGCTTTTCGGCGATGTTCAGATTCGACATGATTTTAATACGAGCAATAACCGCGCTGTGGTGTGAGGCAGGGACCTGAGTAATATCTCTACACACGCCATCGACTCTCATTCTGACTCGAGTCGGGGCATTTTTTTCCGGGTCCACATGAATATCCGATGCGTTCAAACGTTTAGCATCATGCAATATACGGCTGACTAAACGCACCACCGCCGGTGCATCATCAGACATCTCGTCATGGCCGTCTTCCTGAACTTCAGTGCTGGTGCCAATTTCATCCAGAATGTCATCCATTGCGCCAGGTGCACCGCCATTACCACTGCCGGCGCCTAGATATTGCAGAATAGCATTGGGTAATCCTACGCAAATTTCATAGCTTTCTATTCCTAGGGCGCTCTCTATCTCCATTAATAAGGCGGCGTTATTCGGCTCGGCCATCAGTACCATTGGATTGTCCGAGGCGTCGGACACCACTGCCACGAGATTGCGTTTCAAATAGGAAGAATTTAAGCGACTGTCACTTTGGTATAAATGGTACTTATCCGGATTGAAGGGGATATAAGGCACTTGATAATGGATCGATAACGCATGACCGATATGTTCCTCGGAAATCCGCTGCTCTGAAATCAGTCGTTGAATCAATTGGCGAGTATCTTTACTGCTATCGACTAACTTCTTTAGTTCTCCTTCCTGAATAAGATTGCTATGGATAAGATATTGAAAAGGCTGTTGAGTACCGCCCAATTCATAGCGAAACTTATTACCGATGATTTTGGTTAGGTCTTGCGCGATATCCAAATCGGCATCATCGAAATCGCCTTTGCGTTTATTAATAACCTGCAAAACACCAAGTAATACACCTGAGTTTAAAATGGGTACACATAATATATTACGGGTTTTAAACGAACTGGTTTTATCGAACTTACCTTCAAACCGTAAACGTTGATGGATGGCACTGAGTTCTTCAGCATCATAGGGATTTGCAATCATTAACGGCAATTGCGCCAAAGCAACATAACCAGCGATAGACTGGGGACTAATTGGTACTTTTATCTCTCGGGTTTCCGAGCCGGTTTTAAAACGGGCTACTAAATCCTGATTTTGCCGACGTCGCTGGAAGATACTCATGCGCTCGGCATCAAACAAACTTAGCACCACAGCCTCTAGCTTCTGATAGGCATCCATCAACGAGGGATGGGATCCTAATAACCTATCGACTTTTTCAAGCTCTTGCTGTTTTCTCGGTGTTTCTAGCATGTTTATCCGTTGAATCATGTGCTTAGCCAATTACACTACTATAATCGACGCAACGGGTAGTTAACACTATTGATTTGTGATTAACGTTAAATAATCACATTTAGTGTTGCAAGGTTAAACAACTTCTGTATAATTCGCGTCCGCTATCAGCAATGGTAGCGGGAATTGTTGTCTTTTGAAGGCACAATTATCAATTTACAGCGTCCCGATATGGGACTGTCGATTATTCACGCATCCCCCCTAGCGACAATGGTAGGTGGTGGGTGTTTATTTTTGTTCTTTCGATTGGAGCTTGGTCGATGCCAAATCAAAGAATTCGTATTCGTTTGAAAGCGTTTGATCACAAGTTGATCGATCAGTCTACGGCTGAAATCGTTGAAACTGCCAAACGCACTGGTGCGCAAGTAAGTGGACCTATTCCGCTTCCTACACGCAAAGAGCGTTATACGGTGCTGACTTCACCTCACGTGAATAAAGATGCACGTGATCAATATGAAATCCGCACTCATAAGCGTCTAGTTGATATCATTGAACCTACTGATAAAACAGTAGATGCATTGATGAGATTGGATCTGGCTGCCGGTGTTGATGTTCAAATCAGCCTGGGCTAATTAGAGGGTTTTAACAATGGCGATTGGTCTAATCGGTCGTAAAGTGGGTATGACACGCATCTTCACTGAAGATGGTGTATCTATCCCCGTGACTGTTATCGAAGCGGCCCCTAATCGTGTTACTCAGTTACGTACTGAAGAAACCGATGGGTATCGCGCGCTACAAGTGACCGCTGGCACTAAAAAAGCTAACCGCGTAAATAAAGCTGAAGCAGGACATTTTGCTAAAGCTGGCGTGGAAGCAGGCCGTGGTTTGTGGGAGTTCCGTTTGGACGGCACTGAAGGTGAAGGCATAGAAGTTGGCAGTGAAATCACTGTTGAATTATTTGCTGAAACCAACAAGGTTGACGTTATCGGTACTTCTAAAGGTAAAGGTTTTGCAGGTGCAATCAAGCGTTGGAACTTTAGTCACCAACGTAATACACATGGTAACTCTTTGTCTCACCGTGCTCCTGGCTCGATTGGTCAAAACCAATCTCCAGGTAAAGTTTTCAAAGGCAAAAAAATGGCAGGTCAGCTTGGTAACGAGCGTGTCACTGTTCAGTCTTTGGAAGTAGTACGTGTTGACGCCGAACGTAATCTTCTGTTGATCAGAGGTGCAGTTCCAGGCGCAACAGGTGGCGATGTTATCGTTAAACCTGCAGTTAAAGCGTAACGTTCGGGAGATCGGTGATGGAATTAGTATTGAAAGACGCTAAAGGCGCTCTTGAAGTATCCGAAGCTACTTTTGGACGTGAGTTTAACGAAGCATTGGTACATCAAGTTGTTGTCGCTTTTGGCGCCGGCGCTCGTCAAGGTACCCGTGCACAAAAAACACGTTCTGAAGTAAGCGGTGGCGGTAAAAAGCCATGGCGTCAAAAAGGAACTGGTCGTGCCCGTGCGGGTACTATCCGTAGTCCTATCTGGCGTTCAGGTGGCGTAACATTCGCTGCTAAAAATCAGGATCACAGTCAGAAAGTAAATAAAAAGATGTACCGTGGTGCGATCAAAAGCATCCTGTCTGAATTAGTACGTCAAGATCGTCTGATTGTGGTAGAAAAATTCGCTGTCGAAGCACCAAAAACCAAAGAGTTGATTGCTAAACTTAATGAGTTGGAGCTTAACGACGTGCTTATCGTGACTTCTGAAGTTGATGAGAACCTGTTCTTGTCTGCACGTAACTTGTACAAAGTTGACGTGCGTGACGTAGCCGGTATCGACCCAGTAAGTTTGATAGCTTTTGAAAAAGTGTTGATGACTGCTGATGCAGTGAAGCAATTAGAGGAGACGTTGGCATGATTAGCGAAGAACGTCTATTGAAAGTGGTGTTAGCACCACATGTTTCAGAAAAAACTACTCTGGCTGCTGAAAGCAACACTGTTGTCTTCAAAGTATTGAAAGATGCGAACAAAAACGAAATCAAGCAAGCGGTTGAAAAACTGTTTGAAGTTGAAGTTGATTGTGTTCGCACCGTTAACGTGAAGGGTAAAACCAAGCGTAGCGGTATGCGTTTCGGAAGACGTAAAGACTGGAAAAAGGCTTACGTTGTACTGAAAGAAGGTCAAGACATCGACTTCGTCGGTGGCGCTGAGTAACAGGAGCATATTGTCATGGCATTAATGAAAGCTAAGCCAACTTCTCCGGGTCGTCGCCACGTCGTTCAGGTGGTCAACCCGGATTTGCACAAAGGCGCGCCATACGCCCCTTTGTTGGAAAAAAACAGCAAGTCTGGTGGTCGTAATAACCATGGTCGTATTACCGTGCGTCACGTTGGTGGTGGTCATAAGCAACACTACCGGGTAATTGACTTCAAACGTAACAAAGATGGCGTTCCAGCCAAAATTGAACGTTTGGAATACGATCCTAACCGTTCTGCCAATATTGCACTGGTTTTGTATGCTGACGGTGAACGCCGTTACATCCTTGCCCCTAAAGGTGTAAAAGCTGGCGATACGGTTGTTTCAGGTTCTGATGCACCGATCAAAGCAGGTAATACTTTACCAATGCGCAACATTCCAGTGGGTACTACGGTACACGCGGTTGAAATGAAGCCAGGTAAAGGTGCGCAAATTGCACGTTCTGCTGGCGCTTATGTACAAATCTTGGCACGTGACGGGGCTTATGTCTCATTACGTTTACGCTCTGGTGAAGTACGTAAAGTTCAGTCTGATTGCCGCGCCACTATTGGCGAAATCGGTAATGCAGAACACATGCTGCGTTCATTAGGTAAAGCGGGTGCCACTCGTTGGAGAGGTATTCGTCCAACGGTTCGTGGTGTAGCAATGAACCCTGTAGATCACCCACATGGTGGTGGTGAAGGTCGTACCTCTGGTGGCCGTCATCCTGTATCACCTTGGGGTAAACCTACTAAGGGCGCTAAAACCCGTAAAAATAAGAGTACGGATAAGTTCATCGTACGTCGTCGTAACAAGTAATAGCGAGGATTCACCATGCCACGTTCTCTCAAGAAAGGTCCTTTTATTGACCTGCACTTGCTGAAGAAGGTAGAGACTGCGGTGGAAAAGAGCGATAAAAAACCAATTAAGACTTGGTCACGTCGCTCTATGATCATTCCAGATATGATTGGATTGACCATTGCAGTCCATAACGGTCGCCAGCACGTTCCTGTATTTGTCAGTGACGAGATGGTCGGTCATAAATTGGGCGAATTTGCGCCAACGCGTACTTACCGTGGCCATGTCGCGGATAAGAAAGCCAAGAAACGATAAGGGGTAGAATATGGAAGCTTTAGCTAAACATCGCTTTGCCCGCACGTCGGCTCAAAAGGCTCGCTTGGTTGCGGATCAAATTCGCGGTTTACACGTTGAACAAGCGTTGGAAGTTTTGACTTACAGTCAGAAAAAAGCAGCTGAACTGATTAAAAAGGTTCTGGAATCTGCGATTGCCAATGCTGAACATAACGAAGGCGCTGATATCGACGAACTTACCGTCGCTAAAGTCTTTGTTGACGAAGGTCCTACCATGAAGCGTATTAAGCCTCGTGCGAAAGGCCGTGCAGATCGTATCTTTAAGCGTAGCAGTCACATCACAGTCGTTGTGGCTGATAACTAGGAGAAGGTTATGGGACAGAAGGTACATCCTACAGGTATACGCCTGGGTATCAGCAAACCATGGACATCTACCTGGTACGCTAATACTAAAGAATATGCAGATAACCTGTTTAATGATCATCAGGTACGTAAATTCCTTAGCAAGGAACTGAAAAGTGCTTCAGTTTCTAAAATTGTTATCGAACGTCCAGCCAAGAGCATCCGTGTGACTATTCACACTGCGCGTCCTGGTGTGGTTATCGGTAAGAAAGGGGAAGACGTCGAGAAATTACGCAAGCATGTGTCTAATTTGGCTGGTGTTCCAGCACAAATTAACATCTCTGAAGTGCGTAAGCCTGAATTAGATGGTCAGTTGGTTGCCGATAGCATCGCTAGCCAGTTAGAGCGTCGTGTTATGTTCCGTCGTGCCATGAAGCGCGCCGTGCAAAACGCAATGCGAATTGGTGCTCAAGGTATCAAAGTTGAAGTTAGTGGCCGTTTGGGCGGAGCAGAAATTGCACGTTCAGAATGGTATCGTGAAGGTCGTGTACCACTACACACTTTCCGTGCTGATATCGACTACGCTACCTCTGAAGCGAATACCACTTACGGTATCATCGGCGTTAAGGTTTGGATCTTCAAAGGTGAAGTATTGGGTGGCTTGCCTACTCATGAGCAGCCAGCTGCTCCTGCACCTAAGAAGAAAAAAGGCCGCGCTGCGAAGCAAGGGGGCTAAGAAATGTTACAACCAAAGCGTACGAAATTCCGTAAACAGCATAAAGGTCGTAACCGTGGTATGGCCGTTGCTGGCGGTAAAGTGAGTTTCGGTACTTTCGGCTTAAAAGCCGTTGGCCGTGGTCGTATGACTGCACGCCAAATCGAAGCCGCTCGTCGAGCCATGACTCGTGCTGTTAAACGTCAAGGTAAAATCTGGATTCGGGTTTTCCCTGACAAGCCTATCACTGAAAAACCTCTTGAGGTTCGTCAGGGTAAAGGTAAAGGTAACGTCGAGTATTGGGTATGTCAGATTCAACCGGGTCGTGTGTTATACGAAATGGAAGGTGTTCCAGAAGAAGTAGCACGTGAAGCGTTTGGACTGGCTGCAGCGAAATTGCCATTTAAAACAACCTTTGTAACTCGGACGGTGATGTAATGAAAGCGACAGAACTGAAAGACAAAAGCGTAGAAGAGCTTAACGCAGAGTTGTTAAAGCTGCTTCGCGAACAGTTCAATCTGCGCATGCAACACAGTACTGGTCAGATGGAAAAAACTGATCAGATCAAAAAGGTGCGTCGCAGTATTGCTCGCGTTAAAACCATTTTGACTCAGAAGGCAGATGCGTAATGACTGAACAAACTGTTCGTACAGTACAAGGTCGTGTAGTCAGTAACAAAATGGAGAAATCTATTGTTGTTGCGATTGAGCGTCGAGTAAAGCACCCCGTTTACGGTAAGTACATTACTCGTACCACTAAATTACACGCCCATGATGAAACTAATCAGTGTAATGAAGGCGATGTTGTCACTTTGCGTGAATGTCGTCCTCTATCCAAGACTAAGACTTGGGTACTGGTAGATATCATCACTAAAGCTAAAATAATTTAATTATTATTTAAGTGTGATAAGAAAAAGGGCGCTTTCCGCAAGGTTAGCGCCTTTTTTGATCCTGAAGTCTCATCATTTTAGCAAGTGTTGTTTGAATTTGTTCTAGGTTTCCCGCACAGTAGTCGTTGCCATACCATTGTTATGGGATTACGGAATTGACCCAAATACTCTGTCCACAATGCAGTACTATTCAGGATTATCGACCGCCACAAGACGGTGAGTCGCTGCAATGTTGTTGTTGTGAGCACGTACTGGTTAAAACAGTACGCGGTAATAATATCCCCGCTCTAATACTAACCTTGTCTGCCCTTATTCTTTATATTCCCGCCAATATTTACCCTATTATGACGATGACTTATTTAGGTCGTAGTAATGAAACCACTATTATGGGCGGGATTATTAATTTATATGAAAGTGATATGTATGGCTTGGCTGCGTTAGTGTTTATGGTCAGTATCATTGTGCCAATCGCCAAAATTCTGGTGATGTTATTTCTGTTATTTGTATCTCCCTTACATTCCCCTTTGTCACATCTTGCCCATCATCGTTTATGGCGATTTGTGGAACGGATTGGGCCATGGTCAATGCTTGATGTATTTTTAGTGGCTATATTGGTTGCTTTGGTCAAGCTGCAAGATATGGCCAGAGTGGAGCCTGGTCCTGGCATTGTCGCCTTTGCGGGAGTCGTACTGCTAACGTTAATCGCCTCGCAAGTCTTGGATAGCCGCTTACTATGGAAAAACAAACATGACACAGACAGCTCAAGCAGTCATTAAATCTAACGGTAAGTATATCTGGTTGTGGTTGGTACCGGTCTTGGCCATCGCTATTGTCGCGTTAATTGTGTGGCGTAATTTACCGGCAAATGGCGTGTCTATTTCGCTGTATTTCAAAGATGCCAATGGACTTAAAGAGAAGCAGACCAAATTGTTATATCGAGGTTTAGAGGTGGGGTATCTCGAACATTTGAGCTTATCTGCCGACAAGCTGCAAGTTAAAGCTCAAATGCAGGTGGATCAAAGTATTGCAGGCTTACTCAAACAGGGGACTCAGTTTTGGATAGTAAAACCACAGATTGGGTCAACGGGGATCTCCGGGATAAATACCTTGGTTTCTGGTCCTTACATCACTTTTTCAGCTGGTAATGGTGAAGCGCAAAAAGAATTTCAGGCCTTGCAAACCGAACCTATTGAACAAGATGAAGGGTTAAAATTTACGCTACGTAGCGAATTACGCAGTAGCATTTCCCCAGGGGATAATCTGTACTACAAACAAGTACCAGTGGGAAAAGTCTATGCATACCAGCTTTATAGTGACCACATTTTATTCTATCTACAGATAAAGCCCGATTATCAGGTGTTGCTGCGCAGCAATAGCCGTTTTTGGGAGCAAAGTGGGTTGGAATTCGACATGGGATTACTCGGCGTGTCGGTTTCTACTGCACCACTCATGAGTTTGCTAAGTGGGGGCATTAGTTTTGCCACACCAGTCAAATACGGTGAGGAAGTTAACGAAGGATATCAATTCATACTTGAAGAAGATGGTGATGAGGATTGGCTAAAATGGCAACCCAAGATCTCCTTGGATGAACATATTATTCGAGAAAGTGGTCAGCAGGATAATCCGTCAAGCTTTGTGCCCAAAACCTTGCAGTCTGGCGTTGAAACACCGGATAAAGGAAAAGGTTAGCCCACCAATATCCGATGTAATACATAATTAGGAGTGATTTTTTATACTTATTAAATTTACAAATTAGCTTACTATCGATGCATGACTTTTAACCGATGTACTGATGGTGGATATATGGCAGGTAGATTATTATTGCTAGTGTTATTATACCCCTCAGCATGTTTGGCCGAAATCCAATTTTGGCAGAGCGGTATCGATTGGTTGCAATCCAATCTGCAAGATCAGACCGAAATGAGTTTTAATCATAATGAATTTAACTATGATGGCATAACTGAGCAAAATGCTGCGTTAGATGTTAAGCAGATTATTGGTTCTCGTCTGGTATTTAGTACGTCGCTGTTTATTCACCGTCAACATCTGCAAAGCGGTGTATGCAAGCAAAATATTGCTATCACCGAATATCAAATCATGCCCCAATTTCAGTTACAAACTCACATGGCACTTGGGGTTGGAATACGCGGAACTATTGATTCTCAGATGAGCTTTGCCCAGGATCAGCAAATTCAACTGGAAAATCAAAGACAATGGTTTGTGCGGTTATCGTTAAGTGCTAATGATTCTGTTGAATACGGTGTGAAGTATTCATCTACATTGCTGGACGCCCATGATTTTTCCCCCCTTCGTCAAACGAGTTCGTTTACCGATAATGCACTGAGTATTTTTTATCATAGCCGTTTTTGAAAGGTGGCTTCGGTAAGCGTGAAAAAACGTCAATATATCCTGATGTGCTGCATGATATTGAAGGCTGCACAATCATCGTTTATGCCTTTTAGCTAATTTGAACTACATTAATCGGATAGCGATGTGTTTTGGGCGATTAGCAGGATTAGCAGGACGATATTTTCAAGATTGGAATAACACATGTTTGAACAACACGGTAATTATACTCTTTACAGTGAGCACAATATTATTATTTTTAGGGCGGTTGGCGCCTGGAATATAGAGGCCACACGTAACGCTACCAGTAAAATAAAAGCAATTGTAGACGCGATACCAACCGAGACTCATGCTTTTATCTTTGACACTCATCAGGTGGAAGGGATGACACCTGACAGTTATATCGAATGGACCAATGCGGTTAATTACTGGCTAAGCAAAGGATTTAAAGCGTTGGTTAGAATTGATGATGCGGAGTCGGCCAATTACAAACTCTTTATTCAGGGGTTTGATGTTTATTTACGTGAACTTATACCTTTCACTTTCGCAGATAATATTCAAGGCGCGCTCAACTGGGTGCATCAATTAGGTTTTAAGGGCTTTGAAAACGGACTGAATGTAATAGGGCAAACAAGTGACTATGAAAGCTAGTTAACCGTTTAATAATCACTTGCAGAGGATATTAGGCAAATACCACCGTTTTGTGCTGATGAATAATCACTCTGTCTTCGAGATGATAACGTAACCCGTTAGATAGTGCGGTTTTTTCACAGTCCTTGCCTTTGCGAACCATATCTGCGGCGCTGTCATTATGACTGATACGTATCACTTGCTGTTCGATAATGGGTCCTTCATCCAAATCTTTAGTCACATAATGGCAAGTCGCTCCAATCAACTTAACCCCTCTATCATAGGCTTGTTGGTATGGCTTGGCTCCGGCAAATGAAGGTAAAAAGCTGTGATGAATGTTGATTGCTTTACCCGCCATTTTACGGCACAGGTTATCCGGTAAAATTTGCATAAAACGAGCGAGCACAGTCAAATCAATTTGATAGTTTGCTAACAAACGTTCAATTTCGGCAAAGGCCTGTTGTTTAGACTGATTGGTAAAGTCGACGAAATGGAATGGAATCGCATACCAGTCGGCAAATTGTTTCATCTTGGCGTGATTGGCAATAATACAGGGAATATCGCAATTTAGTTCACCACTATGCCAGCGGTGCAGAATATCCACCAGACAATGAGACTCATGACTCGCCAATAGGGCGACTTTTTGTTTTTCTGACGAATCACTCATCTGCCAGTTCATTTGATATTGATCAGCGATAGGTGCAAAGGCTTCTGCAAAATTAGCCTTGGCTAAATTAAATGAATCAGCCTTGATTTCATGTCGCATAAAAAAACGACCGGCTTGTTGATCGGTATGGTGATTAGCTTCGACGATGGTGGCGCTGTGATCAGCTAAAAATCGGCTTACAGCAGCGACCAAGCCTAGCTGATCAGGACAATCTATAACGAGTTTGAAAGTTTGTTGCATGAGTTTCCATTTGCTCGGGAGCAAAACTAAGTAATAAATCCGAGGATGTTTAGCAAAGCCTACTCATTCGTAGCGGCCGAGTAAATATGCTTTAGAACTAAAGTGATTGAAATAGTTATATCAATCACTTTTCTGGGGGGTAAATATCATTACAACTCGGCTGGTTTTACCTCGCACAGTTTTATCCCACATTGGTACGTTCAACGGATCGCTGGGGTTATGCAAAAAATCGGCTTCACCAATAAGTTTAAATCCCCACTCTTTCATTTTGTGTCGAATAATGGCCGGATCAATACGATGTAATGTTTCTCCCGCCTCTGTTCCGCTTCCAGCAGGGGCAATATGGTCTACCAAGCCCAATATACCATTATGTTTGAGCGCCTTGAGTAACCGAGTCATAAATACTTGATCATCAATTTTACCCCAGCCGCTTTTTTCATCGATGTGGTATAAATCATGAAAACTGAGAATAAACAAAATACGGTCATAATGGTTGTCGGGCAAATCCAGCTGATTGGCATCCTGCATTAATTGAGTCACATTGGCTAACCGATTGTCCGCATAGCGTGCGTTGATTTTATCCTCACCAACAAATTGAATATAAGGGCCATTGTTATGTGCATCGACGTGACCCGCAGGGCCAACAATTCTGGCAGCCAGTTCGGTGTAGTACCCACTCCCCGAAAATACGTCTAATACTTGCTGACCAGCTTGTAAATCAAAAAAAGTTAGCACTTTTTCAGGGCGTCGAAGATTGTCTCGAAGACGGTCTTCAGCCGGCCGATCAGGGTTATCTATTGCCTGTTGAATCAGGTCGTCTGCTAACGTCGCCAAAGGCATTAGCAAGCTGCAAAAAAGCATTAACGGTTTGATGTTCATATTTTTCTCAAAGGTTAGTTAATATCAATTTGTGTGTGAGTTCTAACACCACCAAGTTCAACGCGCTTTAGTCAATTTGCAATGAAAATTCCACCACTTGCAGGTTTACGGTGACGAATGTGGCAATAATCCGGATAGATTTGAGTCTTATATGATAGAAAAATTGTTTATTTATGTGCCACTATGGGATGATTAATTGCTGAAATTCAATAACCAATAACCAATAACTCAACTGCAGGTCAGCTGGGCCGTTAAGCATAATAACGTCATTAAATAACGAGACCACGAGAGCATATGAATCAATTTATCAACAATTTGTCGTTGCGAACAAAATTAATGAGTATCGTCGGCATCTTAAACCTGCTACTGGTCATGAGTTGTGCCTATGCCATTTATTCGATGGCAATGATAGGGAAAGAACTGGAAAAAATCGCGGAACATAATATTAAATTGACCGAGCAGTTAACGCTTACCACAGTTGAACAGCTGGAACAGGTTGTTTTGTTTGAAAGAGCCAGTCATTACGGTGCGATTATGCAACACACCAGTGATGCCGAACCCCGATTTAATCGCACTCAAGAGGGTTTCCATTCTTCGTCGACAAAAATCACCGATATTTTGAAACAGGCTGAGAAATTGGCTCAACAGGCCTTGTTGTCCGATGGTACGTCGGCAGAAAAAGCACTAAGGCCAATCTTAGATGGGCTGACCAAAGTGGCCACCAATCATCAGGCATTTACTAAACATGCTCAACAGGTGTTTAATTTTTATAGCCAAAATCAGCAAAAACAGGCTGAACAACATGCTTTGCTCGTTGAACAAGAAGCAGATGAGATAGATCAAACCTTGGATGCCCTGTTAATTAAAGTTGAGGCATTGACCTTGGACAGTGTGGATATTGCGCATCAGCATGAGTCAACATCTGCATGGGTCATGCTGGTTGTTATTATCGTTAGTGTTATTTTTGGGGTCTCTTTAGGGCTGTATGTGACCAATATGATCCTGCGTGCTATTCGGCAGACTATTGTTACTGCATCCGGAGATCTCAGTCAGGAAATCATAGTCGATAGTGCCGATGAAATTGGTGAACTAAAAGCGGCCATGAATGGGATGCGCTTAAAATTACTGGGGATGTTGGGGCAAATTTCCGGTACCACCTCACAACTTTCGGCTGCGTCGGAACAGATGTCAGTAGTGACTCGCCAAACGAGTCAGATAATTGATTCTCAGCATCAGGAAACGTCGATGATTGCTGCTGCAATTAACGAAATGTCTACCACAGCCCAGCAAGTTGCCGAGAGTGTTAATCTGACTGCGCAAGCCGCCTATGAGGCCACCGACGCAACCAAGAAAGGTTCTGATATTGTTAAACAGGGAATAGCACAAATTAATCGTTTAGCTAAACAAGTGGAAACATCAGCCCTAACAATAAACGAAGTTGGTAAGCAGTCTGAAACGATTAATACCGTGTTGGAGGTCATTAAGGGCATCGCCGATCAGACCAATCTACTCGCATTGAATGCCGCTATTGAAGCAGCAAGAGCCGGTGATCAGGGGCGTGGCTTTGCCGTGGTGGCCGATGAAGTAAGGACATTAGCTAGCCGTACTCAAAAATCCACTGATGAAATTAATAGCATGATCGAAAAACTGCAGTCGGGTTCGCAGCAGGCCGTAAGTGTCATGCAACAAAGTCAGGATGAAGCAAAAGCGGCTGTCGATTTTTCGGTCGACACCAGCCAGGCGCTCGATACAATTGCTCAGGCGGTGGAAAAAATTAGCCATAATGCTAGCCATATTGCTAGTGCGGCCACTGAACAGGGGGCAGTGGCCGAAGAGATTAATAGCAATATTGTCAGGCTTAATGAGATGTCAAATCAAACCGCTGAAGGCGCAGAAGAAACCGCCACCGCGACTGACGAATTAACCCGCATGGCAGTGGAATTACAGGGGATTGTTGAGCAGTTTAAGGTTTAACCGGGTCAGTCTAGAGACCAGCTAGCGCGACGTTGATAACTGACTCCATGACGAGATGAAACTGATTCAAATAAATGGAACTGGTCAAAATGACAAGTGAACGCGGGTTCAATTAGGGCCGCCGGAGGGTTTTGCGAACACTTCCTAAATAATGTCAGGTGTGGGATATAAGGTCGTTTTTGCAGATCAATATGGCATTGGTGCACAATTCGGGTCAGGGTATCAACGAGTAAATCTAATTGGGCTGGCGTCTGTTCAGCACCTAACCATAAGGCTTTAGGTTTCGGCCAGTAACCTATTTGATTGAGTGTCACGGTAAAACCAGGCAGGTCTTGCAGCTGTTGAATATTTTGATAGAGCTGGTTTATTTGGTGTTGCTCAAGTTGGCCTAAAAAGAGCAGGGTCAGATGAAAATTTGTCATGGGCACTGGACCTTGCAGCGAGGCGAAGTTTCTCTCTCGCCAATCTTCAATGGCCAATTTAGTTTGACTATCAGGCTCTAGCCCCAGAAAGCAGCGCATTATAAACTCCTTAGGCTGATTGATAATGACAATGTTATCATAACGGCCATCTATCATTGCATACGCTATTAAATATCCCTTGTTACCCATTGAATCCATTCTTTCTCCATTACAGCAATCCTTGATGAACCAAGATGTGATTTTGGTGGCGCCTCCCGGCGCTGGCAAATCCACGTGTCTACCGTTGCATTTATTGCGCTTGGGTCAGTTTCAGCACAAAAAAATGATTATGTTGCAGCCTAGACGCATTGCAGTGCGCAGTATTGCGACTTACTTGGCCGAACAGCTTAATGAGCCCGTAGGTAAAACAGTAGGCTATCGTATGCGCGGTGAGAATAAGGTCAGTGCGGATACGCGATTAGAAATTGTCACTGAAGGTATTTTATTGCGCATGTTGCAAAATCAGCCGGAATTACCTGAGGTTGGATTAATCCTGTTTGATGAATTTCATGAGCGCAGTATTTATGCGGATTTCTCGTTGGCATTATGTTTAGAAGTAAAACAGGCATTGCGGGATGATTTGCGTTTGCTGGTAATGTCTGCCACGTTAGATATTCAGGCGCTACAAAGGCTCATTCCCGACGCAGCATTATTACAATGTGAGGGACGTAGTTATCCTGTCGAAATTTATTATCATCCTGATACTTCCAATCAGCCATTATCAGCGAAAATCATCCGGCTAGTGCAATTGGCGCTGCAAAACCATACTGGCAGCATATTGGTGTTTTTACCTGGAGCGCGGGATATTCGAGATGCCGAACGTGCTTTAACGTCGATGGTGTCTGTCAATGTGCAGGTGCACTGTTTATATGGTGAGTTATCCAAACAAGCGCAATTACAGGCCATTGCTGTCTGCCAGCCAGGGCAGCGTAAGATTGTGCTGGCGACTAATATTGCCGAGACCAGTTTAACTATCGACGGAATAGAAGTGGTTATCGACAGTGGTATCGAGAAGACCGCGCAGTTTCACTTGTCTAAAGGGATCACTCAACTGGTTTCGCAACGCATATCACAATCGTCAGCCACCCAGCGCGCAGGGCGAGCTGGTCGATTAGCACCCGGTGTCTGTTATCGTCTATGGAGTCGTGAACAACAGGATCGGATGGCGACTCAAGCAGAAGCTGAAATACTTAATAGTGAACTTGGTTCTTTTCTGTTGGAAGCCAGGGTGTGGGGGACTGACATACGTGAACTCGCTTTGATTGATATGCCATCGGATGCGCAAATTCAACAAGCCAATCAGTTGTTGACTGACTTGAAAGCAGTTGATGGACAAGGAAAATTAACCGCTCATGGCCGAGCGTTACAGCAGATGGGTGGGCATCCATCGATGGCCAATATGCTAGTTAACAGCCAAGGTATTAGCCCCGCGCACCAGAGTTTAGCCGCAGCGATCGCCGCTTTGCTCGAACATAAAGATCCCCTCAAGCATAGTGATACGGCGCAACTGCAACTCCGTCTGCAATATTGTCAACAAAATAAGCAGCATGCTGTTTGGCAGTCCATTCGCCATTGGCACCAGCGCTTAAACGTTACCATGCAAGATTGGCCGGTAGACGATAGTGCCTTGCTACTTGCCTATGCGTATCCCCAATGGATAGCCAAGCGACGTGCCAATGGCGGTTTTTTACTGGCAAATGGCAGTGGTGCCCGATTGCATCAAGATGATCCGATGGCGGCACAGCCCTGGCTGGTGATAGGTTCAATGCTGAGTACCGACAAACAGCAGGGGGATGCACAAATCACTTTAGCGGAGCCGATCAGTCTAACCCAGCTTCAACACCATTTTAGCCATCTTATTCAATCGGATTTTTACTGTGAATGGGAGGATTCAAAGCAAGCGGTTGTTGCTCAGCAACGTCAAGTACTAGGGAAAATTGTTTTATCTAGTCATCCTGTGAATCAACTGGAACAACATTATCTCGATCAGCTCTGGCAACAAGTTATCGCGCAAAAAGGAATTAACAACCTGCCTTTTAATGATGCGACGTGGCAGTTAATTTATCGAATACGGTTGGCGCAGCAGCTCACCCCCGCTGAAAATTGGCCGGATATGAGTGAGCAAGGTTTGCTTGATGACCTAGCACAATGGTTATTACCTTATTTAACTAAAGTCATGAACTGGAAACAATTTAGTCAGCTCAATTTCGCTGAGATGCTGTTAAATCGATTAGACTGGCCATTACAGCAAATCTTGAACAGCACTTTTCCAATCCGCTATACCGTCCCCAGCGGCACGGATATTAAGCTTGATTACCGGCCCGAAGGTGAAGTGATTTTGGCGGTACGGATGCAAGAACTGTATGGGATGCGGGAAACGCCAACATTGGCTAACGGCAAGTTGGCAGTGCTGGTTGAGCTATTGTCTCCCGCTCATCGGCCCATCCAGAAAACTCGTGATTTGGCCGGTTTTTGGCAAGGAAGTTATAAAGAGGTGCAAAAAGAAATGAAAGGCCGTTATCCCAAGCATTATTGGCCAGATGATCCTGCCAATGCGCTGGCCACCACAAAAACGAAAAAATTTATGTGACTGCAATCATTCAGTAGAAACGTTACAATCAGCTTCGCTATTTTAGCGACACAACCTGCTATTTCTTTTGTCTTTACCTAAAAGTGTGACTAGTGACCAAAAAAAGCCCCAGCAAGAAAAGTCCAGGCAATAAATCCTCCGGCAATAAAAGCAAAGCTAATTCCAAGACCGTTCGAATTTCATATATCGCCCGTGGCAGGTATTGGTTAATGCGTCACTGGTGGCAGTTGATGCTGGTAATGTTGACTTTGATAGCGGGCTATAGCCTGTATCTGGATGCCCTGATCCAGTCGCGCTTTAATGGCAACAAATGGGAAGTGCCAGCGCAAATTTACGCGCGACCTTTGTCTCTAAATACAGAGTTGGAATTAAGTCAGGCCGAATTGGTGGATGAATTGAGGTTACTGGCGTATCGGCCGGTTAAGCAACTGCAGCAAAGTGGTGACTATTTACAGCAGGGCCAAAGTATCAGTTTTGTACGTCGGGCGTTTGATTTTGCCGATGGATCGCAGCCGGTGCGTTTTATTCAAATCGTATTTGGCGGAGGGAAAATCAAACGTATTACTGATTTGCAATCGGGAGCGGAGTTGTCCCATATCCGACTTGAGCCTTGGCTCGTGACGCGATTAATCAGCGCCGCTCATGAAGATCGTATGCTGGTAAATTTAGACGATGTGCCAAAAGCATTAGTTCAAGCGCTGCTATTAGTGGAAGATCGGGATTTTTATTCCCATCACGGCGTGGTGCCTTTATCTATTTTGCGCGCTCTGGTCACTAATATTAAAGCAGGACGCAATGTACAAGGCGGCAGTACGCTCACTCAGCAATTGGTGAAAAACTTCTTTTTAAGCCGTGAAAAATCGATTTTGCGTAAAATTAATGAAGCCTGGATGTCGTTATTAATTGAATTACGCTATAGCAAAAATGTGATTCTGCAGGCCTATTTAAATGAAGTCTTTCTCGGTCAAAATGGCGCTACCGGTGTGCATGGTTTTGGTTTGGCTAGTCGCTTTTATTTTGATCGTCCGTTATCGGAGCTGGATGTAGCGGAAATCGCCACACTGGTTGGAATGGTTAAGGGGCCGTCATTTTATAATCCACGTCGTCATCCTGATCGGGTTGTTGAGCGACGGGATATGATATTGCGCATGATGCTTGAAGCGGATCTATTAAGCAAAGCCCAGTATCAACAGCAAATAGCCAAACCGATGAAATTAGCTAGTGATACGCGTTTGTCGCAAAGTAAACATCCGGCTTTTATGGATGAAGTCAGACGGGAATTACATGACGTCTTACCTAATCCAGAGTTATTTCAATCTGGCCTTCGCGTGTTTACCGCGATGGATCCTCTCGCCCAGCGTCGAGCCGAAAGTGCAATGCGTCAGGGGGTTCCAGTGTTAGAACAGCGTAAAAGCATTAAGCAACTGCAAGGTGCCATGTTGGTCACGGATATTAAAAGTGGCGAGTTAAGAGCGATTGTCGGTAGTCGGGAGCCTGATTTTAGCGGCTTTAATCGAGCGCTGGATGCCAAACGCTCGGTGGGCTCGGTGATCAAGCCTGCCGTTTACCTGACTGCATTGGAGCAATATGACCACTATACGCTAGCGACGGTATTACCCGATGAACCGCTAACAATGAAAAGCACCCATGGGCAATTGTGGCAGCCACTCAACGCAGATAAAAAGTTTCGTGGTGAAGTGAATCTGATTACAGCACTATCCCATTCCCTAAATGTTCCAACGGTGAATCTGGGCATGCAAGTAGGGCTCGATCAGGTAGCCGACACGCTACACCGTTTAGGTATTGAAGAGCCAATATCTGAATATCCGGCAATGACTTTAGGGGCGGTCAATTTTAGTCCACTGCAGGTTAATCAAATGTATCAGACTATTGCAAATGAAGGTCGATACATTCCCTTGCATGCCTTGGTGGCAGTGTTGTCTACCGATAATCACCTCATTTGGCGCAATCAGCACACAACTGAACAACGGCTGGATAACAAAGCCACCTATCTGGTTAATTATGCGCTACACAAGGTAGCTCGTGAAGGTACTGCGAAAAGATTAAAACAGGAATTTCCACGGGTGAATATGGCAGGTAAAACCGGCACGACCGATGATTATCGGGACAGCTGGTTTAGCGGTTTTGATCGCAATATGGTGACCACTGTGTGGGTGGGAAAAGATGACAACCAGACCACGCATTTAACCGGAGCCAGTGGCGCATTGGATTTGTATGTCCGTTATCAGCACAGTCAGCATCCCAAATCGCTGATAAGGCCGATGCCGGAAGGGGTGAATATTGTCCACTTTGATCAACAAAGTGGTCATTTACTGGCGAATGCCTGTGCCGATAGTATTAATTTACCGGCTATTCTGGATGGACTGTCATCACCTGAACAAGTGTGTGGTAAGCCGGTGCAGAGTAAACCCAAAAGCAAAAGCTTTTGGCAACGGTTGTTTGGTGATAAATAGTTGAGGATATTTAAATGGATAAACAAACTGAAATTGAAGCGGCGGTGTTTCGTCGTTTGCTGGCACATTTGGACAATCGTAAAGATGTGCAAAATATTGACCTAATGATATTAGCCGGGTTTTGTCGTAACTGTTTTTCCAAATGGACAGTCGCAGAAGCGGAAAAACTGGGAGTCGAGATAGATATGGACACTGCCCGTGAGCAAATTTACGGTATGCCCTACAGCGAGTGGCAGGAAAAATATCAACTACCGGCTACAGAAGAGCAAATGGCAAAATTTAATGCGCTAAATAAACATAAATAATCGAATTTGATCAGGTTACTAGAAAAAGGCCAGTTGTAGGCCAATACCAATGCGTTGCTGGTAGTTATTGTAATCGATCAGTGAATCACCATAGCCATTAAAGTATTGCAGCATCAGTTCATAACGTTCTGAAATTGCATAGGTGAGATTCAGCTCAATACTGCCTTTGTTATGGTTAAATTTGAGATTGTTACGCCATTTAGCCAATACCTGAAAATTGCCGATCTCGGTGCCATAGACAAATTCAAAATGACCCAAATAATCGGTTATATCAGGATTATCATCACCGGTGGGTTGCAGTGGATCGAGTTTGTTATCTTCGGGAATGCGGTACCACACTTTTAAGGCATACAGATTATTAGCGTCGGTCATCAGCATTGAAGCAAACAACCGATTCCAGCTACGTGAACGTAATTCACTCTGGCCATTGGATTGGTGATTAAAGCCTAATTGGAAGGCGTTAAACCGGTAGCCTAACAATTTGTATTCGGTGTTCCAGTTATAAAAAATTTCAGGCTCGTAATTGGTTTCCCTAAATGGCTTGGATACTTCGCTACTGTAAACCTGCCAGAAAGATAAGGCAGTAAAGCCAAAAAATAGTGCGTCAGCACTGGTATCCGAGCGATATAGGGGCATCTTAACGCTAATCTGATACTTAGCTTCTACATTATCAATACTATCCTGATTGGATTCACTGCTACCAATCTGGTTGGGATTATCAATATAACTGAAAGCCAGCACATAATTACGTTTGTGCTGGGTAATACCAAAAGGATCGGCGAGCAGGCTTTGTTCCGACTGCATCCGTTTATCGATAAGTGAAGAAGATAAAGCCGCTGGAGAGGCTTCATCAGTGCTGTTGAGTTCGACTTGTTTCTCATCCTGCTGCACCGATGAGGCTACAGCTTGACAACAATGCAACAGTAGTAAAACCAATAGAAACGGTTTAGCCGACAAGATTATCCCCTATATATTTAGTGCACCGTCCCAATCTGCGGGCATCTGGTTGCTACGCATACGATAACAATGTTCAAGATGATAATTGACCAGCTTATCGTCAGGTTGAATTTGCAACGCCTGTTGAAAACATTTAATCGCCTGATCCCAATCTTGTTGAATGCGCAGGGCTAGCCCTTGTTCCACTAGCTTTGCAGTGGAAAGTTTTCGCTTACGTTCTTCTTCTGGAAGATGTTCGAGTATTTCGTATACCTCAATGGGCTGTTGTTTACCTTTGACCCTGACCCAATCGAGCACGCGATGCGGATAGGTGTCACGCATTCCGGATATATCCAATGTTTGCGCAGTGACGATAATATCGGCATTAAACTTGGGAGCCAGTGACTCGAGCCGAAATGCGGTGTTGACGCTATCGCCTATCACGGTACTGTCCATGCGCTCTTCGGAGCCTACCGTGCCCATAATGACCGGGCCAAAATGGATGCCAATCCCATTATTCACCGGGGGATAATCACAGTTGGCCCGATGTTCATTATATAAATCCAAAGCGATGCGCATATCCGATGCGGCTTTGAGGGCATCTCGCGCTTTATCAGCGTTACTGCCATCAGGGTGATCGAAGATAGCCATAATTGCATCGCCGATAAATTTGTCGATAAAACCACTATTTTGGTGAATAGGGGCATTCATCCGCAAAAAGTAAGAATTAAGAAAATTCATTAATTCTTGTGGTGACATTTTCTCTGACAAGCTGGTAAAACCACGAATATCACAGAATAAAATCGCAACTTCATCCTCGTCGGCCTTACCTAATTCGATGGAGTCCAGACCATCTTTGGCCAAATGGTCAAAAAATTGATTGGGGACGAATTTTCGGAAGGTTTCACTAATCTGTTTGGCTTCAGCTAATTGATTGTGCAATTGCAAAACCAGTTCTTGCTGCGCACTTTCTGAGGTGGTGTCACTGGATAAACTCATATGCGTTTGTTGACGCAATACCCGATATAATTTGGCGACATTACGCAAGCGTGCCGTCATCCACAGCATAATCACGCCGAATACGATGACAACAAACAACAAAAAAGCGGTTAATGTGGGTGACGCTATTGTTTCAATCACTGGGATACATCTACAAACAAAGTTATTTATCAATCACTAAGATGGCAGAAAGCAAGGCTTCTGCCAAGTGAAATAGGGATTACAATCCACTCATTACTTTGTCAGCAACCGCTAAGGTTTGCTGAATAATATCGTCAGTGTGACAAGCTGACACAAAGCCCGCTTCGTAGGATGCCGGTGCCAAATACACTCCGTTGTCTAGCATACCATGATAAAAACGGTTAAATACGTCTGCGTTACAGCTAATTGCCTGCTGATAATTAACCACTTTTTCAGTGTCGGTGAAGAACAGGCCAAACATACTGCCCACATGATTGGTGGTCATCTGGATGCCGTGTTTATCCGCCAGTGTTTGCATACCATTGACTAGCGTGTCGGTGGTTTGATTAAGCTGTTGGTATAACCCAGGTTGCTGGATGGCTTCTAACGCAGCTAAACCGGCAGCCATTGCAACCGGATTACCAGATAAGGTACCTGCCTGATAAACCGGGCCGAGAGGAGCAATATGCTGCATTATCTCTCGTTTGCCGCCAAATGCACCTACGGGCATACCACCCCCGATGACTTTGCCTAAACAGGTTAAATCCGGCACGATATGGTAATGGGCTTGTGCACCGCCTAAGGCCACACGAAAACCGGTCATCACTTCATCAAAAATCAGTACGCTGCCGTATTCACTACATACCTCTCGTAAGCCCGGTAAAAAACCGTCTACAGGCGGGATGCAGTTCATATTACCGGCTACAGGTTCAACAATAATACAAGCGATTTGATCACCGATTTCGGCAAAGGCTTCACGTACTGACTCTATATTATTATATTCAAGCGTAATGGTGTGCTGGGCAAAGTCGGCCGGAATACCGGGTGAACTTGGTACACCTAAGGTTAGGGCGCCTGAACCAGCCTTTACCAACAAGGCATCGGCATGACCGTGGTAACAGCCTTCAAACTTAACAATTTTGTCACGGCCGGTATAACCGCGAGCCAGACGAATCGCGCTCATGGTGGCTTCAGTTCCGGAATTCACCATGCGCACCATATCCATCGATGGCACTAATTTACAAACCTGTTCCGCCATGTGTATTTCGGCCGCAGTTGGTGCGCCAAAACTTAAGCCTTTTTCAGCAGCGTCCATTACCGCTTGGCGGATTGCCGCATGATTATGCCCCAATACCATTGGCCCCCAAGATTGCACATAGTCGATATATTGTTTGCCATCGGCATCATAGATATAAGGCCCGTCGGCACGTTCAATAAAAGGTGGTGTACCACCAACCGCTTTGAATGCTCTAACCGGAGAGTTGACGCCACCGGGAATATGCTGTTGGGCTTGTTGGAACAGTTGTTGGGATTTATTCATCGACTTCTCACTATTCTGCAGATTTGGTACTGAACCATTGCACGTCACAATCGTAGTCACTGATAATATGCTCGACGCCCAAGGTCAGGGCAAATAAGGCCATTCTGACTAAAACGCCATTGTCGGCCTGCCGAAAAATGGCCAGATTTGGATTGAGATTTAAATCGTTATCCAGCTCGTTGGCGTCGGCTCGCGAGTCGCGCGGTAAAGGGTGCATGATGACAGTTTTGGATTGAAAGTGCTTGGTGTAAATATCCTGATTTAGACGGAATTTACCGCGATATAAATTGGCTTCTTGCTGTGAGGTAAAGCGTTCTTCCTGGATTCGGGTTTGATAGCAAATATCCGCATCCATATTGCCTTCCAGTTGTTCGGTAATACTAAAGCGATGTCCGGCATTTTGAATAACATCCAAAATATTAATGGGCATGGCTAATTCTTTTGGTGAGATCAGGGTAAAGCGAATATTGCGATACAGGCTTAAGAGTTTGGATAATGAATGCACGGTACGACCATGTTTGAGGTCGCCAATCATGGCGATGTGCATCCCATCAATACCCTTACCATGGGCTCTGAGTTCTTTTTCGATAGTATATAAATCGAGCAATGCTTGAGTGGGGTGTTCATTGGCACCATCGCCACCGTTAATCACCGGTACACGGCTACCTTGGGCAAACTCTGCCACGGAGCCACTTTGTGGGTGGCGCATCGCGACGACATCCGAATAGCTGCTAAGTACTCGTGCCGTGTCGTACAGTGATTCGCCTTTGGACAATGCCGAAGTGGCCATTCCAGCGGTTTCGCGTACCTCACCACCGAGTAAATTAAAAGCAGTACCAAAGCTGACCCGGGTACGGGTGCTCGGCTCAAAAAACAAATTTCCCAAGATTGCCCCGTCTAATACCCTTGTTCGTTTTTGACGATGGGCATAGGGCGCCATTTGGTCGGCCACATCAAAAATTTGTTGAATACTATCGGGATCAAACTGATTCACCGACAAAATATGCTTACCGCGGAAATGACTCATGATCACAACATTTTAAGTGGCTGAAAACTGCGGTGATTCTAACACGATGAACGGGGGCGATTGAAGGTTTACCGCCCGTCATATCATTATATTTGTATGCTTGTTTTCCGTTGTTCGCGCGCGTGAACGTGAGTGTGATGCCAACGATCTTTATTCCAGCGGAACCAGTAGAATACCGCGCGACATCCTTCATCTAAAATAGCCGAGGCCATAATACCGTATATGCCCCATTCAAACACGAAAGCCATCACGTAAGCGGCGGGTAAGGCGACACACCAGGTAAACAACGGGCCAATAATCGAAATAAACCAGCCATCACCGGTAGTACGCAAGGCACGACCTAACATAATGTTGGCGGTACGGGGTGGCTCAGACAGGGCTGCAAGTAAAAACAACCACATTGAACTGCCAATCAGTGCTTCATTGTCGGTAAAAATATCCATGATAGGGTGGTGCAGAGCAAACAATATGAAAGCTACAATACCTGTACCCCACAGTCCCGCTTTTAATCCTTGTTTTACCTGAGTTTTAGCTTCGTCATAACGACCTGCGCCGACTTTTTGGGTGAGTAATACATCGGTTGCGGTTGCCAGTGCTACGCTAATAATCAGCCCCAGCATAAAGGTATTGAAGGTATAGATTTTAGCGGCCAGTGCCACTGCACCTAAACTGGCAGCCATACTGTTGAGCACTATCATATTGATATCAAACGATAACGGCTCAATCATACTGGGAATACCAAGGCGCAGAATGTTTTTGCTGGCTGAGGAAAACTCTTCGCGTATGTGTTGCCAACTGAAAGGGAGTTTAAGACGTAAATAAACCGCCGCGCCGCTGACAATCACGCCCATAAGCGAGCCAAATACACTGGCCCAGGCAACACCGACTAACCCTAACTGAGGTACGCCAAACAGACCGAATACCACAATGGCATTGCCCAGTACATTGGCAATAAAATATACGGTATTGGCGTACATATTCCATTGTGGTTTACCGTAAATATTTAATATCGACTGGAACAGTCCTTTTAAAGCCAGCACCATCATTAACCAGCACACAATGCTCAGATAGGTATTGGCATCAAGTCTGACCTGACCCGGCAATCCCATCCAAGCGGTAATATAAGGTGCAATCGCACTCAGTGCTGCGGTAAGGATGGCGCCCAGCACCATTACCCATATTGCATAAGTTGCTATTGTGGCGTTGGCTCGTTTGGGATTTCCCGCCCCTAAGCGCTGTGAGGCCACACTGGCACCGGAAAAAACCGCTACCCACAGAATATTCGAACAGAAAAATAAAATCGGAGTAATGGCACCCGCGGCGGCGGCGGAAGAATCGCTGACCCGACTTAAGAAAAAAGTATCCAGTAAGGGTACGCTGAATTGTAAACATTGTTCAATCAGCAAAGGGCGGCTCATGCCCCATAAGCCTTTTTGTTGAGCAGCAGTATTCATTGAATATCCGAAGTTAATTTGACGGCGCGATCATGAGCAAAAGAGCCATATAATGAAAGAGGCTAAATAAATTTCACTACCGCTAAAGCAACTATCGCAAACAGAAATAACACAGGTACTTCATTAATGATTCGGTAAAATTTAGCTGAATGAGGTTTTTTATCCTGTTTAACGTTCATCATTAATTTATACAAATAAAAATGGTAAGCATATAAGGGGATGACCAACGCTAATTTGAGGTGCAGCCAATGACTGGCGATAAACCATGGCATGCCATAACTAAAAATAAGTGATAAACCAAAAATCAGGGTCAATATTGCAAAAGGGGTGATGAACCAAAACAGCCGATAAGCCATGATTGCCAGTTGTTTTTTTACCGCGGTATTGTCACTTTCAGCGTGGTAGACAAATAGTCTTGGTAAATAAAAAATACCCGCAAACCACGCAATGACAAAAAACAAATGTAACGCTTTTAGCCATAACATCAATAATGTTCCTTATGTAAATAACTACGTAAATTGTGCCAATTAATGACACCAATAATCTCATCTGCCAGATCGTTATAAACATATACCGCTCCATTTCGGCTGGCTTGTAATATTTCATACACTTCGGCTAGCGTTGCTTGGGCAGGTACGCCTTCCATTGTCGTTAATTTTAATGGAGTCGCTTCCTGATGAGGATTGAGACTGGTATCCCATTCTACCAGTGAATATTGCATGCCAATTTCGAAATCTTCGCCTTTAACAACTAATTGAGTCGGTGAGTGTTCCAGAAAATCTCGAATCGCTTTATCGGGTGATCCTTTAAACAGTTTATAATCGGTATCCATCACAGATAAGACACCGGTGGTTTGCAAGGCTATTTGCACCGATGAAGATTTGTAACTGAGTTTTTGATATTGCAATTGCTGAATGAATATAGAGCTGTTGCCAAAAATCTGGGTAGACGTTACATAAGCGGACACAATTACCAGCATGGCGGGTAAAATGACTTCTGGATTTGAAGACAGTTCCATCACCGCAGAAAGCGCTGCTAACGGGGCATGCAAGACTGCGGTCATCATCCCGGCCATGCCCAGCAAAGCGAAACTGCTGGTATAGGAATTGACGTCATCTAAAACCATTCCCATGGGTAATAATGCAATTGCCCCAATTAAAACACCAATGCCAAAGATAGGACCAATAATCCCGCCCGGTACCCCAAGACCAATCGCGACAATAGTCAGGAAAAATTTACCGGCCAAAATGGCCAGAAGTAATTGGACATTGTCCGGCGAGGCGATCACGACATCAATGGCACTTAAACCTGAACCCATGGCTTCAGGTAATATATAACCTACCGCGCCGGTAATTGAGCCGGCCAATAGTAACCTTGAAGCCATGCCTAAGGGCCGAAAACCTTGAATGACACGCATCAGTTGTTTGTTAAACAGGCTGGCCATTGCTCCCAGAAAAATACCCAGAATGACAAGGTACAAATACATCCAGTAATCGAGGGTGATAAAATGCAAAAAAGCCATTTCATGATCTTCGCCGAATACCAGTCTGGTTAAGATTGACCCACATGCTGCTGAAAGCATGACCGGGATAAAAATATGGATTTTATACTCTCTCAACACCACTTCCATCACAAAAATAACCGCTGCAAAAGGGGTGTTGAAAGACGCTGAAATACCGGCGGCGACGCCACATCCAGCCAGAATACGAATACTGTTGTAGGGTAGTCTGAGCCATTCGCCCAAAAAGCTGCTGCCTGCTGCACCTAAATGCACTGACGGACCTTCACGTCCAACTGAAAAGCCGCTTGCCAAAGCAATCATCCCGCCAAAAAACTGATTGATAGTGGAACGTAACGGGATGTGGCCATAACGCTGTTTTAATCGATGTATAACGTAGGGGATACCCATTCGATAGTGTTTAAAACGGGTCAAATACGCAAATAACACAATTAAAATTGCACCACTCACCGGAAGAATAAAACGAAATGAAGGATCAAGCGTGGTAAAATAATCGACTTGTTGCAGATAGAACGTCTGGATAGTTTCAAACGCTAGACGAAATAAAATAATGACAAATGCAGCACTGCAGCCCCCTATGATCCCTAGCAGACAACACTGCAAAGAGGTGCGAGGGTGGGCAAGTTCATAATGGTAAGGTTTTAGCTGCATACGGGATAATTAAACGAGTTTGCGGTTAAGTTTAACACAAGTTATTGTAATTAAAGCTAATTAACCGAGTCTTCGGTGCTAGAACTAACGAACAATCCATGCCATGCCGAAATGAGAGTTAAATAGTGAGTAAAATTGAAATAAAACAACGGCTCGGGGCATTTAAGTTTTATGCCATTAGTCTGGTTATTTTAGGCTTAGCGGCTTATTTGGGTTATCGAGTTGGAAATAAAGTTGCTGATTATCAGCAACAGCAAATTAATGGTATGCAAACGACCATCGATGAGTTCAATCAGCAGAATAACCGGTTGGTCAAACAGTTAAATATATTGGGGGTGGAGCTGGAAATAGAGAAACGCGCCAACCAAAAAGCCCAACAAGATCTTCAACAGGCCTTTAGCGAAAATCAACAGGTGCGCAATCAATTGTCTTTTTATCAAAAAGTCATGGCGCCAGAGTTAAATGATAATGGTTTTGTGATCGATAGTTTTAACTTTCAGTCTACCAATATTGAGCAGCATTACCGATATTCACTGGTGCTGTTACAGCAACAGAAACGCAAGAATTTCGTTAAGGGGGAGCTTAGCGTAACCTTGCAAGGTAGCCTTGATGGTGAAATGAAAGTGGTGGATATGCTGGCCCAGTTAGATCCGCCCCAAGATAAGTTAGCCTTTCATTTTCGTTATTTCGAAACCTTAAATGGTGAAGTAGATTTGCCGGTGGGATTTATCCCGGAAAAAGTCTTGGTCAAGGCTAGATTGACCAGTCAAGGTAGCAATAACGCCGAGCACGAGCGCAGATTTGACTGGCTAGAAATACTCGACCAAGCGCGGGAAGAGTAGCTTGAATGAATGAGGGCCAACAATAAGGCTATTCTTGACCAATTCAGTCAAGTATTAGATAATTCGCCACCGTTCATTATCTGTTTTATGAACTTCCGTTTTGCAAGAGGTTAGCATGTCCGTACAAACCGCAGTACCTATCGAGTTTTCCAATTCGGCCGCCAAAAAAGTGCAGGCGTTGATCGCTGAGGAAGAAAATCCCCAATTAAAATTACGGGTTTTTGTTACCGGTGGTGGCTGTTCAGGCTTTCAGTATGGCTTTACCTTTGATGAAAAAGTCAATGATGGTGATACCACCATTGATAAAGAAGGCGTGACGTTAGTTGTTGATCCTATGAGCTTGCAATATCTGGTTGGTGGTGAAGTAGATTATGTGGAAGGCTTGGAAGGTTCCCGTTTTCTGGTTAATAATCCCAATGCGACCACCACCTGTGGATGCGGTTCCAGCTTTAGTATTTAATCTATCTGTGCGGATGCCAAACCGCCCACTCATTGACTATTTAACATATTGTCGATAATCAGTGAGTTGGTATTTTTGGTGCAGCGATTGCAGGAAGCTTTGGTGCTGTGCCAAGAACGCATTAAATTCGGTGATAATATTCGCGTGTTTAATGGTTGAAAGATGATAATTGTAAATTTGATATTGATAGTTCTGATTGAGCACCAACTCTCCACTTCTACCCAAACGTTGTAAATGATATTCGACCACAGAAGGGTCAAGGGTTAGCCCATCTATTTGTTCCCGTAACGCCTGTTGAATCAACACCATAGTTGATGAGTTTTCATATAACGTGACCTTTGCCGCTTTAATTTCGTCTACCCACAAGGTCGGATAAAACCCCAACAATGTGCCGACGATTTTGAAATCGTTTATGTTTTTATTCAGATTTTTGGCTAAGACTAATGTGCCGCCTATCAGTTTAATAGTAGGATCACTGTACACCAGATTTTCTGGATTATTTTTATCTCCCAGCCACCGCTCGTTATCGGGATATTTAAAATCGATATCCTCATCCACTAACCATTTGTGGAAACGCTTAATTGGTAAAGGCACATAACGAAAGTTGTAGCCTTTGCTGCGGGCAAATTCATCGAGTAATTCCGTCGTAAAGCTTGGTTTGTTTTGTTGAAAATCAAATAAAGGATAATAAGGAACATCCTCTACCCCAATGACGAACTCTTGTGAAGCGGCTATGTCTGCCTTGCTGATGAGCAATAAGCACAACAATACGGCCAAACGCTTAGCGACAGCATGACTGGAAAGGTGATGACAATAATTCAACAATGACTCTACTACCTACGGATTAATAATATTGATGCCTGATTGCAGCCAGACTGCAAAAAAACTGATCAGATAATTTTATCATAATTTGGGTATTAATCGATGTTTAAACAACAATTATCAATCGGCACTGGCTAGAATAAGGAACGGCATTGTATGATGTTTTTCTGGCAGTTAAATGGGGGATAAAGCATGTTAAAACTTTACGGATCTACGACATCTCCGTTTGTTAGACGCATAAGAATGTGGTTGGCAAATGTGGAACATCAATATATTAATTTGCAGATTTTTGAAGGTGAAGATCGGGCGTTACTGGCTTCTCGCAATCCCACTATGAAAATACCCATGATCGAAGACGAAGGTGAGTTAATTTATGACTCACGCGTCATTTTCAGGTATCTGCAACAAAAACAGGCGGGTCAACCCTTAAGCTGGGAGCAAGAGAATCAACTCACGCTAATTGATTCGGCGAATGATTCATTTGTACAACTACTGCTATTACAACGTTCGGGCATTGATACCCAAGCCGATAAGCTGTATTTCAAGTTACAACGGGAACGTATTGAGGCGACATTGCAACACCTTAATAGCCTGGTGGAACAACAGCAGTTTGAGCAGTGGGGTTATCCGGAAATTTGCCTATTCTGCTTAATTGACTGGGTGGAATTTCGTCAATTGCATAACCTGCAAGGAGTGCCGGCGCTATTGGCTTTTCAGACCAAACATAAAGACCGAATCGAAGTCGCCAGTACCGATCCTCGTAGTAGCTAAATTCATTATAATCGACAGTTACCAGATCGGTTTCTTTTGCAGTTTTCGCTGTAGTGTCCGCCGGTGCATATTTAATACTCTGGCGGCGACCGAGATATTGCCGTTATTTTCCTGTAATACCCGCTGAATATGTTCCCATTCCAGTTGTGCTGAAGATAATGGACTGAGTTCATTGTCTTCGATTTGTTGATCATCGATTTTGGCCAATAGTCCTTTAAAATCTAACGGTTTGGTTAAGTAATCATCAGCACCCAGTTTGATTGCGTTGACTGTGGTGGCAATACTGGCATAACCGGTGACGATCCAGATTTTGCTGTCCGGATAATGCCGTCGAATAGCCGGGATATACTGCAACATCGATTCACTACCCAGATTCAAGTCCAGTAACAAGTGGCTATAGGCTTGATGGGTTAATAGTAATGGTTCAGGATGAGTAAAATAACATGCCGCGAGATCATGTCGTTGTAAGCGACGCATTAAGGCGCTGGCATACACCTCATCATCATCGACGACCGCGATCAAGGTTGATTTTCCTGTGCAATTAAAGGCAAACGGATTTCGGTGCAAACGCCTTCGGTCAGATTGCGAATAAAGACGGAACCTCCAGCCTGTTCGATACTGGCATTGGCCAGCGCTAAGCCAATACCATAACCCTTACCCGATACAAAGTGACGACCAAGCTGATCAATCAACGCATCGTCTATCCCTTCACCATTATCAATGATATTAATTAACAACTGTTGTTGGTTAAGTTGGGCTTGCAGAATAATCTGCGCCCGTTGATTGTTGGCGCAAGCACGTGCGGCATTATCTAAAATGTTAGCAATGGCTAAATTCAGGCTGTCTTTATATTCAATACTGCAATGGGTAAGCTGTTCGTCAAACTGTCGCTCCAATACCACTTCATTATGCGTTAGCCACCAACTATCGCACAGTTGGGTTAACCATTGAGTGACTTGACTACGTTGATACTTTTGCGGATCAAAGCTTTTACCTTGCTGGATCACCGTATCCAAAGCGTGTTGGCAGCGTTGCAATTGCTGGGTAAGCAACTGTTGATGCTCGTGTCTTTCAATCTCCGTTAACTCATCCAGTTCATCTACCAGCATTTGTGCACTAGCCAGTGGTGTGGCGATATGATGGGCAGTATTAGCGGTGAGTGTTGCGACTGCCATAATTTGTTCATCGCGCAATTGGCGTTGTTGCTGTTGCATAATATGCTGGTGCTGTTCACGCAAGATTCTGGCTTGTGCGGTAATAAACGCGGTGATTAAAAAGGCAGACACCCAAAACGTGATTAACATGCCTAGCATATGTTCATTCATATTGCTGGAATGCAGGTGCATATGAGGTTGTGCTGCGGGTAGTAAATAGATAAAGATGAGTAACGCGTAACATAGCATTGCGACAATTGTGGTCATCCAGGCCAGTATACGCGATAACGATAAAGAGCCTATCACCGCAGGCAATAACAACGCGGACACCCAGCCGGATAACACACCATTGTTGGCGTAAATAAAATAACTCAATGCCAGTACATCAACGATAAGTAATAACGCCAGTGCAGGCAGCGAGACTAATCGTTGGCGCAACAAATAGCTCAGGGGATTAAGCGCGATGTAAATCCCTAATATCAACCAGTACAAGCCACTTAACTGTGCCAAATAACCACTGATCACAGCGGTTAAGGCATAAATAACCCGTAACTCAATTAATTGAGGGAAAAGGGAATTGCCGGGAGAAAAAGAGACAAACAGATTTGCGCGCATAACGGTTATTGAAGCCTATTCACTGATGCTGTTCAAGCATAAAAAGTAACGGGTGCTGCGGCAAATTGTCGCACTGATTGGCGTCTGTAGCCGGGATATATGGATAAAGTAAAGTTAACTTTGCATTGTTTGAAATATAATTCTGATTAATTGGCTTATATAAAAATATAATTCTGTTGATAATGGGTTTATTGAATTTTATCAAGAGATTTATAATGAATACCACTCAACTGGAACAAGCCAAAATACTTTCACCCAAACGTAACTCTACCCGCGCGCCGGATATGGAGTCATTAGCCAAAGAGCAACTTCAGCATTTTGGCATCGATATTCATAGCGATTATGGTGATGCCTTATATCATGCTGCATTACACCTTTATCAGACTCATGTGGATGTGCATCAATTGTGGGCGATTACTAACGAAACGTTGGCCAGTTTGGATAAACAGGATCGTATTGCCTATTTCAATGCGAAGAAGTTCCTGTCATTCCAGTTGGCCAAAATACTTGATACTTTACAAAACCCGTTTCGGGCTACCCATCAAAGTTTACACAAGCAAAGTGGTTCACATTTAGTCAAAGGCCATTATCCGTTATTTGATAATGTGACGGCGTTGTTTTCGGCTAATCCGGTGATTGTCAAAACGGCAACCTATGTTTATGCCTGTACCGAATGGATTGATGATGCGTTTCAGGGGAAAGAATTTACCCATCAGATTTATTCCCGCCTATTGAATCCCACCAGCATTTCTCTGGCCAATGCCATTGTTGATTTGGAAGCAGGGCAGTACGCAGCGGATTATATGGCATGGAATTTTAATTCGGGCATGGCGGCAATTGACGGGTTGCTATCCAATGTTTTAAGCCACGGCGATGTGCTGATTGTGTCACGTAACGTGTATGGTGGCGTTTTTCAGCTGTTACAGGACTACTTTGCGCGGCCAGACAAAATGGCTATCCAGCTTGAATGGTTTGATGGCTACAGTGCCAATGAATTCGCTGTCTTTCAAGCAGAAGTGCAGCAACGCCATCAAGATAAACTGAGTAATGGCGCATACTGCCATGTGTATATTGAATCACCTTGTAATCCCCATGGTTATGTACTGGATGTCGCCGGTATTAGTAAAATTGCTCATCAACAGGGATATTTGGTGATGCTTGATGCCACCTTGGCGACGCCTATTTTACAACAGTCGTTACAACGGGATGATAAAACCGAGCGTCCTGATTATGTGGTGCACAGTTATACCAAAGATATTTGCGGCAGCGGCGCTACCACTGCCGGTGTGGTTATCGGTGAAGCCTACCGTATGTTTCAGGCCAAAGGCGATGAGGTAAATGGTTTGAACTGGTCGAAGACCATGTTCTGGGATGTATACTACATCAAGGGGGCTTTTTTGGACTCGGAGAAAGCCTTTGACGTACTCACTGGCATGAAAACGTTGGAACAACGAGTCATCAGTAAAGTGATCAATACCCGGATTTTTAGTCGTTTTCTGGCGGCTCACCCGGATTTTAGGGTGAATTGTCACGGGTTGGCTGAACATAAAAACGCAGCGTTGCGTGAATCTCAATTACGCCATGGCTGGCCTTGTGCGCTATTTACTGTGGATATGGAAAATGCCGGACTGGATCGTGATACTTTTGTGCGTTTTTTTGATGCGCTCGAACCCGGTTTTAGTCATCAGGTATCAATTGGCCAAAATAACACCATCATTCTGTGCCCGGCGTTGACTTCTCATTCTGAACTGGACAGTAACGCTCAACAAGCGGCAGGCATTCATCTGACAACCATGCGGATAGCCATGGGCACCGAAAATGTTAAGGAACTGATTGCTCATTTGATTAACAGCGCCAGAATGCATATCGATCCGGTACGTCCGGGATTCAGTGATGGTTTTATGCCAGCAAAGGAAATAGATGAACTGTATAGGCAGATTAGTCTGCAAGTGTATCAACAACATCTTGACTCCACGGCTAAAATGGAAGATGTGCTGGAATCCCATTCGGTTTAAACGGAAATCGCCTGATTGAACTAAGCTATGAGGGATGAAACAAGGTGGGAGATAAAAATGGCAATCGAATTCTTCAGGCAGCATTTTAGCCATATTCAGGCTGGGCGTATGGCCGGAACTTACAGGCTCGACCATGTGGTTGAGTTGCGTCAAGAACCGGACTTAAGTGATGATGTTCGTGCACAGTTAAACGATATTAGGTTGCTTAGCAGTAAAAAACGTCAAATCACAGTACTGATGACAGGGCCTACAGCGTTGACCAGATATTACACTGTTACATGGTTAGCTGAGCGACTAGTACAGCCGGTTTGTTTGATTGATTGTGCAAAATGGTCAGAAAAATATATTGGCGAGACAGAGAAGAACCTGGCCAAGTTATTTAGTCAAGCACAGGCTCAGCAATGGATCCTGTTCTTTGATGAAGCCGATGCGTTGTTTGCTAAGCGCAGCAGGGCAGAAGCAACTCATTCCCACCTTGACGATGGAATGATTGATTTGGGGTTTCTGGCAAAATTACTCGCTAACCAGCAAGAATTAGTAATATTCGCTATTAAAGGTGCGCAAAATGCCGATACACTAACGCAGTTATTTAGTCATCATCTGCAATTGAATTAAACACAATCTCCAGTCAAGTAGAGGCCTTATGTACCAAACTCAGTTAAGTGTCACCTTTAATGCACCTGTCAGTGCGCTGTATGAAGCTTGGTACAAGCCTGATTTATTATTGCAATGGTTTGCCCCCGGCAATATGGTAGTAGCGCAAGCCATGAGCAGTTTTACTGAAGGTGGCAAATACCGGATTGTGATGCAGGAGCCCAGCGGTGAACAGAATATTGTGATGGGCGAATACCTGCAAATTGAAACCAATGAAAAGCTGGTGTTTAGCTGGCAATGGTTAGGCAGTGACGAGGTAAGTAGAGTGGAATTAACCTTCAGCGCTGTGAATGACAATACGTCACAACTGGAATTAGTTCATAGTGAATTGCCGGATCAGCAAGTGTGTAATGACCATCAGGATGGCTGGATCGGTTGCCTGGAAAAGTTGTCGTTGCTGACGTTGTAGTCACGACAGGTCAGTGTGGCGTCAAGGAATAACCCTATTTATTGCCCATCGACGTTATCTAAAATGAAGGTAAGCGTTTACTTATTTTGTAATCGTAAACCAGAGCGGTTTCCACATGATTAATTTCAGCTCTGGCCGTAATCGCATTAAACACAAAATCGCGTAAATGGGCGGTGTCAGACACCGTAACATGCAATAAAAAGTCATCGACCCCGCCCATGTGAAATACACCAATCACTTCGGGCTGTTGCAAAATATCTTGCTGAAATTGATCCACCGTGTGGCGACTATGATCAGATAAGCGCACCGATACCATTGCCTGAATGTGCCCGCCCAGCGCATTAAAGTTAATAGATAAGCTACTACCTTCAATGATGCCATCGGTTTGCAATCGTTTAACGCGTTCCAGACAAGATGACGGTGACATACCAATATGTTCAGCCAAGTCTTTATTGCTGATGCGCGCATCCCGAAACAGGTGGGACAGGATCTCGATGTCAATATTATCCAATGGACGATGAGCTTGTTTCATAGTTTTAGCCGCCTAGGGTAAATTAACCAGCAGGATAACAGGCACCCAATATTGCTTCACGAGATGCGCCAGTGGCATGGGGAATATTACCGCAGATATTGTTTTTATGCGCATAGGCTAACCAGGCAAATGCCATCCCTTCTACTGCATCTGCATCGACACCCAATTCATCTGTGGTATGGGTTTTACAATCCGGCATGCTGGCTTGTAACGCTTTCATCAACGCGATATTACGAGCTCCACCACCACAAATGTAAACTTCGGATAAGGCAAATGCCGATAAGCCATCTGCAATACTTTGAGCTGTCAGTTGCAGCAATGTGGCCTGTACATCTTGTGGACTAATTTTTTGGGGTTGAACGGCTAATTGCTGCTCAAGCCAGTCAAGATGAAACGCATCACGGCCAGTACTTTTAGGCGCGGCTTCTTTAAAATAGGGGTGAGATTGCAAACTTCTGAGCAATTGAGGATCGCATTGACCACCCGCTGCCCATTCGCCATCTTTGTCATAGGTCATATTGAGATGTTTACGACACCAACTATCCATTAGGGTATTACCAGGGCCGGTATCAAAGCCAACTACTGCACTTTGGTTATTGGCCGGTAAATAGGAAATATTCGCAATTCCCCCAATATTGACAACGGCTCGATTGATCTCGGCATGACTAAATATGGCACGGTGAAAGGCGGGGACTAACGGTGCACCTTGGCCACCCAGAGCGATATCTTTGTTACGGAAATCGGCAATGACATCCACACCGGTTTGGACTGCAATGGTATGAGCATCACCGATCTGTACGCTAAAACCCAATTCACCATCAGGTAAATGGCGGATAGTTTGTCCGTGAGAACCTATCGCAATGACTTGTTGCGCATCAAGGTTATTGCGCGTTAGCAAATCCACGGCTGCAGCGGCAAAAGCTTTGCCTACTTTGCGATTAGCGGTGCCGACTCGATGAACTTCGTCTTGTTCCGGATGATTGAGTTTATGCAACTCAGCCAGTAATTCATCATCGTATTGTAAGGTGGTGAAGTCGAGTAACTTGGGAAGACTAGGATCGGTGAAGTCCACCAACGCGGCATCGATGCCATCCATGCTGGTACCGGACATTAAACCAATGTAAATCGAGGACATAGTTTAGGCTCAATAATGTGATGAGGTTGCCTTGGTTTTACTAAGGCAACTGATTTTAGTTCATGGCTAACATAATGCGCTTGTTATTTTGTAACTGGGCCAGATAATGATCGGCAATAGTCATAAATTTAGCGCGTTCAGATTTGGCAATAGGTTCTGCTTTAGGTAATTTCACGGTACGAGGATTACGGTGTACGCCATCGACTAAAAATTCATAGTGCAAATGCGGTGCTTCGGCCATCCCCGTCATGCCTACATAACCGATAACCTGACCCTGTTTTACCTTTTGTCCCAATTTGGCTACTCGTTTGGAAAAGTGTAAATACTTGGTCACGTATTTTTCGCCGTGCTGAATAAATACATAGTTTCCGTTAAAGCGGTTATAACCGGCTTTAATCACTTTGCCATCACCTGATGCGACAACAGGCGTGCCAGTTGCAGCGCGATAGTCAATACCGTTATGGGGTTTATAACGTTTCTGAATTGGGTGGAAACGGTGAGGGTTAAAGTTTGAACTTATATATTTAAAGTTAACCGGAGCACGCAAAAAGCTCTTGCGTAAACTACGCCCTTCTGGCGTGTAATAACGGCCATCGTCATAACGAATGGCAGAGAATTTTTCACCTTGGTTAACAAATTCGGCCGCAACAATATCGCCATAGCCAACAAATTCACCATCTATGTAATTTTCTTCGAAGATGACACTAAAACTGTCTCCGGTGCGTAATTCCAAAGCAAAATCGATATCCCAACCAAAGATATTGGCCAGACTCATAATTTGCTTTTCAGTCATGCCCGCTTTTACACCGGCATTCCAGAAACTGCTTTCAATATCACCGTTAGTAAAGCTCAGTAAGCTTTCTATCCGCTTTTTGTCGATTTGCGTCTGTAGCTGATTTTTATCGTTAAAACTGATATTCAGTGATTCGGTTGGAGAAAAGCGGAAATTCAAAGAGCGAAATTGCCCTTGCTTGTTGGTTAATATGGATAATTCATCACCAGGCATCATTTTAAGTAATTTTTTGGCATCTTTACCCGCATGAGAAACCGCATACACTTCTTGTGGTGTTAAACCGGCCCGATCAAATATTTTGGCCAGGTTATCACCTTTACGCACGGTGTAGGTTTTCCAGTCGGGGCTGTCCATCTCATCGAGTAAGGCATCTTCAGATAGGCTTTCCAAATGCAATGGTAAAGGGTACAACTGACCTAAAACCAAATCATCGGCATTGACGTTAGTTTGCTTGGAGGCGCTGGCAGGTTCTGAGGGTAAAAGAATCAGAATAAAAGTGATTGCCAGGAAAAATGAGAGCAGCACCTTGTGGCGATGAGGTAACTGTTGGAAAGTAGATTTAAGCATAAAACGTTTACAACCTATGTAGTACTAAGCGCAGAATATAAGAAATCAATATGATTTTCCAGTAAACCCGATAGTTAAAGGGTATAGCGGGTTATTATTATGTATCGGCAATTGGTTAAAAAATAGTCATAACTAATTGGCCTGACGCTAATTAGTCCATCATCGAACAATAAAATTCCCTTTTCATTCTCGTTACTCTTTAAATGCCTGATGTGCCCAAGTAGAATGCGCTGCTGGCTTTTAGCGCATTTAGTATGACGGATTGAGGAGTAAATAATGTCAGATTGGCAAGCCGCTTTGGCGGAAATTCAGCGGGGAGCAGAAGAAATTCTGGTCGGAGAAGAATTAGCCGACAAACTGAAAACAGGTAAACCGTTGAAAATTAAAGCGGGTTTTGATCCTACTGCGCCTGATCTGCATTTAGGTCATACCGTATTAATCAACAAACTACGTACCTTCCAGCAGTTAGGTCACGAGGTTATTTTCCTGATTGGCGACTTTACCGGCATGATTGGTGATCCCACTGGTAAAAACGTCACCCGTAAGCCTCTGACCAAAGAAGACGTATTAGCCAATGCCGAAACTTACAAAGAGCAGGTATTTAAAATTCTCGATCCGGCCAAAACCACCATTCGTTTTAATTCAGAATGGATGGAACAGTTAGGCGCTGCGGGCATGATCAAACTGGCTGCCCGTCAAACGGTGGCAAGGATGTTGGAGCGTGATGATTTCAAAAAGCGTTATAACGGTGGTCAGCCGATAGCGATCCATGAATTTTTATATCCGTTAGTACAAGGCTGGGATTCAGTGGCACTGCAATCCGACGTCGAGTTGGGCGGTACAGATCAGCGCTTTAACCTGCTAATGGGGCGCGAACTGCAAAAAGAGGAAGGCCAACGCCCCCAAACCGTATTAATGATGCCGCTACTCGAAGGCCTCGATGGCGTACAGAAAATGTCCAAGTCGCTGAATAATTATATTGGCATCACTGATACGCCGAACGATATGTTTGGCAAAATCATGTCGATCTCTGATGAATTGATGTGGCGTTACTACGACTTGTTAAGCTTCCGTCCGCTTGAAGAAATTAGTCAGTTAAAACAGCAGATGGCTGACGGTGCTAATCCACGTGATATTAAAATCGCCTTGGCCAAAGAAATTATCGAACGTTTTCATGATAAAGCGGCTGCCGAAGGTGCCCATCAGGATTTTATCCAGCGTTTTCAAAAAAATGCCATCCCTGATGATATGCCTGAGTTAAGCTTTGCTTTGGAAGCAGACGGTATTGCGATTGCTAATTTGCTTAAAGAAGCGGAGCTGGTGAACTCTACCTCCGATGCAATCAGGATGATTAAGCAAGGGGCAGTTAAAATTGATGGTGATAAAGTCGAGGATACTAAGTTGGTACTAACTGACTCTACGACTAAAGTATATCAGGTGGGTAAACGTAAGTTTGCCAGAATTACATTAAATTAAATCACCTCTGTCATTGATTAAGGGAAGCGCGGCTTCCCTTTTTTATTGCTAACCCCGAAGACGCTGTCGTTCTTCAATATTGTCTGGTTAGTTTGGCGTTATTGATAATACAACGTCTACTAACCCTCGCATTCTGTGACAAATTCTTCAGCCTTTTACGCTTATTAGTCAGGAGCCTTTGCTGATTCAAAAGAAGTCGTAAAATTTATGGAAAAAATGACCAATTCTGCGTGGCGCAGTGATATTACCGGTGGCGTCGTCGCGTCGATAGTTACCCTGCCTAAAGCAATGGCTTATGCCACCGTGGCATTTGCGCCATTGGGGCCGGATTATTTGCCTTTGGGAATTCTGGCCGGCATGTTGGCACTGATTTTCGGTAACCTTATTACGATTGGCCGAAGTAATGGAATTGTAATTAATAGTACCTTTTCACTCGCGTCGATGATGTTGGCGTCTGCTCTGACATTTATCCTTAACCATACCACTGAGTTACCCGCAGCGGAGCAGATTCCATTGGCATTAACGTTACTGTTCTTGGTGATGTTTTTCAGTGGGGTGTTTCAGGTTATCGCCGGGGTGTTAAAGATGGGCAGTTTAGTCAAGTATATTCCCCAACCGGTCATTTCAGGACTGGTTAATGGTGTGGCGATTCTGATTGTGACCAGCCAACTACCCGCATTTTTAAACGTGCCAGACCATCCTGATGTAAGTGGCTTGCAACAGCTGGCCTACATCAATTGGTCGTTAGTGGGGATCGGTTTGGTCACCATGTTGGCGTTAGTTTATGGACCCTTTTTTATTAGCAGAATACCACCGGTATTTATTGGAATTGCATTGGGCTGCGCTGCCTTTTATGGCATCGCTTGGTTGCAGGGGAGTGCACCGGGAACCACCTTGCAAGGATTACCCAGTGGTATTCCACAACCTCTATATCTTATCCAATTTTTGCAGCTAGATAGCAGCCAGTTACCGCTCGTTGTAGATTTATTACCGTTTGCTATGGCTGTTGCAGCGGTGCTGTCGTTGTGGAGTTTGCTATTTATGGCCAGTGCCGACAATTTACTGGCCGAGCGTTCCAATGGTAATCATGAGTTGGTCGGTCAGGGATTAGGCAATATGTTGTTATCGCTATTTGGTGGTGTGGTGGTTGCCGGTAATTCCAATACTTTGGTTAATTATGCCAACGGTGGTCGTAACACATTATCTAAATTCAGCTGTGGCCTTTTTTCATTGTTGATATTGCTGTTTTTAGGCCCGTTGATCAGTTTATTACCCACTATCGTATTAGCTAGTTTATTAATCGCATTTTCCATTCAGGCTATCGATAAATGGAGCGTTAAACTCGGCAAAATCGCGATTGGCGGAGATAAGGAATCCCGAGAGGGAGTACCCGACTTATTGATCATGTTAGCCGTGATGTTAATTATGCTGACGATAGGTGTTTTCGCTGCAGTGGGAGCGGGGATTGCTATTTCGTTGATACTGTTTATTTATCGAATGGGAAGAGAAATTATTCGTCAGGATCGCAGTGGAAAACAACTGCGTTCGAATGTGGTTCGTTGTCATGCCGAGCGTCAACTACTCAAAGAGCAAGGTGACAAAATCAGAGTCATTGAAATTGAAGGCGCGTTATTTTTTGGTACCACAGATGCAGTCAGCAACCGGATCCAAGACCTGAATAAACAGGATGTAGATACCATTATTCTGGATATGAAGCGCATTACCGATGTGGACAGTACCGGCTCAGAGTTGTTATTGCGTTTGCGACATCAGTGTCAGCGTTTTGGTCAGCAATTATTACTAAGTGGTATCGATACGCGAGAAGCTGATAATGCGTTTTTGCAAAAAATGGGAACACTGGATGTATTCAGTAGTCAGGGACATTTTATTTCATTACTCGATGCCTTGGCTGAAGCTGAAAATAACTTGTTAGATAAAATATTTGGCCAAGATCGTTATAGTCAGATCACGGCAATTAATAACACTCCCATTTTTGCTGGTTTAACAGCGCAGCAACGTGATGATTTAAGTCAGTATGTTGTCTATCGTGAATTTCAATGTGGTGAACAGATTTTTGCGCAAGATGCCGCTGCGGATTCAATTTTTGTGGTACTTAAAGGACAGGTTACCCTGAAAATACAGTCTCGTCTTGAACCGGTTAAAGTGGTAGCGACCCTATGTCCTGGTTTTGTATTTGGCGAAATGGCATTAGTAAAAGAGCGTAAACGATACAGTAGTGCCTTGGCGCTGGGACCGGTAACCTGTATAGAGCTGACAAATGAACAATTACATCAATTACATCAAGATAATCCAGCGTTGGCTTTTCAGCTTTTGGCCAATATAAGCACCGATCTGTCTGAGCGATTGGCACGAGCGGCGAAAAGTAGCGCGAATTATCTTTAGCCGATTGTGTTAGCGGCTAAGCAGTGTTGAAATGTTGGTAATATTGAATAGGATGTTGAATAAAAGATGTCCATAAAATCTCTCAGGGAGTGATTCTTTGCACGTATTAATGCGTTTCTTATCTGAACTTCGTCGCCGTAATGTCGTACGCACTATGGTGGCGTATTTGGGACTGGTTTGGGTGATCTTGCAAGTAGTGGCGACGGTGGTGCCATTACTCAATATGTCTCCATTAGTGGGCAGTTTTTTTACCATCGTATTGTTAGCGGGTATCCCGGTGGTGTTTTACATAGCCTGGTATTTTGATATTACCCTGCATGGATTGGAACGTATTACAGATGATACCGACGAGCCAATAAAACCTTTAGGCCCTTGGCGTTGGGCGGGACTGGCAGTGATTGTGATTGGCAGTGGATTATTAGGGTTTGAATTGTTCGACCAAATAAAAGGAGACTTAGCCAAATCTCAGCAAGGGGTGGAAAGCGTTAAACAGGCCGATTCTATTGCGGTAATGCCGTTTAGGGATTTGAGTCCTGATCAGGATCAGGCGTATTTAGCCGAAGGTTTATCCGAAGAATTGACCAGTTTACTGGGAGAGCGGGCGGAGCTGTCTGTCTCAGCGTTTAGTTCGGTTTTAGTGCTCAGTCAAAAAGAGATGACACCGATTGATATTGGTCGGCGGCTACAAGTTCAAACCATTTTATCCGGCAGTATTCGTACTGTCGGTGACAGATTAAAGTTGCGTCTGGAATTAATCGACACTTCTGACGGGCGTACGCTGTGGACGGACAATATTCAACGTAAGTTAACCGATATTTTTGCAGTAGAATCCGAGGTAGGGCGCTCAGTTGTCAACTTGTTACAAGACAATTATCTCGGCGTCGATAGCAATGCAAAAATAGCCAAAACTAATAGCACCGATGCGTATGTGATATACCTCAAGGGACGTGAACAGTATCGCCAGCAAACTACCGAATCAATGAAGCAGGCTCGCCAGTATTTTCAACAGGCTATTGCTTTGGATCCGGAATATGCTGAAGCCTATGTGGGATTGGCTGATAGTATTTTGATGTTATCCAAAAGCGCCTATCGATTTGGGGTGTTGGAGCCGGAAATTGCCGCCCAGTTAGCTGAAAAAAATCTTACTAAAGCGTTGGTGCGCGATCAGAATATCGCCCGTGCATATGCCATTCAAGGCAAGGTATTTGAATTGCAACAGCAAAATGATCAAGCGCTATCAGCTTATGAAAAAGCGATAAGCTTAAATCCCAATTTGGCAATCGCCTATATGTGGCGATTTAATGAATTGCAGCGACAAAATCGTTATGACGAAGCATTGGAATCATTGCAGATAGCAGCCAGACTGGATCCCGTATCCATTGCGACGCAATATAATCTGGGCTACGAATATTTTCGTAAAGCTGACTATCAAAAGGCACAGTTGCAATTCGAACAGTTAATTAAAGACTTCCCGGCTTCGCCTATGGGATATAAGGGATTAGCCGGAGTTGCCTATAACCAAGGGCATTTGGCAGACAGTTTAGAATACTGGAAAAAAACACTGGATATCTCCCCTGAGGACAGCAACTTTCAACAACAATATTTGAATGTGTTACTGCAGTTAAAAATGGTCGATCAAGCCCAATCGCTTACCGATGATGAAGGTTATCAGCCGACGTTTTTGCTGCTATCTGGTCAGTATGATGAGCTATTTAAACTAATGGACTTCCAACTGGCGGCTAATCCGGATGATCCGTGGATCATGTTCGAAGCGGGTTGGTATCAAATGCTGGTTGGGGATGACCAGCGTGGAATCACACTATTATTACAAGCCTATCCACTTTTTTCTGAACAAGAGCTCTATGCCATGCCTTATTGCAGTCCGGCGATTGAAATCGCTTGGGCATTGCAACAAAGTGAGCAAACTGACAGTGCACAGAAACTGATATCACAGTGCCATAAGCAAGTAACAGCGGCGTTGAATGTGGGTGGGATTGATAATATTTACACGTACCTGATGACCAGAATCGCTGCATTAAACAACGATCCTCAATTAGCCATAGAACGTTTACAGCAAGTGGTGGATGCAGGTTGGTTAGAATGGTGGACCAGCAAAGATCCACTAATCAATGTCATAAAAGAAAATCCCGAAGCGCAGGTTTTATTTAAGCAGATTGAAGCTAAATTGCAGCAACAGTCAGAGCAAGCCAGTGCGTTTTTACAGCAACAAAAAGAAGTAGACGGTGAGGGAGACAAATAAGTCGTCCCCCATATTTCATATATTATGCTCGTTTAATCCGACGCCAACTCATGGCGCCAAACCCAGCCAATATTAGCGAAAATAATGGTGGTTCGGGCACATCAGTGGCTAAAATGTGCAAATCTTCTCTATAAGAGGTATATGAGTCAACATCGCTTGCAAAACCTCTTTGACCACACAATTCTTCAAATTCATCCTGAGCTACTTGGTGCTGCTCACATTCATAGAACTCACGAAGACTATCGTAACTGAAGTACTGCTGTCCATCAGCTGCGAACTGCTTAAAAGTTAACGCCACAGTATAATCACCGGCAAGCATATCCAGAGGCATAGCTGCGTCCAGAAAGATATTTTTCTTGATATCATCGCTATCACTGGCGGGATCATCATCTTCGGCTAACCATGTATCGCTGCCACTAAATACCCAACTATTAGTGCCCTGAAATATTTCCCACACAATGTCGTAGCTGGCTGAATTATTAAGGAAAACTTCCACAAAACCTTGTAATTGCAGGCGGTCGCCCAAATCAAACTCATAATCGCAGTCGGTGCGAATAAAGCCATCACGGGTATCCTCAATCTTATAGTGGCAGTCCATTGCAGGGGTCGCATAAACGTAATGACTAAAACTATTGTAGGAGTAGCTGCCATAGTCATTACCACCACTTAACCCTACGCTATTAATATTACTTTGATCCACCAACTTAACGGTATGGTTAAACGAATCTGTACCTTTTATTGACCCGCCGCTGCGGATAATGCGTGCTTCTGCCTGACTGGCCATTAAAGCTATCAACACAAGAGCCAGGGGAGCTAACCCATAAAATGTTCTGTTGGTGGTCATTGACTTATTCCTTATCTATAAACTGTTGCAGATTTAATGCATTTGCGCTGTGCGGAACCTCATAATGATATAAGCGTAATTTAAAATCAGTATTGTCAAAATAGTTTAGTTATTTTGGATAATTGATAAACACCGCTATGCAGCGGACTGTGCTTGTGGTTAGTTTACCTTACCATTTTCCGTATTTGTTTCGCTGCTTTTACCATATTGCTTTAGTGCTAGGTTTGTTGGTCAAAACATAGGTAGAACAACAACTTAGTTGCACGCTATAGCTAACCTCTGATGGCATCAAACGTAAGCTCTATGGAGTCTCAAAGCCAGATATGACAAAAGCCTAGGTGATGTCATTTATTGCCATTGCCACTCAGCATTTTCAGCGCACCATAGGCTAAGCTCACAGCCATTCATCCTTAAAGCGGCCCCAGTGGTAAAATGCGGATAACCCAATGCGGCGAAAGGGGGAGAAGGGGAATTTTTTCAGTGGCGAGTTAAAAAAGGGTAAATCGGGCAGGCTAGTATTTCCAGTCATAGGTTCGTCCATCACACGCTGGGCTAATCGATATCCTGCCTGAGTAGAAAAAGACACCCCCGAACCACAATAACCCATCGCATAAAAGATATTGGCATCGGTTTGAGCTTGTGCAATGCGCGGATAGTCATCCAGCGAGACGCTGACCCAGCCACTCCAGAAAAACTCGGCGTTAAGTTGGGTAAGTTGCGGAAAACTTTGTTTAAGTGCAGCTAAAAGCCGTTTTTGATAAACCGGATCATTGGCCTGCTTGCCATAAATTGCTCCGCGTCCACCAAACAGGATGCGATTATCCGGCAGTAAACGGTAATAATATTTAAGCGATCGGGTATCCATCACCATTAAGCCCGGTTTTAATCCACAGTCGGTTAACTGCTGTTGTGTTAACGGTTCGGTGACAATGATGCTGGACAAAACCGGAAAGTGGCGGTTATCGATCTCGGGGTGAAATTTATTCAGGGTATAACCGTTACTGGCAATCACCACTTTATTAGCGCGAACCTGAGCCGAAGGGGTATGCAGTATTTGTTTATCCTGCTGTTTTTGCCAGTTAATGACCGGTGAACCTTGATGCAACTGTACGCCGGTGTTGTGAGCCAGTGCGGCATAGCCTTGCACCATTTTTAACGGATGTACGCCAAAACAGTAAGGGAATAATAAGCCACCATAGGCTTGCTCACTTTTCATATAGTGCTGCTGTAGTTGCTGACGATCAACAAACTGCACCGGATCATCAAAGCTGTTGCGCATTAACTCGGCTTGCTGCTCTAATCCTGAAACCAGTTTGGCGCGATGCGCAACTTTGAGATAACCGCCTGGCTGTGTATCACAAGCAATATTACCCAGTTCAATCAGCTCGGCGACTTTTTCAATGGCACTGCGATATTCTGCGTAAATTAATTTAGCAGTCTGTTCGCCCCATTGAAGCTGCATTTGTGGGAAGGATAAGCGACCCGTCCCGTTTAATACAAAGCCACCGTTGCGACCACTACATCCCCAACCGATTTGATTGGCTTCCAGCAAGGTGACTTGTACTCCTTGCCGGGCTAAATGATAAGCGCAGGAGAGTCCAGTATAACCGCCACCGATAATGGCAACATCGGTATCCACCTCACCTTCGGCGTGCGGATAGTTGGTCGGTGCAACTGTACTAGCCCAATAGGAAGCGGGATAGGGGGCATTTTGACCGGGGCTAGTATCTACCAATGGATCGTACATGAGTACTGGGCTTAAAAGGTTGTTTGATCAAAGGGTAAAATCATTTCTGCGGCGACACAATTGCAGTCGGTACCGCAAATGGGGCAAACGTAGCCATCATAAATACAGTTTTCCAACCATTTTCCCGGATGTTCTTTAACCAGTGTTCCACCACATTTTGAAAAATACTTAAATGCGCTATTGCCCGGACTGGCTAACCAAATATGCGCCAACCCTGCTTGTGCACCTTGTTGACGGGCGGTTTTGATTGAGTGTTTCAGCATCGATGAACCTATACCATTGCCCTGATAGTCGGGGTTGACGGTGTTGCATTTAAAGTAACAGGTGGTCTCGATTGAAGTGGGCCATAATTCAGGGCTACACCATTTATCCGGCTGCCAGTTCCCGGCAGCGATGGTCAAACGAAAGCCAACCAGTTTATCTTTGTTAAAGGCGACCCAGCTAGCATTGATATTATTTTTTAAACCCAATTGATAAATTTGCTGAATGGCAGCCTGATCAAGGTAATTGTCACCATGTACATGATTACCCAGTTGGATGACCGCATCGAAATGCTGTGGATTGAGCTGTTGATAGTCAATGTGAATCATTTGCGCTTCTTATAGGACAAATTATATTCTTGTAAATGCACATCTAATGCTTCGACGGAAATTCTAATTTCCCAAACCGACATCCATAGTGAGTACAACAGAAGTACCAGTGAACCACCGAATATCCAGCTGCCTAATTGCTGGTATTCGGAATAAATCGCTAACATGGCCAACACGCACAGAAAAAAACTGGCCGCACCGGCTTCCTGCATGCGTTTAATTAATTGAATGCGTTTGCGTAAGTTGGCGATTTGCTTTTGGGCACTTTCGCTAATTTCAGTTGAGTCAAAGGTACGAATAATACTGGCTAAGGTCACAAAACGATTGGTGTAAGCCAACAACAATAAGGAAATCGCCGGAAATAAAATGGCCGGGGTGGTTAAGGTAATCATCATGGCGTTATTGCTCCAAATGCTGATTAAGGAAGGCTTTGGCAGAGGTGACATCATCAAACAGACGTTGTTCAATGGTGCCTTCTGCACCGTATTGACGTCTGACGCTATCGGCTTGGTGAATTGCCAGACTGGACGTCATGCAATAAGCCCCCACGACACAATTATTTTGCATACTGTATTTAAAGGCTTCTGTTAAATACTGAAGCCCGTCATTAGTCAATGCTTCCAGTTCCATGGCATCGGCCAAATAAGCCCAAGGCTTATCTTTAATATATTCAATCGCAGTGCGAAGATCTTGGCTGTATTTATTCGTTAATCCTTTGCCCAACGCACCACCGACAGTCACTACCAGAATACGATCATCAATGTGAATTGAATAGTGACCGTATTTATCACGTTGACTGAAGACTTCCGACATAATCTAGCGTCACTCTCAAAAAATAATTGGGGGATAATAATTGTCGCACGAATCGGTTAGATTCCATTCTAAAAAGCGCTCTAATTTTAACCTGATATTATTGGCAAGGCTATGCGAGGTTATTAAACTACCAATAAAACAGGATGCTGAAGCATCCTGATTAGTTTACGGATGTTAGAAAAATGTAAGATTAGTAACGATACAAGTCCGATTTGAACGGACCATTCACATCCACATTGATATATTTGGCCTGTGCCTCGGTCAGTTTGGTAATAACTCCCCCAAAACCTTGCACCATATAACGGGCAACTTCTTCATCCAGCTGTTTAGGTAATACTTCTACTGTCATCGCGGTTTGTTGTTGTTCAGGACTCATATTGGCAAAACCCTGCTTGAATAAGTGGATTTGCGCTAATACCTGATTGGCGAAAGAGCCGTCCATAATCCGTGAAGGGTGACCTGTGGCGTTACCTAAATTGACCAAACGGCCTTCAGACAGCAGCAATAAATGATCAGCGTCCAGTTCACTGCGATAAATTTTATGCACCTGCGGTTTAATTTCTTCCCAACGCCAGTTTTTACGCATAAAAGCGGTATCGATTTCGTTATCGAAGTGGCCAATATTACATACTACGGCACCAGATTTAAGGCTTCGTAGCACATTGGCATCGCACACATTGGAATTACCGGTGGTGGTGACAATCAGATCGGTGTTGGCTAACAACGCAGTGTTAATATCTTCCAGTTTGCCCGTGTTATTGCCAAAGTTATAAGGAGATACCACTTCGAAACCATCCATACAGGCTTGCATGGCACAAATCGGATCAATCTCGGTAACTCGGACAATCATGCCTTCCTGGCGCAAGGATTGAGCCGAGCCTTTACCTACATCACCATAGCCGATGACCAAGGCTTTTTTTCCGGCTAACAGATGATCGGTGGCGCGTTTAATCGCATCGTTAAGACTGTGTCGGCAACCATATTTGTTATCGTTTTTCGATTTAGTTACCGCATCGTTGACGTTGATAGCCGGCACTTTCAGGCTACCATCGCGCAGCATTTCTTCCAAACGATGGACACCGGTAGTGGTTTCTTCGGTTATACCATGCACATTGACTAATACTTGCGGATATTTGTCGTGCAGCATGGCGGTTAAATCGCCACCATCATCCAGTACCATGTTGGCTTGCCACGGCTGACCATCTTTGAGGATAGTTTGTTCCAGACACCATTCATATTCTTCTTCGGTTTCACCTTTCCAGGCATATACCGGGACACCTGCTGCAACAATCGCAGCGGCAGCGTGATCCTGTGTAGAGAAAATATTGCAGGATGACCAACGGACATTGGCGCCTAAATCCACTAATGTTTCGATCAATACGCCGGTTTGGATGGTCATGTGAATACAACCCAAAATATTGGCGCCAGCCAGAGGTTGTTGATCCCGATATTTGGCACGGATGGCCATTAATGCAGGCATTTCACTTTCGGCAATGGTCAGTTCTTTGCGACCCCATTCGGCTAGACTCATATCCGCGACTTTATAGTCATTATTGTTCAGTGTGGTATTGCTAATTGTCATAGTGTCGACCTGTGATGAATAAATATTAAAAGCTTATCGGAAGCGATTAGATGTTCATGAGTTTGGAAGAGCAGCATAAAACAACCGTTCAGATTGATCCATGCTGATATCAAGCTGAGTAACATAAATCGTTAGCGAATTTTCTCGCACAATGTCCCTATACCCTCTGCCAAGCGTGGGGTAAAACGGTGTAACAAATCCGGGTTAACCTGTACTACTTTCAGGGCCTTATCCTGGATTAACGGGGTCCATTGTTGCCAAAATTGTTGTACTTCGTCGGTATTGGCTTTTTGTGCTGCGATAATCACTTGTGGCTGACGCGCGATGACCGCTTCGATACCCACTTCCGGATACGCAGTATCCACATCAGCAAAAATATTATTGGCTGCACAATAGTCGAGTAAATGGTTAGCCCATGCTCCCTGCCCAATAGTCATCAAGGGTTTGGGCCACATATAGTAAAACACCTTTAGTCGTGGTTGGTCTGTATAGTGTTGCTTAATGGCATTGAGCTGGTTTACGTAGTGCTCGCTGATCTGCTGGGCGAGTTCGTTTTGATTGAGTAGCTGACCCAGCTGTCGTATTTCATTGGCAATGTCCATTGGATTGTCAGGATGGGAATAGAAAATAGTAAAGCCAAGACTGGCTAAGCGCTGCAGATCCTGAGGTTTATTTCCCCCTTGCCATGCCAGAATTAAATCAGGTTGCAAGCGCATAATGGCTTCAAAGTCGACTCCGAGATAACTGGCCACTGACGGTAGCTGCGCTGCTTCGGGGGGATAGTCACTATAATCGCTGGTAGCAACTAATTTATCGCCACTATTAAGAGCGTAAACCAATTCGGTCAGATGGGGAGACAGGCTGATGACTTTTTGGGGAGTCGCATAGGCAATGCCATAACAAAGCCAATTCAAGCCACTAAACAGCAACCACCAATATCTCATAATACCTTCCTTAAACCGTACAACAATGCTGCAATCAGTAAACTGAAAACCAATAAAATTACCAAACTTTTATCCAGTGCATTGAGTGTGCGTTTGATGTCCTGTGGCACTGGTAAACGGCTATTCCCCAGTTTGGCATGACGGTACTTTTGTCCTTGATACATGACCGGACCACTAAGTTGCATCTGCAAGGCACCAGCACTGGCGGCTAAAATAGCAGTATGGGTATTCCTATTGCCGCTACGCTGTCTTAACGCCTTGATACTGGTGCTAATATTTTCACTGAGCATCAAGGCAATAATCATTAATCTGGCCGGCAGCCAGTAAAGTAAAGCGGCCAATTTGGCAATGGGAAAACCAAAGTGCCGATAGCGTGGCAGTTTGCTGTTCCAGTGCTGACTAAATTCATAAATTAAACGATAACTGAGCGCAGCGACGCCACCGCTGACTAAAAACCAGAACATCACCGCAATATATTGATAGCAATAACGCAGCAATAAGGTTTCGATACAGGCTTTGCTGATTCCGACACTGGATAGCTGTTGCGTTTCCCGTAAGCAAAGGGATTGCAGAATATCCCGTGATAACACTTTTTTATTATGTGCCAAGGCATTGCCAATTCGTTTGGCACGATCTAATACGGATTTAAACTGTAACGCTATCAACAGTAGCAGACTGTCGAAAAATAACGGAAATTCAGCTAGTTGAATAAACAGAATAAGGATCACAATGGTGGGTAATAACAGCACTGCAGGTGCCAGTGTTCCTGATATTTTTTGTTGTACCGCAGTATTGCCTTGCGGATTAACTTTACTGGCCATACGTTTGGCTAATAGCCGGATAAAACCAAGAGGATGGTATCGATCCGGCCAGGCCCACAAACGCTCAATTAATACGGTGACTAATAAGACCCATATTGGTTGTAATTGCGGGGCGAGTAAAATCTCGGTCATTTAGCCAAGATAGCAATCATACCCATCACCAGTTCGGCCGAATGCTTAGCTGCAATTTCAATGTACTGGGTAAAGGACATGCTGGAGGTTTTTCCGGCAATATCCGACAAAGAGCGGATCACCACAAAAGGGGTGTCGAGCATAAAACAAGTCTGCCCAATCGCAGCACCTTCCATTTCTACCGCATGCATATCCGGAAATAATCCACGTAAACGCGCAACGGCATCATCACAACCAATAAATGAATCACCGGTACAGATTAAACCTCGTTTGGTTTTGACATGGGCCACTTCATGCGCGGCTTGCTCGGCGGCTTGAATGAGTTTGTCATCACAAGGAAAAATAGCCGGCATCCCGTAAACTTGTCCCCGCTCATAACCAAAATGGGTGACATCTACATCGTGGTGTTGTACCGCAGAAGCGACGACTACATCACCAATATCCAGATCGGCGTCAAAACCGCCAGCAGAACCAGTATTAACCACATAATCCGGTGCGAAACGATCAATCATCACGGTGGTGGCCACCGATGCGGCCACTTTTCCGATACCGCATTTCACCACGACGACCTCAACACCATGCAAGGTACCGGCATAAAAGGTCAAATGTGCCCAATGGCTGATACTGATGTTGTCCAAGGTTGACTGTAATAAGGCGACCTCTTGATCCATCGCGCCCAAAATACCGATTTTCATTTCGCTTACTCTATATTGGCTTCGGCAATTTATTTGCCCTAATAATTAGCGTAATAGTTTACCTGTAAATTAGAGTAATTCGTATAATTCACTAATAATTGGTGTAATTCGCTGTCGTCCATTGCGATGTGTTTTCATAACGCACTGTTATTAAAGGTTTTTTATATTGGTATACGAATTGCTTCTGGATACAGAGGCAATATTTCAGGTTAACCACATTACAGGGATTCAATATGACCGTTACCTTAACCGACAGACCTATCGAAAAAGTTCGAGAAGAAGTCATCGATCAACTGATTATGAATTACAGTCATGGACAAATATCCTTAGCCGCATTCGAGCGACGCTTGGATATTGCCAATCAAACCGATGATCACCATTTACTCGTGAAGCAGGTTGAAGATCTGACTTTACAGGTAGATGAATCCTACACTGAATCGAAAAATGAATCTTTGGGAACACATTACACACCGGGTAATGCTGTCGAACAGGAAAACATTACCAATATCCTTAGCAGTAATAAGCGTATTGGCAAATGGGATGTGCCCAAAGAGCTTAAGTGTTTTAGTCTGTTGGGAAACTTGGTGCTCGATTTTAGCGAAGCGCGTTTTACCCACCCTAGTGTGCGAATTAAGTTGATGAGCTTATTATCTGACGACACTATTTATGTGCCAGATAACGTTAATGTGATTATCCGCACCTCTAATGTGCTAGGCAGTACCAATACCAAATTAGAAGGCAAAACCAATCCCGAAGCCCCTACAGTGATTATTGAAGGGCTCTGTATGTTAGCCAGTACCAATGTCAAAATGAAACGTACCGTTAAACAGCGTTTTGTGGAATTTGCAGAACAATTGAAACAGATGTTGGGTTAACACCCACTGACTTTTAATTGCTCCATGAACTAAAAAAGCCGATAAAGATTATCTTTATCGGCTTTTTTTACCCTAACCTGTTATTGAAAGGTATCAGCCGAGGGCACTATCGTGATTTTCTTTACGTTAAGTGGATAGTTGGCAATCTCGGCGTCTTCAGCCAGCACGTCGGCAGGTAATCCTGATTTCACTAGATTCGAGTAGGTCATTGGTGAAGGCGTGTTATTTAACAGGCTATCAGCCAGTGGTTGCGCTTCGCTTTTATCGGTGACGATAGTCACAAACAAATTATCGGTTTGCCAATATTGGCGAATCGCTGCATTGACTTGTTCCAGTGTGGTATTGGCTAGCAGCTTATCCATTTCGGCCAGATAATTAGTCCGTCCATAAAAATGGGAATCCATTAACCAGCCAAGTTGTTGCTCTGGTCCTTGTGCATATAGCTTGATATAGCTGCGCAAAAAGGTCTTGGTTGCCTCGAAATCGGCTTGACTTAAACCATTTTTAATCAGCAAGTCGAATTCCCGCAAAGCCAGTCGCAAAGCAAAGTGGGCATGACCAATATTAATATCCGCCAGTTCTTTATATTGAGCTTTAAGTTGTTCGGCGATTTGTACCGGGCGGATCCAGATGGACCAATAATTCGATGCTCTTGGTACACCGGAGGGTGGAAGTTGATTACGGCCGCCATTGTCATACCACTCGATATAGGAATAATCACCGTAGTTCATCGAGCGGGTTTGACGGATTTTCTGATATAGGCGTGAGTAAGCTTTGCGATGTTCACCCATCCATGAATTAGCAATCATCAGTGCGGCAAAATCATCATCAGCACGCGTAATAGGCAGCGGTGCGCCGGTGAATATGGCAGAGCCAAAAGCGCCGTCTTTGGCGATTATTTCGACTTCAATACCATCGGCATGATTAGCTTTGGATGGTGTGGCTGGAGTAAAGGGTGAATCAGACAACTGATTCAAATCGCTTTTTAACTTGTTAAGCAAGTGGTCATTGTAATTGCCCGCAATACCTAAAGACACGTTGTGACGAGTAAACGCCTGTTGATAAAACGTTTTGATCTTGTCGAGGCTGATACGTTTTACCGATGCAGACGTACCCTGTAATAAATGTTGCATATTACCACCACGGAATAACTGATCTTCCAGAGCAAACTTACTGTAGTCCTCATCAGAAGATGCCCGTACCACTTGATCCACATAGTTTTGCTGGGCCTTCATTACCCGCTCGAAATCGGCTTGGGTAAAATCCGGTGCCAGTAATACGTTTTTAACAATGGGATAGAACTGATCTACAAACTCGGTAGGTACCTGAAAAGTAAAGGTCACCACTTGTTTATCGACGTTGACGCCATAACTTGCCGCCCAGGGAAACATTTTATCCTGAATATCGGCATAGCTCATGCCACCTGCGCCACCTTGTGCCATCAGTGAAGCGGTGGCATAAGTTAAACCGGCTAAATCGGCGGGATCCGATACGGAACCGTTATTAAAACGGACTTTGATGACGACTTTATTGGATTTATCCTGCTTGAGTTCTACCACATCCAAGGCTTGTGCCTGAATAGTAAATAACAGGCTTAAGACGACAATGGTATTTTTTAGTATAGATCTCATTGCAATGCTCCTTGTGCGTCGTCAGTGATAGTCGCTATGGTTAACCGGGCCGGATCGAAGTATTTATTCGCCACCATTTTGATATCGTTTACTGTGACTTGATCATACAGGGCGTATAGCTTATTGATGGACTCGGGATCGCCGGTTAACTGAATATAATGGCTCAAGGATTCCGCAATCGCACTGGGTGTATCAATACTCATGGCAAAGCCATATTTAAGATTAGATTTGGTGCGCTGTAATTTGGCGCTATCCACACCTTGCTCTTGCACTTTAGCAATGGCTTTTTCGATTTCAGCTTTGACATAGGGCATGTCGGCCTTGTTGACCATGGATACCTGAATGGTAAACAAGTTTGGATCGCGGCTATCCTGTGCTCCACCTCCAATAAAACGCACTTTTTGCTCGTCAATCACCAGTTTTTTATAGAGATCCGATGTTGGCGAAAACACCATTGACGACAAGACGTCCAGCGCGGGCATATCAATTTTACTGTCACTAAATGCCGGTCCTTTATAGCTCATGCTGAAGTAGGGCGGGATCGAACCGTTTTGTAAATGGGTATAACGGGTTTCGGTTTGCTCAGGTTCAGTAGGAATTTTTGCCACATAATTGCCACGTTGCCACTGGCCAAAATATTTTTCGGCTAATTCATTAACCTGCTTTGCGGTAACGTCACCCACCACCAGAATGGTGTTGTATTCAGGGCGGTAATAGCGGTCAAAAAAGGTTTTGGAATATTCATACTGATTGGGCATATCCACTATATCGTTGAAATAGCCCATCGTGGTGTGTGAATAGGTATGGGTAGTAAAGGCGGTTTCCGCTAGTTTCTCATTAATTTGACTGTATGGACTGGCAAAGTTTTTGGTGTATTCACCTTTGACCGCACCCGCTTCGGTTTTAAATTCATGCTCGGAGTATTTCAAATGTTGAAAACGATCGGCTTCGAGTTCAAACATCAGCTCTAATTTATTCGCATTACCGGTCATATGGTATTGGGTGCGATCCTGAGTGGTATTGGCATTGGCCGCGGCACCTGTTGACTTGAGTGCGGCACTATAAGCTTCTTTGGGGTATTTATCGGTACCACGAAACATCATGTGTTCAAAAAAGTGGGCGAATCCGGTTACACCCGGTTCCACTTCATTGCGAGCACCAACGCGGGTAATAATATAAAAAGCGGCCAGTCCGGGAGAGTCAAATGGCACAGTGACGACGTTGAGACCATTATCCAATTTATGTTGATAAATTGGATAAGGCAGAATTTTACTGCTGTCGGTTGCCGTTGTATCAGGTTTCATGCTGGTGCTACAAGCACTGAGCACTAATCCTAATGCAAAGGCGACGATAAATTTTTTCATTATTAACATTCCTGATAAGTCATTCGAAATAGAGTAAGCGATACCAGTCTGGCTTAAAATAAATCAGAATTAAAGATAGGGTCAGGAAATAGAATGTAACGGAAATTGTAAACTTGTGATGCTGAAGCAGATACCGCCTTTAGACGGTATCTGTAATCAAATGGGCTGGTTATGCCGCCACTGGGTTACGTAAACCGCCTTTCTTGTCTTCTTGGTAACCCGTTGTGCCTTTAATAATCGGGGCTTTAGGGGTTTTATAACGCAAAGGGGCTAATTTTGCGTCAATACATTCGCGAATATCTTGAGGTTTATAACCGGATTTTACTTTTATACGCAGATGTGGAATTTTAGCCGCGTCCAGTGAACTGCTAACAAACCAATCACGTTGGGTTTTATAACCTTCTTTTCCATTAGGGTGGACTAAGTCGATCGCCACGACCGGACTTAAATCGTTTTTGTCACACAATACAAAGTCGAGTTGTTTGGTGTTAGCCCGGAGTAATGCGGTTTGTGAGGTTTTTTTGTCGGTGCCGTGTCTAATCGACAAAATATCGGCCAGTTTCACTCGGCAGATAATCCGATATTGATTACCTACTGCTACATCCAGCAAGGTTAAAAAGTTACGCTCTACCGGTGTAAACAAATTGGTTTTCTTGTGAAACGGAAAGGCCAGTCCGGTATCATTAAGCTTGATTGCAACGACCGCTACAACAATGAGCATGATCATCAGCACAATTGCCAGTTCCATAAAATATCCTCTTCAATAGACCTACGTCAGATTTTTGACCACGGGGATCAGTTGAAGAAAATAATGCAAAGAAGGTGCCAGCCTCTAGATAATTGACGTTTGATGAATTAGGAAGATGATTTAACTAATATATCTACTTGGGTTCCTTGCCCATCGGCAGATAGCACCACCACTTTTTGGCCCTGGTCAAACTGCAGTACACGTCGACCTTTCAAGGTTTCGTCATTATCCGGTGTCCCTAGCTGTTGTAGATAAAAATCAGCCGCTTGCTGTATATCACTGTTGGCGTGATAACTTAAACTGGCGGGTAACTTATCATCAAAACTCTGGCAAAAACGTGCCTCCGGATAAAGCGGCGTTTGATGGAAATCGGCGGGACAATTTGTTGTAGCATGTCCAGCCATGCTGACCAGCAATCCGGCAAGGAGTAGGCTGTTTTTCATGCGTAAAACCTCAGTTGATAGTGATGATTAACATCGAATTAGAGCTTAACTATAGTGGTCTGGCATGATTGCGGCAATAGTAAAGCAAGGCTAACAGGTATATTGCTGGGTTATTGGGTATATCGAAGTAGGGTAGGAGTCGGTAGAATAATTAAAGATTGATAAAAGGAGTCGTGAATGGGCAAGAAAATCGGTTTGGCATTGGGCAGTGGTGCCGCACGTGGTTGGGCACATATTGGCATTATCGAAGCCCTGCAGGAGCTGGGGATTGAATTTGATATTGTTGCCGGTTGTTCAATTGGAGCCTATGTAGGATCTGCGTTTGCCAATAATAAGCTGCCGGAATTGAAAGAGTGGGTCAGCAGTTTTACCGAATGGCAAGTGGCAGGATTACTAGGAGTCGGATTCAAACGCGGTGGACTGATTTCCGGTGAGAAAGTGTTTACTAAATTAGCCGAAGATTTTGTACCTCAGGATATTAGCCAGTTACATAAAAAATTTGGCGCAGTGGCTACGGATTTGTACCGTGCACGTGAAGTCTCTTTTACCGACGGTGACGTGGTTGATGCGGTGCGGGCGTCTTGTTCGATCCCGGCAATTTTCCCCGCGCATTGGTATCGCGGAACCTGGTTGGTCGATGGCGCGGTGGTGAATCCGGTACCGGTATCACTTTGCCGTCATATGGGGGCGGATATTGTGATAGCGGTAAATTTAAACTCCAATTTTTACTCTGCCTATGAAGATCAGTTAGAAGAAGATCAAAAATCCAGTGAAGATCAATTTTCCAATTTTTTAAGTAAGAGTAAAAGTGTGGTTGCCCAGTGGTGGGGGGATGAAAGCCGCCAAAATGAAGTGGATGATGAAGATGGAAGCGACGGAAACCCGTCTCTTGGGCAACGTCGTCCGAAAAAGTCACCAACCATGATTGGCACCATGTCCGGCGCATTGGATATTATGCAAGACCGTGTTACCCGTTCACGTTTGGCTGGCGAGCCACCGGATATTCTGCTGGAGCCGCAGCTGGGACGGGTCGGTATGATGGAATTTCATCGTGCCGAGGAACTCATTGCTGAAGGGCGTGCCAACGTTGCACGTTTGGCTGAACAAATTAAATACCGTTTAGGTCTGTTGGATTGATGTTGTTAATGCGTCAAGCATGGCATTTTGTTGCCATGCTTGGGCGATCATTTTTCACTCCAGCTAACATCGACTGAAACATAATCTTTCGTTGCCTTTACACAAAGCTGACAGTTTGCCTACAGCAATTATGATTTAATCCTTTATCTACATAATGGTTAAATTGAATACATAATTTATGCAAAAACTGTCTTTTCCAAAAATAGTACTGCTGGTGGTGATTCCAGCGTTGGCGTTGTGGTGGTTTATACAGCCCCAACAAGCTAAGCAGCAAATTCAATATCAAACCCAACCACTATCCATAGGCGACATTGAAAGTACGGTAAATTCATCTGGTGCGATTTCACCGGTGGTCACCGTGGATGTGGGATCCGAGTTATCGGGACTGATTTCCCAACTTAATGTGGATTTTAATGACGTGGTGACCAGCGGACAAGTAATTGCCCGTATTGATGATCGTACTGTGCAATCACGGCTTAAACAAAGTCAGGCTGATTTGGCCTCATCAAAAGCATCATTAGCTCAATTAAAAGCGGGTTTAGTCAAAGCTCAAGCTGAAGAAGCCTTGGCAGAGCGAGAATTTAAACGAACTCGTGAATTACGGGCAAAGAATCTGGTCAGTGAATCCGAACTGGATATTAGTCAAACCGCTTATGAATTAGCCAAAGTCAATATTGATACCGCCAAAGCCGCTATTTTGGTGGGGGAATCCAGGGTACAGCAATCTCAATCCAGTCTGGAGCAGGTTAAATTAGACTTGGATCGTACCTTCATCCGCTCTCCTGTCGACGGGGTGATAATCGACCGTCAAGTGGATAAAGGCCAAGCGGTTTCGGCCAGTTTATCCGCACCGGTGTTATTTTCTATTGCTCAGGATCTGGTCAAAATGCAGATTGAAGCGGATGTAGATGAAGCCGACATTGGCCGCATTAAACAAGGACAACCAGTGAAGTTTACCGTAGATGCTTTCCCGGAGCGGAAATTTACTGGTGTGGTGTCTCAGGTGCGTAAGGCGGCCACCGTGACTAATAACGTTGTTACTTACAAAGTCATTATTAGTCTGGAAAACAAAAACTTGCTGTTGTTACCCGGTATGACAGCCAATGTCGATATTATTCTTGGTCAGCGCAGTAATGTGTTGCGGGTGGCTAACTCGGCACTGCGTTTTAGTCCGCAAAGTGCTAATGATGATCATGATAAAGGTCCGGATATGTCTGAGCGAGTGCAGCAGTTAGCTCAATATCTAGCGTTGGACGCCGCCCAGCAAGATAAACTAGAGAAAGTGATGACAAGCATGCAACAGTCGATACGGGAAATGCGCAGTTCACGTTCTTCAATACCGGGCCCACCAGCGGATATACGTGAAATGATGAAGACAGTCCGGGCTAAAACCGAAGCGGAATTGAAGAGCTTTCTGAGCCCTGAACAAATGGAAAAATATGCAGCTTTTAATCAGCAACGCCGTAAAACCTTCGCGGCTGGTGGCATAAATTCTGATTATTCACGAGGTACGATATGGGTGTTACGTGATGGTAAGCCACATAAAGTGAATGTTCGGGTGGGGATTGCTGACTTGGAATATAGTGAAATAGTCAGTGACCAATTGCATGATGGCGACCCAGTTATAGTACGTGCGCAAAGGGTAGGTGGCTAATGTCTGAAGTCTTAATTAAGGTACAGCAAGCCAAAAAAGTCTATCACATGGGTGAAGAAAGTGTGTGGGCCTTAAAAGGCATCGATCTGGAAATACGGCAGGGGGAATTTGTTGCCATTATGGGCTCTTCCGGTTCCGGTAAATCTACCATGATGAATCTGCTTGGTTGTTTGGATATTGCCAGCGAAGGGCGCATTTCATTGGATGGGCTGGAATTGTCCAAACTGGATAAAAAACAGCTCGCGACGATCCGCAATCAACGTATTGGCTTTGTCTTCCAGCAATTTAATTTATTGCCTCGCACGACAGCGCTGGATAATGTTACTTTACCATTACTTTACTCTCAGGTTCCTGAATCTGAATGGTCGATAAGGGCGAAAGAGTGTCTCGAGTTGGTGGGGCTGGGCTCCCGAATGGGGCATCACCCGTCGCAACTTTCCGGAGGTCAACAACAGCGGGTAGCGATTGCCCGTGCGTTAGTCAACCAGCCGGTGATGATTCTGGCTGACGAACCTACCGGTGCATTAGATACCCAAACCGGATTGGAAGTGATGGCGTTATTCCAGCAACTGAATCGTCAGGGTAAGACCATTATTCTGGTCACGCATGAACCGGATATTGCCGAATTTGCCAGCCGTAATTTGGTGTTTCGCGATGGTGAACTGGTCGCGGATCAAGTCAATCCATCTCCCCGTCAGGTTGCCTTGCGGGATTTGTCATGAAGAGTGTCATTTTACTCAAAACGGCCATGACGGCGCTGCGGGTGAATATGTTACGCAGTTTTCTGACCATGCTGGGGATTATCATCGGCGTTTCGGCAGTGATTATTATGGTGGCTATGGGGGCGGGCGCCCAGCAACAGGTAGATAAGCAGATTAAATCCTTGGGGGGCAATGTGTTTTTCGTCACCGGTTCGTTTCGTTCCAGCGGCGGCGCAAGATCTGCCTCGGTGGTGAGAATTAACGAGGACGATGCCAATTTAATTGAAAAACAGATCCCTGGTGTCAAAGCTGCAGCACCTTACCTGTCTTCTAACGGTCAGGTGATTTACGGTAACCTGAACTGGTCAACCGGGATCAACGGGATTGATAACCGTTATTTTAAGGTACGAGACTGGCAAATATCTTCAGGCCGTGAATTTACCGCTCAGGAAGTAAAAAGCGGCGCCAAAGTGGCGATTATTGGTGAACGGGTGCGCAAGGAACTATTTGGTATCAGTGATCCGGTAGGACAAACTATTAGAGTACAGAACTTTAATGTATCGGTGATTGGCGTGTTGGTGGAAAAAGGTCAGGATGCCCGTGGTGAAGATCAGGATGACGTGATTTTTCTGCCCATCAAAACAGTGCGTACCAAGATTACCGGCATTGATTCGACAAATCCTAAATCGGTGCGTTTTATTCAGGTGGGGGTGTATGACGGTGAAGATATGGATTATATCGAGCAACAAATGGCAGAAATTTTGCGCCAGCGGATGCGTATTCCGGCCAATGGTGATGATTTGTTCCGTATCCGTAATGTATCGGAAATGATCGCTACCCGCGCTGAAACCATGCAAGTATTTAATACGTTGTTGGCCTGGGTGGCCTCAGTGAGTCTGGTGGTGGGCGGTATCGGTATTATGAATATTATGCTGGTGTCGGTGACCGAACGTACCCGTGAAATTGGTCTGCGTATGGCGGTAGGCGCCAAACCGGCAGATATTTTACGCCAGTTTTTAATTGAATCTATTGTGTTATGCGGACTGGGCGGTGCCATCGGAGTGCTAATCGCTTATGGTTTTGTGTATCTGGGCAATCATTACGGTATTGGTGCTGGTGGAGTGATTAACCCAGATGTAGTGATGATAAGTTTGGGTTTTTCTGCTCTTATTGGTATCTTTTTTGGTTATTACCCCGCGCTGAAAGCGTCCAGACTCGAACCGATAGATGCACTAAGATATGAGTAATTTGGCAGTTATGTTAAGTCAGATTGGTTCAGTCTGGCTTAACATTCTGGGAAACGCTTTTTCCGTTCGGCAGTAAATTCCCACCATTTTTTGGCACTGCCACCTTGCATATAATCGATCGCGGCCATATAGGTATCGAGCACGCAGGGGTCTTGCCTGACACCACTAAGAGTGCTCATTTGTTGATACAACTGATAGGGATCCTGACCAATCAAGTCGGTTGGCTGAGTTAATCCTAACTGGATAAAGTCTCGCTCCATGGCCGGACCAATATTGGGAATATCTTGAAAACGCTGAATATTGTTTCGGTGAGTTGGCATCACTTTTAGCCCTCGCAACCTTCATGTAGCATGGTCCAGATAACATTGGCCACTTTCCATTGTCCATCCTGTTTGATCAAATCTATCGAATCAACCCCACAATGGGACCGTTTTCCATCGACTAAGAATTCGTATTCACCCCAGATAACCGCCATGGGACCTTGGATTAATATCGTTGGGGGAGCCGTCCAACGCTCGATATAATGGTGTTCACTGGGGGACACTTTGCTGGCAAAGGATTCATTGGTAACAAGGCGTAAGCTGTAGTCTTTATTGTCAGTGTCCTTTTTCTGGATCAACGCAATATTGACTCCATCTGCCAGTTGCAAGGCTCGCCAATCATCCGGATTGCCGCTGCTTACAGCGTCAAACAATTTATCGGCGACGTCCAGTACAGCCTGTTGATCCGATTCGATGTCGTTAGCATGGGCTATGCTAATAAAGCCGACAAGCAAGCTGATGTAAGTGGTTTTTATCAATTGATGTAACGTAAACATAGTGATCATTCCTCTTAGTAAGCAGTAAATAGGTGATTATTGGCCTTTGGATATGCTGATTTGGCTGACTTACAACATCGTCAATAGCCAGTGTAGTATGGGTAAGGTAATCAGACTGATTAAAAAGCCCATTCCCACCAAAGCACTAACTAACTCAGGTGCCAGTCCTGCCATCATGGCAACCGCGCCCGCAGAAATCATCGGTGGCATCGCTGCGGCAAAAACCGATACCGTTACGGCTAAATTATCTTGTCCAATACCGTGCCAGGCGATGAGTGCTAGCAAGGGCATAAGTAGCAGTTTAATGGTTAATCCAGCGAATAGCGGAGCACGGTGATGACTATCGAGTTGCAGTTTTAGACTAAAACCTACCGAAACCATTACGACTGGCACCAATGTGCCACTTAAATGATCAATCACCTGTTGGACGATGGAAGGATAGGATTGTCCTTTAATGGCTAACGCCACGATTAAGGCGACAAAGGCTGGAAAGGTCAGTATTTTGACCGCAATTTTTTGCCAGGATACCTGCGTGTCTGATTGCCCGTACATTGCCGCGATGATTGTGCTGTAGACCACCAAGGCGATAAACGTACCCAATTGGTCATAAATCACCACATAAGGCATTCCTTCAGCGCCGTAAAAGCCTTCAATCATTGGAAAACCTAAAAACGACGTATTACCCAGAGGCACCACTATCAGTAAGGCGCCAACAATCTGTTTTGACCAGTTAAAATAATGCGCTAAGCCCAGCACAATGCCCGCGACACAGAGTAACAATACCCATGGCGTGATGATGGGAATAAGTAATTGACTGGAAAGGGTTAACGCGGGCACTTTTTGTAAAATAACCGCGGGCAAGCACACATATAATACAAAGCAGTTCAGTACCAGACTGGTATTTTCCGGAATGGCTTTGATTTGCTTGAGTGAAAATCCGATACATAAATAAATCAGGATTAGGTAAAAATTATCCATTGAATGGGCTACCTGGCGCGTGGTTTTTTGCCATCATAGGCAAAATAGCTGTGAAAACAATAGTTACCGGTTGACCAAATTATATCTGTGCTTGATGAAGCACCTGTGTTGCATAATCCTGATACAAAAAAGGCACCTTGCAGTGCCTTTCTTACATAACATTAGCGGTGTTAGTTACACACCCAGATAATCCAGTATTCCGTCTGCGGCATTGCGGCCTTCGTCAATGGCGGTGACCACCAAATCGGAACCTCGTACCATATCGCCACCCGCGAAAATTTGTGGATTACTGGTCTGGAACGCAAATTTACCTTTGCGAGGTGCGCGTACTCGGCCTTTTTCATCCAGAATAATACCGTAATCGGCAAACCAGGGGCTTGGGCTAGGTTGGAAACCGAAGGCAATAATGACTGCGTCTGCTTCCAACACATGCTCAGAGCCTTCAATAGGCTGCGGGCTGCGACGTCCTGCAGCATCGGCTGGGCCTAATTCGGTTTTGACCATGTGTACACCACAGGCATTACCATTATCGTCGACGGCGATATCCGAAGGTTGCAGATTAAACTGGAAATCAACCCCTTCTTCACGGGCATTTTGTACTTCGCGACGTGAACCTGGCATGTTCTGTTCATCGCGACGATAAGCACAGATTACATGCTCAGCGCCTTGACGAACGGCTGTCCGCACACAGTCCATGGCGGTATCACCACCACCCAGAACGACCACTTTTTTGCCTTTCATATCCACATAGTCAGCGGGATCTTTTTCAAGTCCCATCAAACGATTGGTATTGGCGACCAAATAAGGCAAGGCTTCGTATACACCCGGGGCTTTTTCATGTTCAAAGCCACCTTGCATATATTTATAAGTACCCATGCCGAGGAATACTGCATCGTATTCGTCGAGTAATTGCTGGAAGGGAATGTCTTTGCCGATTTCGGTATTGAGTTTGAATTCGATACCCATTTCCTCAAAGATCTGGTGGCGTAATTCCATCACTTCTTTTTCCAGTTTAAACGCTGGAATACCGAAAGTCAGCAAGCCACCAATTTTCTCGTATTTATCGAATACAACCGGCTTAACTCCATTACGTACCAGAATATCCGCACAGCCTAAACCGGCCGGTCCAGCACCGATAATGGCCACCTTCTTGTCGGTTTTAACGACGCCTGACATGTCCGGACGCCAACCTTGTTTAAAGGCGGTATCGGTGATGTATTTTTCAATACTGCCGATAGTGACCGCGCCAAAATCGTCATTCAGGGTACAGGCCCCTTCACACAAACGATCCTGCGGGCAGACTCGTCCACATACTTCAGGCAAGGTATTGGTTTTACTGGATAATTCAGCGGCTTCAAAAATTCGTCCTTCGTTGGCCAATTTGAGCCATTGAGGAATAAAGTTATGTACCGGACATTTCCATTCACAATAAGGGTTACCGCAATCAAGGCAGCGATCTGCCTGACCTTGTACTTGCGTGTCACTCATTGGCTGATAAATTTCAGCAAATTCTTCACGTCTGATGATGACCGGTTTTTTGGGAGGGTCGATACGCTCTACATCAACAAACTGGTATATATTTTTTGCCATAACGCCTCCTTAGTTAACCTGCACACGTAGCTCTTCAGTCGAGCGACTAATATGGCCAAGTAAGTTTTTAACATCGCTGGTTTTAGGTTTAACCAAACGGAATTTAGGTAAAAATTCAGCAAAATTAGTCAGCAAGTTAAGCGCATGCTCACTGCCGGTTTCTTCATAATGCTGATTGATTAAGCCACGGAGGTGTTCAGACAGAATCATTTTGTCTTCAATGCCTAAGGTGTCCACAAGATCACCGTTAACCCGTTGCTCAAAATCATTATTTTCATCCAATACGTAGGCGAAACCGCCGGTCATACCGGCCGCAAAGTTGATCCCGGTACGGCCTAATATGGCAACAATACCACCGGTCATGTATTCACAACCGTTGTCACCAATCCCTTCTACCACCGCAATCGCGCCTGAATTGCGCACTGCAAAACGTTCACCAGCACAACCGGCCGCAAATAATTTGCCGCCAGTGGCACCATATAAACAGGTATTACCGGCAATAACGCTATCTTTAGTGGTGAAGCTCACACCGACTGGTGGGTGAATAACCAGCTTGCCACCGGTCATCCCTTTGCCTACGTAATCGTTAGCATCACCGACCAGCGTCATTTCCAGGCCACCGGCATTCCATACACCAAAGCTCTGTCCGGCGGTACCGGTAAAGTGTAATTTCAGCGGATGTTCTTCCATCCCCCTGTTACCGTGACTTTTGGCAATGCTGCCGGAAATCATCGCACCTACTGAACGGTCGGTATTACGGATGGAATATTTGAATATTCCACCACCTTTACGTTCAATGACGCTTTGCAGATCCACCAATAGTTGTTGGTTAAGATCGCCTTTGTCGGCAGGGGCATTTTCATCTTCACTACAGAATAAGCGAGTGTGATCACCGGCTGTTGGTTTAGCCAGAATAGGGCTAAGATCCAGCTTATTCTGTTTGGCGGTAATCCCATCGAGTACGCTAAGAAGCTCGGTACGACCAATTAAGTCGTCGAGTTTCTTCACGCCCAGTCCGGCCATAATCTCACGGACTTCTTGCGCGATGAACTTAAAGTAATTCATCACCATTTCAGGTAAACCGATGAAATAGTTATCACGCAAGCTTTGATCTTGAGTGGCTACACCTGTCGCACAGTTGTTCAGATGGCAGATTCGCAGATATTTACAGCCAAGTGCGACCATGGGGCCAGTACCAAAGCCGAAACTTTCCGCGCCTAAAATGGCCGCTTTAATTACGTCCAGACCAGTTTTTAAACCTCCATCGGTTTGTACCCGGACTTTATGGCGTAAACCATTTTCTACTAGCGCCTGTTGGGTTTCGGCCAAGCCTAATTCCCATGGGCTGCCGGCATATTTAACCGAGGTTAACGGGCTGGCCCCGGTGCCACCATCATAGCCTGACACGGTAATTAAGTCGGCATAGGCTTTCGCTACACCACAGGCAATAGTGCCAACACCGGGTTCTGACACCAATTTGACCGAAATTAATGCATTTGGGTTAACTTGTTTTAAGTCAAAAATCAGCTGTGCCAAGTCTTCGATAGAGTAAATATCGTGATGGGGTGGTGGCGAAATCAAGGTCACGCCCGGTACCGAGTGACGTAATTCGGCGATATATTTATTTACCTTGTCACCGGGTAACTGCCCGCCTTCACCGGGCTTGGCGCCCTGTGCTACTTTAATCTGGATGACATCTGCGTTAACCAGATAATGGGGGGTCACGCCAAAACGCCCCGAGGCCACTTGCTTAATTTTGGAATTGCGTTCATTGCCAAAACGTTTTGGATCTTCACCACCTTCACCGGAGTTTGACTGTCCACCCAAACGGTTCATGGCAATAGCCAAAGCTTCGTGAGCTTCAGGGCTTAAGGCTCCAATCGACATAGCGGCGGTATCAAAACGTGGGTACAGATTTTCCGGCCCTTCAACGTCATCAATAGAAATCGAATCCGTTTGTGGAGCTAATTTGAGTAGATCACGCAATGTTGCAATCGGGCGCTCGTTAACCAGTGCGCTAAATTTTTGGTAATCGGCGTAGTCACCGCTCACCACGGCTTTTTGCAAGGTGGTCACGACATCCGGGTTATAACTGTGATATTCGCCATCGTGGACATATTTGAGCAGGCCACCATGGGAAATATTTTTACGTTTTAACCAGGCGATGCGATTAAGGTTAATCTGATCTTGTTCAAAGTCTTCAAAATCAGCGCCTTGGATACGACTAGGGATGCCTTTGAAGCACAATTTCATCACGTTATCGCTGATACCAATGGCTTCAAACAACTTGGAACAACGATAACTGGCCACAGTCGAGATACCCATTTTGGACATGATTTTATACAAGCCCTTATTGATCCCTTTACGGTAATTCATGATGGCCTGCATTGGCGTCAGATCAATTTGACCACTTTCTACCAGCTGCTCAATGATTTCATAGGCCAGGAACGGATATACCGCAGTTGCACCTAGGCCAATCAGTACCGCGAAATGATGGGGGTCACGCACAGATGCGGTTTCTACCACAATATTGGCATCGCACCGTAAACCTTTATCTACCAAGCGGCGCTGTACCGCACCCACGGCCATAGCTGCCGGAATGGGGATCAAATTAGGTTTGATATGCCGATCGGTTAAAATAACGAATGCGGCTTTTTTGTGTTTAACCAAATGTTCCGCCTGATCACAAATACGTTTGATGGCATTTTTTAAGCCTTCAGTCGGCTTGTAATTCAGTTCGATAAATTCAGAATAGTAATATTCCGCATCATAATTACGCAGTTGCTTCAGATCGGTGTAGACCATAATAGGTGAGTCGAACAACACGCGATCGGCATAGCCGGAGGTTTCACTGAATACGTCTTTTTCACGGCCAATACAGGTAGCTAGTGACATAACATGATTTTCACGCAGTGGATCAATCGGTGGATTGGTCACTTGGGCAAATTGTTGACGGAAATAGTCATAAATGGTGCGATGTTTGGAGGACAGCACTGCCATTGGCGTATCGTCACCCATCGATCCTGTGGCTTCCTGACCGTCTTTGGCCAGCACTTTAACCACTTGATCAATTTCTTCATAAGAGAAATTAAACTGCTTAAAATAGGTGTTCATCATGTCATCGTCGAACAGTCGTTTACCAATTTCAGGATGTTCGCATTGATCGATAGGTGTCAGATGACGGATGTTTTTGTCCAGCCACTCCCGGTATGGATGACGACTTTTTAAATCATTGTCTATTTCGTTAGTACGCCAGATTTTGCCATTATAGGTATCTACCGCCAGCATTTCGCCAGGACCAACCCGACCTTTTTCCAGCACATCTTTTTGATCGTAATCCCAAATACCAATTTCCGACGCCAGGGTAATTAACCCGTCTTTAGTCAGTACATAACGCGCAGGTCGTAACCCATTGCGATCCAGATTACATGCAACATGGCGTCCGTTAGTTAAGACGATACCGGCAGGCCCATCCCATGGCTCCATGTGCATGGAGTTAAATTCATAGAAGGCTTTTAAGTCCGGATCCATGGTTTTGTTATTTTGATATGCGGGCGGCACCAGTAAGCGCATCGCACGGAATAAATCCATGCCTCCGGCTAAAAACAGCTCCAGCATATTATCCAGTGAGGAAGAATCTGAACCCACTTCATTGACGAAAGGGGCTGCTTCATGCAAATCCGGGATTAATGGTGTACGGAATTTACCGGTACGTGCTCTGGCCCAATCGCGGTTACCACGAATAGTATTAATTTCACCATTGTGAGCTAAAAAGCGGAATGGTTGGGCTAGTGGCCAGCGCGGTAATGTATTGGTGGAAAAGCGCTGGTGGAATACACAGATGGCTGATTGCATTTTGTCATCGGCCAGATCCAGATAAAATTTGGGTAAATCACCGGCTAATACCAGTCCTTTATAGACGGTTACCAGCGATGACAAGCTGGCAATATAGAATTCTTCGTCGTCCGCAAGACGTTTTTCTGCTCTGCGACGAGCCATAAACAAACGGCGTTCCAAATCATGCGAAGACCAGCCGCTAGGAGCGTTGACAAAAACTTGTTCAATTTGCGGCACGCAACTTGCGGCCAGTTCACCTAATAAATCATGATTTGTTGGCACTACACGCCAGCCCAAGATGTTTAAGGTTTCACGATCCAGTTCTTCATTTAAGACTGTACGCGCTAGTTCCGCTTTGATTGGATCCTGACTTAGGAAGATCATTCCCACCGCGTAATTTTGTGCCAGTGTCCAGTTTTGCTGTTTAGCCACATGCTGGAAAAAAGCATCCGGTGTTTGCATTAGCAAACCACAACCGTCACCGGTTTTACCATCGGCCGCGATACCGCCGCGATGTTGCATGCGGTCAAGCCCTTCAATAGCGGTTTGTACCAGCTTGTGACTCGCTTCACCCTTGGTATGGGCGATCAAACCGAAGCCGCAATTATCCCGCGAATCATTAGGATGATATAAACTCATGATGATTTGCTCCTTCAACATGTAGATTGGCTGGAAGTTTTTTAAGTATATAAGTAACTATGTCTAATAATTATTCAATATTATTAGACTACAGAAATTTCGTCGGGGTCCCGTCTTTGCGCGTCTAGGCGTTTTGTGATTTCGAAGAATCTTTATGCATTTATCCAGACCGGAACCGGAGAACATACCTAGTTCCCTTGCTAAAATCAATTGTTCTATATCCAAGAGAGATTGAATAATCAGGGTTATCGCTATATTTGTTATTTAACTTATTGAAATATATGGTTAAAACAAATTTAAAAAATGTCGGCTATGTTTTTAGAATTTTTCTTTAATTGGTCAAATAATAAGTTATTACGAAGATTTTAAGGACAGTTTAAAAAGAATAATTTATGCATAAATAATTATTTATTTTGCATAAATAAGAGTTTAGGGGCGATTCGATGAGAAATGATTCAGTAATCAGCCGGTTAGAAGATCAATTTTAACCCTATTGATCTTCTTGCCGGACAGATAAACGAGTACTTTTAGGCTTGATAGCCTTGCCCTATGCCTTTGGTGGCAATCGACACCGCATCATGCGCATGCAATGATTCGAGATGGTTCACTTTCAACCAAAAGTCTGAATAGGCTGGACTGTTATCCAGCAAGTATTTTAATTTCCGAGCGGCATCTTCACAGAACATCAGGTTTTGGCCGTTTAAACGAGCAAACTCTTGTTCATCTTCACGTTTGACCGCAGCTTGTACCGGAGTTTTGAGCGTGTTTTCAACGCTATCGACTAGCGCTTTTATTGGAAACTCTGTGATCCCTTCAGCCAGCTTTACTTTAATTTCAGCGACACTGCGCTGACTATGTGGGGTTGCGACGATCCCCTGGACGGAACCTAACCATGTATGGATTTGTTCCAGATCAACACTATCCTCTTTTGTAAATTCTTGTGCAAAGGCTTCCTGAATTAATTGTCTGGCCAGGGCAGCCGAGCAGGGACAAGTAGAGGAATAAGGGACATCCAACGATAATTCAATCGATAACTTACCCTGTTGCAATTGTCCGTTAATCACCACCGGATAGGCTTTCCAACCTTGTTTGCCACTGATAAGGGAACTTCGGCGCATATGGTAGTCAAACTTGACGATAACTTGGGCGCTATCACTTAAATCGCCATGGCTGGTAATAAATTCACCCAACAGTGCTTTAAGGCTGCTTACCGTCAGGCTGTCATCGGTAGATAATTTATCCAGCAATAAATATAAGCGCGACATATGAATGCCTTTTGCTTGTGGCTGGATAAGATTTACATAAGCAGAAACACTGGCGCTAACAACCCTGGCTTGGGTATCATCGCTGGCTAGCATTAATGGTACTTCAATGTTGCTCATTCCGACCCGATCAAGCACTCCTTCTGTTTGAGCGGTCAGGTGATTGGCGACATCTGGTAAATTTGTTGGCATTACTACTCCGAACTGCATTTAATTGGGGTAAAATCGTCAGGCAATGCCATAACGCTGATTTTCAGATTTAGGCTGAAAACAACAAACCCGTTAAAAATAAATTGCTGCTTAAGTTTATTTAAGCGAGTCAATTTGGGATAAAACCCAATATGGGATTGAATTTTATAAATTCAAGTCAATATCCAGACGGTCAATCCGTATGCTGAATTGACCGCTAATAATAACATTTTAATTCAAACTGTTCATATAACGGAATTGGGGTACTTATTCTATGCAACAACATCAGCCAGCGGATTCCTGGGCTTTTCGTTTTGCCCGTTTTGTGAAACGGGTAGGTACGCTAAAAGCCAGTTTTCTGTTTGTCTTTATTGCGTTGACTTTTACGCTGGTGGGCTCTTATGTCTTGCGAATGCAGGTTACCGGTGAAGTGCAACTGGTTGATTTTGTTACCGCTATTATACTGACTTTATTAAGCGCGCCATGGGTGTTGTTTTTCTTTAGTGAGCTGGTTAAACAACTCGAGCTTTCACGTACCAATTTAACCGAGGTAGTGAGTCAACTGGAGCGTCTTCGGGAAGAAGACATACTGCTTAATCGCGAGCTGCAAAATAACATTCATCAGCTTAATCACGAGGCCGAACAGCGCAAAGAGGCGCAAAAAGAACTGGAAGAGCTGTACACCGATTTAGAAGCGGAAATAAAAGAGCGTACCGAGAAAGAACAGCAAGCTCAGCGCCTGTCCACTTTATTACGTTCCATCATCGATGCCTCACCGGATTTAATTTACTACCGTAATGAACAGGGAAAATTTGCCGGTTGTAACCGGATTGCCGAGCAAGTTACCGGTAAAAGCGAGGCCGAATTATTAGGATTAACACCGCACCACGTATTTGCCGAAGATGTTGCAGGCGACATCGTTGCGAGTGATCAGGAAGTACTGGAATCGAATGTGGAAATGACTGATGAACGCTGGCTAAACTTTGCTGGTGGTCGCAAGCATCTGTTCGAAATACGTAAAGTGCCTTTTTATGATAACCAGGGTAACCGTTTAGGCCTGTTGGCTTTTGGTCGTGATATTACCAAACGTAAAGAAGCCGAAATGGCATTGGAAAAAGCCAGTCGCGACAAAACGGCTTTTATCGCCACCATCAGCCATGAGTTACGTACCCCACTTAACGGTATTGTGGGACTCAGCCGCATGTTACGGGATACCCCTTTGCAGCCAGAACAAGCGGGTTGGGTTAATACCATTTATACCAGTGCGGTAACCTTGGGGATTATTTTTAATGACATTATTGACTTGGATAAGCTGGGACGGGATCGCCTTGAACTTAAAAAAGAAAGTGTTGATTTGCGCTTATTTTATAAAGAATTAAATAGTGTTATCGGTTTAATCACCAATGAAAAAAGTCTGCAATATGAAACTCGGTTTGCCGATGATTTACCCGCCTTTATTGAGGCTGACAGCACTCGTTTACGTCAGGTGTTATGGAATATTTTATACAACGCTGTGAAGTTTACCCAACGGGGCAAAGTGCGTTTTGAAATAGATAAACTCAATAATGAAGCCGGTATGCCAGTACTGGAATTCAAAGTGTCTGATACCGGTATTGGTATTCCCAATGACGAATTAAAGAAAATCTTTGCCATGTATTATCAGGTGAAAGATAGCAACTTTAGCTCTGCAACCGGTACCGGGATCGGTTTGGCCATATGTCAAAAAATGGTACATATGATGGGCGGTGACATCAGAGTTGAGAGCACCATTGGCCAGGGAAGTCAGTTTACCATTCAGATCCCGTTGATTGTGATGAATACACCGATTGAAAAAGCTAAACTGCTGGTAACGGATTTAAAAATTCTATTGGTGGAGGATATCGAGCTCAATGTTGTTGTGGCAAAAGCGGTATTGGAAAAAATGGGTCATCGCGTGTCTGTTGCCATGACCGGTAATGAAGCCATCGACATGGCCAGAAAAGAACAATTTGATTTAATCTTGTTAGATATTCAACTACCGGATATGACCGGCTTTGATGTTGCCAGCGTGCTACATGAAGAAGAATTAGTTACCCAGACCCCGATTGTGGCGTTAACCGCCAATGTGATAAAAACCCGTCAGGAATATTTAGATAATGGTATGGATGATGTGATCGCCAAACCTATCAAGGTCAGCCGTATGACCGAAGTCATGAACGAACTTTTCGCCCCAGTGGTGCAACAAGAGGAACAACCCGTGCAAGATAATAATGCTGAATCTGTACAAGACGAATCCGTGTTGGATATTACCAATTTAACGATGTTGGTGGACACTATCGGGGCGCAGATGTTGTTAACCAGTGTTGAAATGTTTCAGCAAAAAATGCCGGAGTATTTGAATGTATTGGAGTCCAACCTAACCGCAGAACAACAAAAGCAGGTGTGTGAAGAAGCGCATAAAATTAAGGGCGCGGCTAGCTCCATTGGCTTATGTCATGTAAGGAAACTGGCAAATTTAATCCAGCAAGAAGACCATCCGGCTTGGTGGGAAAATGTACATGACTGGTTAGAAGAGCTTAAGCAGGCCCTTGAGCAGGACCTGCCTAAATTAATTGACTGGTTAAATATTCAATTAGCCGGTGAACAAGCTTAAACAAGATGATAGATGCGGTGTTAAACCACCGCGTCTAATAGCAATACCATGATAATTCCTACTACGCCGACAATCGTTTCCATCAGCGACCATGATTTGAAGGTGTCTTTGAGGCTCAGGTTAAAATAGCCTTTATACATCCAGAAGCCCGAATCATTCACATGGGAGCACATTAAACTGCCCGC
>NZ_JBLWWF010000019.1:0-90808 GCF_048268085.1 Neptunicella sp. | reverse complement strand
GGTTCCGTCCAGATCAAACGTTCTGGCATAACTGTCATCATTGACCCATTCCATACCTGTCACTGCCCGTAACGCCAGAAAGTCCCTTAACATGGGCCAGTTATAGGGAGGTCGAAACGCCAAACTTAGCTGAATATGATCATTCGCCAGGGGTTTATTTTTCCTGACTTGTGCCGGGGACAGCTGTAAACGCTTTTTGAAAAGATCTTGTAAGCGTCGGGATGATTGAAATCCGCATGACAGCGCCACCTGCTCTATTGATAACGCTGTTTCATGCAGCAATTTTTTGGCAAACAACAACTGTTGGCACAATTGATACTGCTTCGCAGTCATCCCGACTTTTTGACTAAATAAATTACGTAAATAACGATCTGAAATTCCCAATTTAACAGCGATATGTTGCAGCGTTAATTGCGGATAATCGGTCAATAATGTTAATGCCCGCTCAACCGTGGTATCAACACCTTTCCAGGCCCAGGATGAAGGGGCACTATCGGGACGGCAACGTAAACACGGTCTAAATCCAGCCTGCATCGCCTGTTCGGCCAACAAGAAATACTCAACATTGTGTTCTTTCGGCGGAGTGGCGGGACATATGGGCCGACAAAAAATTCCCGTTGATTTTACCGCCACAAAAAACTGGCCATCGAAGCGAGCATCTCTTGCTAAACGAGCTTGTTGAAACGATTGAATGTTATTCATCTGGCTACCGTATTGTTGCGATATAGGCATTGTAACGGCTTATGATTTTTTTAGGCGATAAAAACGGAACTGAGGCTAAACCCCGTTTGTGTTAGGCGATCACGACTTGATTTCGTCCTTTATCTTTTGCCCTATACAGCGCTTTGTCAGCACGTTTAAAACTTTGTTCAAAGCTCTGACCGCTCTGTAATTGGGTAGCGCCAATACTCACGGTAACGGGAATCGCTTTATCGGGAATAAACTGATGAGTCGCCACAATGCGGCGGATTTTTTCAGCCAAGAAGCTCACACTATAGCTATCACTAAAACGAAACAGTACAACAAATTCCTCACCTCCCCAGCGGGCCACAAGATCGTCATTGCGCATGTTACGACTGATTAGTTTAGCCAATTCTTCCAGTATTTGATCTCCAATTAAATGACCATGTTTATCATTGATCTGCTTAAAATGATCCAAATCAAGCAACAATATTGCGTAATGCTCGGATTCATTTTGTTTTTCGAGTATTGCTAAGGTCTGCGCTAATCCTTCACGATTACTGATCCCGGTCAATTTATCCGTTTCAGCTTGCTGTTTATAATAAGCACTTTGATTCGCCATTTCGTCTAACGCTATTTTATGCCGACGTTCTCTGCTGCGCATCGTATAAAAGCGAAACAGTAATTCAACCACAAAAGAAATTCCCCACAGGGCAATAATGGAAATATACAGAGTTTCTTTGGTTATCCACTGTCCCACCAATTCAACTTTTTTCAGTTTGAAGTCATGATCACCAAATACCACCGGATTAGCCTGATCAATCCCAAAAGAGATCACTTCATCTAATTCCGGTGCGGCATCTTTTCGAGGGATATTAAATTCGTCCAACCACCAATCCGCCACCGCTAATTCGGACAGCTTAACTTCAGTGCTAGTATGTAAATCGCTGGTCTTTACTATGGTTGAATTAAACTTACCAACTTCTAGCTCTTGTTTTTCCGAGTTGGCTTCTGCTGGATAGTAATTACGTACATATACTCTAATTTTTGACGCATCACCCTGATATTCAAGCGTCATGTCCAACTTTTCATATTCCGAAAAATCGATACGCTTATAGGGACTGGCAGACCAGGTTAAAGAAATGCCGCAATAAGGAAACGTTTCACTTTTAACCATATGGCATCGCCAGGAAAACTGCTTACGATCCAGCCATTCGAGGCTACTGTTGCCGCCGACTTCGGCATCCGTATAGGTTTGAATTTGATTGTTTGGCAGAGGATGGATAAGTTTGCGTTTATTAGGTAAATAGTCATGCAACAAAACTGCACCTAACATTAGTATGTAGGCACTAATACGGAGTTTTAACAGTAAGTTTGATTGACTAAACAAATCAGGAACAGCCTTGAGAGTGAATTTGTCGATGATGATAAAACTGCAAAATAACTCCGTGACTTGAGGCTGCTCCGATTGTTAACGCATTGTTATATCCTACTTGGCCGCTGTTTTCAAATAAGTATAGCCGGCTAGGCAGGCCTCATAAAAGTCAGTCCACTTAACACCTTCACGAGGTTTGATATCTCCGCTAGAGATCCGTTTATCGATCATCTTTTTAACATTTTGCGCCATCGCTGAAGGGTTATATTGCATAATTGACAACACATCTCCCACCGATGAACCGGCAACAAATTCTTCGATATAAAAATCTTCAGGATCATCATCATAGCTATAAATATGCACTTCGTTTAACCGACCAAACAAGTTATGCATGTCCCCCATAACATCTTGATAAGCGCCGGTTAAAAACAAACCAATAAAATAGTCTTCACCGGGTTTTAGTTTATGCATGGGAATAATGTCAGAAATACCGTGTTCACCGACAAACTGGTCAATCTTGCCATCGCTATCACAGGTTATATCCACCAACGAACAATTAATCGTCGGACGCTCATTCATGCGGGTAAGCGGAATCACCGGCAATACTTGATCAATTGCCCAGGTATCTGCAGCTGACTGGAATACCGAGAAATTGCATAGATATTGCGATGATAAATTAAATTCAAGCTCTTGCATTTCTTCAGGTACAAATTCTGCAGTACGCAGTTTTTGCTGTACTTCCATCATAATTTGCCAATACAAGGTTTCAATCTTGGCTAATTCAGACAGGCTTAACACCCTTAATTTAAAGGCATCCAGAGCTTGTTCTTTATATTGTGAAGCATCATTAAAGATTTCCTGAATATTATCGGCTTCACCGACCGTCTCAGCCAAGCCGCGCATGTTACTAACAAATACGTGTTCGCCTTCTTGTACCCCGGTATCAAATTCCGCACCACCACTACTGCGAATTTCACCCATAATTTGAGTAACCACACAGCTGTGATGTGCAGTAATCGCACGACCACTTTCACTAACCAGATTAGGATGTGGCACTTTTTCCAAATCACAGACTTCTTTAATGCCGTAAACAACATCAGCGACATATTCTTGCATGTTGTAGTTGCGCGAAGAATCATTGGTAGATTGACTGCCATCGTAATCAATCCCTAACCCACCGCCGACATCGACATATTCCAGTGGGACTCCCATACGGTATAACTCGGCATAAATCCGGGCTCCTTCACTAACGGCTTCTTTTACCGAACGAATGTCAGTTAACTGACTACCAATATGGAAATGTAATAATTTAAGACAATGATCCAGTCCATGCTCACGGAGATAAGCGGTGGCATTAATAATTTCAGCAATGGTGAGACCAAACTTAGCCCGATCACCACCGGAACCTTCCCATTTACCTCGACCTTTAACGGTCATTTTTGAGCGTAAACCCACTAAAGGTTCAATACCCACTTCTTTGGATATTTTAACTAGCGAGACCAATTCGGAAAATTTCTCAACAACCACAATAATTTTGCGGCCAAGTTTGCGCCCCAATAATGCCAGACGCATAAACTCCTCATCTTTATAACCATTTAAAATAGTTAACGAGTCTTCATTGGTGTTATACGCCAACGCGGTGATCAGCTCTGCCTTCGAACCGGCTTCCAAACCATAGTTAAAGGATTCACCGGCATCGACAATTTCTTCCACCACTTCACGCATCTGGTTCACTTTAACCGGATACACCCCCATGTAGCTGCCTTGATATTCGGCTTCGTCAATATTATTGCGAAAGGCGGTGTTCAACTGGGCAACTTGAGAGCGTAAAATATCGTGAAATCTGACTACTACTGGAAACTGAATGCCTTCCTGTTTGATTTCATCTAATACCGCTTTAAAATCTATACGAATATCAGGATTATTCAGATCGGGAGTGATCTTAAGGTTACCGTTTTGGCCAATGCCAAAATAACCACCACCCCAACGATTAACGCGGTAAAGACGCTCGGCATCTTCAATTGTCCAATCTGCCAAAATACTATCTCCAATAAGGGTCTATTGACCTTTCATATTCATCACTGCTGGTGACTTTTTTTCTTCTCACAGGGCAGAAAACGCACGAATAGCGGTTCTCTTTAAGCGTTTGATAACGCGGTGAGAAGGAAAAATAGTCCCAGCCCTTAGGGTTGAGCCTGAAAATCCCTCACTCTTTGTTGCAAGCAGACTTATTTAGCTGACTAAATAACGCTGCTTACATCACTGTTGAGAAATGAATAATTCTTAACAGTGGCGAAAATAAAAGGTCAGCGGCCCCTGGTGAGGCACAGAATTAATTCCCGCACCACTTTTGCTGCAAAAACGGAACTGTTACCGGATGAATCTATTTCCGGCGATAACTCGACGACGTCGGCACCGACGAGATTTTTTTGGGCCAATACTTTGACCAATTTAATAAACGAGTGGAAATCCTCACCACCAGGTTCCGGTGTACCCGTACCTGGAAAAATACCCGGATCGAAATAATCTAAATCCAAGGTCAGATAAATTGGCCGATCAGCCGGAATCGCATCGATTTCATCAATAAACGAATTACGGCAAGTACGAATAGTGCGATTTGAGCGCATCCATTCGTATTCCTCTTTGGTACCGGATCGAATGCCATACTGAATTAACTGATGTTCAGGACCGAAATGATCCAATGCCCGACGAATAATCGACGCATGAGAATAATGATAACCCAGATAACCATCGCGCAAATCGGCATGAGCATCCAAGTGGATTAGTACAAGATCAGGATATTCATGCAAGTAAGTTTTGATCGGAGCATAGGAAATAGAATGCTCACCGCCTAAGGTCAATACCTTAATCTTGTTTTCGGCAATATTGGCAGTGGCAAATAAGCGTTCAAAATCAGTGGTGGCATGCTGCCATTGTTGTTCTGCATCATCGCTATCACCTAAACTCAAGTTCCCCAAGTCGAAAAAATCTCGCTGGGCAATATCCTGATCCAGATAGGGCGAATAACTTTCTATATCATCCGATACATCACGCAACGCATCAGGCCCCATTCGGGTGCCTTTGCGAAAACAGGCTGTTCCGTCGAACCCAAAACCAATCAGATACAATTGCTCAGACGCGAGATTGTTGGCAACTTTAGCCTGATGAAAAAGAGTGGATGGGGACTGTAATGGAATGCTAATCATAGCTATTGATCCAAATTAGTAAGCGACCACCATTATAGTGGCTAAATATCAAGGCGAGTATTACTTTCGTACTCATAATTTGCTTTGGTCTATTGTACATCATCAGAATAAACAACCAAACCACGATAATGCTGCATTATTCATTCAAGTTGCATAAAAATGAGTTTCAACATGACCGCAGGAAGTAAATATTCATCATATTAAAGATAAAATGAAGAAAATATTCAAAATCAATATAAATAATACCAGTTTGGATTGATTTTATTTAGCCTGATGTCATCATATCGCCCATGTCTTATCAGTCAGACGACCAATGAAAACATCAGCAATTAAACGAACCATATGGCTAATATTGGGCTTGTCCCTGTTATCTGCTTGTGGGCAGAAAGGCCCTCTTTTTATGCCTGAGCCAGCACAAAGTAATCAGCCTTCACCACAATCACAGCCCAATCATGCTGAAGAGGTAAAAAACTAACATGGATTATTTTAATTATAAAAATCATCAATTAATGGTCGAAGATGTACCTGCCTCAGTGTTGGCAGAGCGCTTCGGTACTCCATGTTATGTTTATTCAAAAGCTACCATTGAACGTCATTGGCAAGCCTTTGATAACGCAGTCGGTCAGCACCCTCACCTAATTTGTTATGCCGTAAAGGCAAATTCCAATATTGGCGTATTATCGGTATTAGCCAAACTCGGTTCCGGTTTTGACATTGTCTCTGGCGGTGAATTAGCGCGGGTATTAGAGGCAGGCGGCGATCCAACAAAAGTGGTTTTTTCCGGCGTAGCCAAAACCGAACAAGAAATTGCCTACGCACTTGAGCAAAATATCAAATGTTTTAACGTAGAATCCATTCCTGAGTTACAACGAATCAATAAAGTGGCGGCCGAGCTCAATGTCATTGCGCCCATCTCACTGAGAATTAATCCTGATGTAGATGCCAAAACCCATCCCTATATTTCCACTGGCTTAAAAGCCAATAAATTTGGTATTGCCCGTGAACAGGCAATTGAAACCTATCAACAAGCAGCTCAACTCAGTCACCTGAAAATTACCGGGATGGACTGCCACATTGGTTCACAACTTACTGACGTTGCACCTTTTGTCGATGCTTTACATAAATTATTGGCATTAATCGATGAATTGGCTGAATTGGGCATTACCATTTCCCATTTGGATGTAGGAGGGGGCTTAGGCGTACCTTACAACAATGAAACCCCACCCAGTCCCTCTGAATATGTAGCCGCGTTAACCGCACAATTACAGGGACGAGATAATCTGACCCTGATTTTTGAACCCGGTCGCGCGATAATGGCTAACGCTGGTATTTTGTTAACTAAAGTAGAATTTCTCAAGCAAGGTGAAGAAAAGAACTTTGCGATTGTAGATGCCGCCATGAATGACTTGATCAGACCGGCACTTTATTCTGCTTGGCAAGCTATTGTACCGCTAAATACGGCTTTAAAACGTGACAATGCGATTTATGATGTGGTCGGCCCGGTGTGCGAAACCGGTGACTTTTTAGGTAAGGATCGTGAATTGGCCATTGCCCCTGATGATTATCTTGCCGTACGCAGCGCTGGTGCATATGGGTTTACCATGTCCTCCAACTACAATAGCCGCTGTCGCGCGGCCGAAGTCATGGTCGATGCTGAACAAATATATTTGGTGCGTGAACGAGAAAAACTAAAAGATCTCTGGAAAGGTGAGCATAAAATTCCGTAGACTAGGGGAAAAGACCTTTTAGTAGTTTACATGCAAATTCAATTTTCCAAAATGCACGGGCTGGGTAACGATTTTATGGTCGTTGATAACGTTACCCAGAATGTATTTTTCTCGAAAGACAAGATCCAGCGTCTGGCGGATCGTAATTTTGGTATTGGTTTTGACCAAATGTTATTGGTTGAACCGCCTTACGATCCGGAACAAGACTTTCATTATCGCATTTTTAATGCTGATGGCTCTGAGGTATCACAATGTGGTAATGGAGCCCGTTGCTTTGCCCATTTTGTGAAAATGAAAGGGCTGATCAATCGTAATAAAATTGTGGTTAGCACCAAAGCTGGAAAAATGGTGTTATATTTGGAAAAAGACGGTCAAGTGACGGTTAATATGGGTAAGCCAATATTCGAGCCCAGCTTAATTCCTCTCAAAGCCAGTAAGGAAGAAGGCACCTATATAATTCGAGCCAATGAACACACGGTCTTTTGTGGTGCGGTTTCTATGGGTAACCCTCATTGTGTTTTGGAAGTTGACGATGTAGACACCGCTCCGGTGGACGTACTCGGCCCATTGTTAGAAAGACATGAACGCTTTCCTGAAGGGGTAAATGTCGGCTTTATGCAGGTGTTATCACCTACGCATATCAAGCTACGGGTATTTGAGCGTGGAGCCGGTGAAACCTTAGCCTGTGGCAGCGGTGCTTGTGCTGCGGTCGTCGTTGGGCAAAGTCAAATGAAACTGGGCAATGAGGTGCAAGTTGATTTACCCGGCGGTAGCTTAAAAGTTCGTTGGCAAGGACGGGATCAGGTGGTTAAAATGACCGGACCTGTTGAACATGTTTTTGATGGTACGATAAGTATATGAATGAGACATCCAGAAAGGAAGAACCGAGCATGATAATGACAGACTCATTATCAGAAACGGCATTATCAAAGGAACAAGTGACCGAGTTTTTAATTTCTAACCCGGAGTTTTTGGTATCTCATCCCCACATTCTTAATCAAATCAAGATCCCTCATCATTTGCCTGGTTCAGTGTCGTTGGTCGAACGCCAAGCCGAACAACTTCGTGAAAAAGTTAAAATACTGCAAAAGCAATTGACCGAACTACTGAATGTCGCCAAACAAAATGAGCGTATTTATCGTATTTACGCTGATTTGAATTTGCGCTTGTTTAAATGCCGCACGTTAGTAGAAGTTGAACAGAGCCTGTCCGATGTATTACTGCATCAACTCGAACTGGATGAAATTTCACTGAAATTATTTGGCTCTGAAAACGATCTGCCCGAAACCAGTAAACATCACTTATTGAAAAAACGTTTTCATGATCGAATTTACTACTTAGGCCGCCTAAGCCATGCCGAAATGGCAATGCTATTCGATAAAAAAAATATCGGCTCGGTGGCCATGATGTTACTTGGAGAACAAGGTGAAATGGGGTTATTGGCGATTGGAAGTCATCAGCCGCACCATTTCCATCCTGGTATGGATACGTTATTAATCACTCAGTTGCAGCAGTTTCTAACCTTAATAATACCGCAGCTGGCCGAGTTTTAAGATGTCTAAGCCAGCGTTAACTGTCTGGCTGGATAAATTTCTCGCCCATCTGAAATACGAACGCAACCTTGCGGTTCTAACCCAGCAAAATTATCAGCGCCAATTATTATCGGTGATGGATACCCTCAATCTGGACGATTGGTCACAGTTGAATGTAGATAATGTACGTAATGTGTTATTTCAGGCTCGTAAAGAACGTTTGAGCCCACGAAGTATTGCCTTACGATTATCCGCTTTGCGCAGCTTTTGTCAGTATCTGGTTAGCCAAAAAGTACTGGATATTAACCCGGCCAAAAATGTACAGGCGCCAAAACAGGGCCGCCCGTTACCCAAACAGCTTAATGTTGATGAAGCCAATCAACTGATGTCGATACCGACAGATTCTTTATTAGCCGTGCGAGATAGAGCCATGCTTGAGCTCACTTACGGCTGTGGTTTACGATTAGCTGAACTCACCAACTTGAATATTAATCACATAGAGGAGGGTGGCCACCAACTCAGAGTTAGGGGTAAGGGCAGCAAAGAACGCTTATTACCGATAGGAAAAGAGGCACAAAAATGGTTGAGCGAGTGGTTAGCAATGCGTAATCAATTGGCTAAGCCGGATGAAAAAGCCCTTTTTATTAGTCGTCAAAATCGGCGTATTTCATCCAGACAGATCGCCAAACGAATGAAACATTGGGCAACGAAACAGCAGCTTGATCAATCGGTTAATCCGCATAAACTAAGACATTCATTTGCCACACATATTTTAGAATCGTCTGGTGATTTACGCGCAGTGCAAGAGTTGTTAGGCCATGCAAATCTTAGTACGACTCAAATTTATACCCATTTAGATTTTCAACACTTGGCTAATGTGTATGATCAATCCCATCCACGAGCCAAAAAAACCAAAAGTTAACTATGATTTTTTACCGTCGTTGGACCCCTGTTAAAGCCTTATCTTTTGATTTGGATGACACCCTGTATTTTAATCAGCCCATTATTGAACAGACTGAACAACAATTAATCGAATATTTGCGGCATAACTATGCGGCTTGCCAGCAGACAGATAAGAAATTTTGGCAACAAGCTAAGCGACTTGCGATTGCTGAAGATCCAACTTTGCTGCTGGATTTCACCCTAATGCGTCACGGTACTTTGCGCTATGGATTTAAACAGTGTGGACTAAAAGGGAGCCAACTGGAACAGGCTGTAGAAGATGGATTTAACGAATTTTATCGGCTACGTAGCGACTTTGCTGTTGCCAGACCTGTTACTCAACTACTGGCTAATTTAGCTGAGTTTTATCCGCTGGTCGCAATTACTAATGGCAATGTTAATTTGGACAAAATTGGCATTGCCGATTATTTTAGCCATCGTTTCCATGGTGGTATAAAACAGACCTTAAAACCCCATCGAGCCATGTTTGATTTAACCGCACAGGCGCTAGACTTAAAGGCAGAGCAAATATTGCATATTGGCGATGACTTTACTAACGATATTATAGGCGGCTTAAAAGCCGGCTTTAAAACCGCCTGGTATGCCGAAAACCGTGACATGCGACTTAAGCGAGAGTCGGTGAGTCTGCTACCCGATATTCATTTACAGCAACTTAGCGATCTGGAATTTTTACTACCTTAATCATTTTCGGGAGAACATCATGGCGGTTAAAGAAATTAGTCACCCCCTTATTCAGCATAAACTGGGCTTAATGCGCGAAGCCGGGATCAGTAGTAAAAACTTTCGAGCCCTCGCCAGTGAAGTAGGTAATCTACTGACCTACGAAGCCACCCGCGATTTGGAGACAGAGCCGGTCAGTATTACCGGCTGGGCTGGTGAGCCTATTGAGATTCAAAAAATCAAGGGTAAGAAGATTACCATTGTCCCCATTTTACGCGCCGGCCTTGGCATGCTTGATGGGGTCATGCAGTTGATCCCAAGCGCGCGCGTCAGTGTAGTAGGTCTGTATCGAGATGAAGCAACCTTGCAGCCAATCGCTTATTTCGACAAAGTAGTAAAAGATGTTGAAGAACGCACTGCGCTAATCGTTGATCCCATGCTGGCAACAGGTGGAACACTGATTGCCACTATCGATTTACTTAAACAAAAAGGCTGTAAACACATTCGAGGATTATTTTTAGTGGCGGCACCGGAAGGCATTGCTGCGGTAACCCAATCTCATCCGGATGTGGATATTTATACCGCGGCGATTGATGAAAAGCTAAATGATCAAGGCTACATACTGCCTGGTTTAGGTGACGCCGGTGATAAAATATTTGGAACTCGCTAAACCAACAACAAGGAAAAGCGATTTTCACCGCAAAAGTGACGCACTCAAAATACTGTAAGATGTACTTTGAGTGCTGTTCTGTGCATCATTCAGTCTTTACTTTCCAGTGCACGGTTTTTCCCGCATAGAAAGGAACAATATCATCACCACTTGGCAGTTTGATTTGCTCTGGCACCTGCCAGTCTTGTTTTACCAAGGTTATATAGTCAGAATTTCTGGGTAAAGCATAAAAGTCGGCACCGTAATGGCTACTAAACCCTTCCAGCTTATCCAGCGCGTTTAGTTCGTCAAAGACTTGTGCATACAATTCAATGGCACTCCAGGCACTATAGCAACCAGCGCAACCACAAGCGGACTCTTTGCGATGTTTCTCATGAGGGGCAGAATCCGTACCGAGAAAAAACTTCTTCGAGCCAGACGCAACCACTTCTAATAATCGCTGTTGATGAGTCTGACGCTTTAACACCGGCAAACAATAATTATGTGGGCGAACCCCACCTACCAATAAATCATTTCTATTTAACATCAGATGCTGCGGTGTAATAGTTGCAGCAACATTAGCAGAGCTGGCCAGCACAAAATCGGCCGCATCTGCAGTAGTAATATGTTCAAAGACCACCTTTAATTGCGGGTGTTGTGCGACAATCTTAGCCAGATTCTGATCAATAAAGATTTTTTCCCGGTCAAAAATATCAATGTGTTGATCTGTTACTTCACCGTGAATTAACAGCAACATGCCACATTCTGACATGGTTTCAAAAACAGGTGCCATCGCAGCTAAATCAGTAACCGCAGCATCAGAATTAGTCGTTGCACCGGCAGGATACAATTTCGCGGCTACAACACCGGCTGATTGAGCAGCCAAAATATCAGCGGAACTGGTATTGTTGGTTAAATAAATAGTCATTAACGGTTGAAAGGTCGAATTTTGAGGGCGAGCTGCAAGAATACGATTCTGATAAGCAATCGCCATCTCTGCGTTAGTGACTGGAGGCACCAAATTAGGCATTACAATAGCACGTGAAAAACAGCGGGCAGTAGCAGGCACGGTTTCTAACAGCATATCGTTATCACGAAAATGAAGATGCCAGTCATCTGGCTTTTGAATGGTAATCTCAGTCATACTACTTTCCTATCTGTTTGAGGACTGAGATTGTAGAGTCAGCAGACATGACAAGCAACAGCTTATCCGTTAACAACCTTCGCTGATAGCAAGTGTGGGAAATGCTGTTCAATTCGTTGTAACATCTGTTCAAACTGTACGGGCAAATTATCCATAAAATATTGCGCATCAATATAGCAAGGCTGGCGTAAACCTTTATGAGCAATATAGTTACCGACAGGCTCGATTTTTAATCCGACCATTCGCATACTACGCACTAATTTGGGTTCAGATAATAGATACACATGACGACGTCCACTATCTGCAGCATGTTTTAATGAGCTGAGATAAAGGTATAGGTTGATATAGGGATAAGTAGCTTGCTCAACACTAATACTTTCGAAATCTCGCCTCTTAAGTGGGTGAAACGCTTTATCCACTGTTAGTCTGGATATTTCACAAACTTCATGTCGACTAAAATTTCTCGGGTGCAATGCACCTTCATATAATTTCTGACAACTCAGCAATTCTACAGGTAAATAATCACTGTCTTCATAACAATTAATAATCCGGGTACAACCAACAATGTTATTAGAAACACTGTGAGCTATTGATATATAGTCTGATCTTAAATCAAACTCATCTTGTTCTTGCTCTTCAGCGTTAACTGGTTCAAAGCCCAATGCCTCACAATACACTTTGTGACGGAGGCGATAAACATCGATACTTCTTGTGGGATTTTCTAAGTAGCTGAAGCCTGATTCGAGTTGGAAGTAATCGAAGAACCGGCGAATATGAGGATTTAACGCTATAGGCTGCGCAATGTGTTTTTCTGTTTTATTTAACGTTATCGAATTGTTGGCTAACTGCATCTGCTGTTTCGTTACCATTTATATATTAAAAGTTACAACACCAATATACCAATTCGGTGCCAGAGGGCCCTTCCATAGCTTATTTAATCTATCTAGGTACTGACATTTATCTTTTCAATACATCCATAACCATTATTTAACAATCAAAAAATGTGCCATTACATTTTTATCTTTATAAAACAGTGATTTAATACAAATTCAAACAACTATTGTATAACAATTGTTAATTATTATTGTCTGTGTATTCAGACACTTCCTCGCTCAAAACAAAAAAATCTTATTTTTCAACAACATAATATGTATCCAATTAGATACAGATGGATGTTGTTTATAATTTATTGGGTTACGACTGGACTTCAACTCTATTTTTACCATTCTCTTTAGCCATATATAAGGCTTTATCCGTATTTAAAAATACATTATCCAGCGAATCACCATTTTTAAATACAGATACGCCAATACTACAGGTCACTTTACCTACAGGTTCGATATTATTTCTCGCTACTGCTTTGCAGATTCGTTCTGCCAAAGCGGTAGCATCGGATAAAATAGTATCCGGTAGCAAGATAATAAATTCTTCTCCACCCCAGCGCCCGACGACATCAATGCTTCTAATTTGTTTTTTTAAGATTTGGGCTGTTTTAATCAACACGCGATCACCCACATTATGCCCGTAAGTGTCATTAACCGCCTTAAAACTATCCAGATCGATTAACATCAAACACATACTGGTATTGTGTCTTATCGAACGATTTAATTCTTTTGCCACTATTTCTTCAAAATAACTACGGTTAACAAGAGCGGTCAATGAATCATGAGTGGATAAGTATTCAAGCTTCCTGTTACGTTTTCTCAATTGCTCTTGTAAGCCAAGTAATTCCTGGTTTTTTAAATCCAATTGAAAGTTTTTAGAATCGAGCATTACACTGTGCATTGCCAAGGTGTAATAGCGGTAGGCTAAAAACAATAAAACAGCTAACGCAACAACGATCCAAATCCATACATCAGCTAATCCGATGCCTTCGTTATACGATACCACTCCCCAACGACGTAGAATATTATCTCGTTGAGTACTATCAATAGAAGCTATGACTTTTTCCATAATACGATGTAATAACGGCTCTGACGGACTAATACCCACACGAAGTTTGTCATTTAAATTAGGCGCTCCAAAAATAATCAAATTGGATAACCCCAAACTTTTAATTTGTTCAATGACAAAAGGTAATGAGCCTGCCATTGCATGTACGTGACCACGCGAAACCAACTTCAAAGCTTCTCGTTCAGATTCAACCAACACTATTGTGATATCCGGGTAGTTGCGGGTTATCATTTCTTGATAGCGATAACCTCCGGTAATGGCCAGAGTTTTTCCATTCAGATCGCTTAAGGTTTTAATGTCCTCCTTGCCTTTTAGCGAAACTAATGCTGCGGGCGTGGTGACATAAATAGAGGAAAAGTTAATATACTTTTCTCGTTCAGCACTGCTGTTAAGCATTGGAATAATGTCACACTGATTTTGACGAAGGGCATTGAGGGTTTCGAGCCAAGTTGAAGTGGGAATCAAAGTAAAATCAACGCCTAATCGTTGTTTAAAAATAGCAACATAATCTGCTGATAAGCCAATATGCTTACCATCAACAATTCCTTCAATTGGCAACCAATCAGGATCAACACAGTAATTAATAGTGTGGCGTTGATTTAGGTAATTTTGTTCATCCTGATCGAGTTTAATTGTTTGTGCATACGCGCTAGACGCAAACAAGCACACGACTATTAATAAGCGCAAAATTATTATCGTACTTTTATTATCAACAAAAATATTCAACGCACATCCTGTTAGTCTTGTAAGCTATCTAAACAGCGGATTCAGAAACGCCCTGATACTCTTTAGTGGCTACCCATAATAAATAAACACTCATCCCGGTACCGATCCAAAGCGTCCATTCAATCCAGTTTGGATAAGTTTGTAAAAGCAATGCAGCAAATAACAACGTATTTTTTGTCCACTCCAGTAGCGTGCTGTAGTGGCGTTTTTCCATCAATGCACCAATAGATACGCTAGAAAAAACCACAAAACACAATGTCATCCACTTTTCTAAACTAGGCATAGTTTGATAATTGATTAAAAATAACACCGCGATAAACAACATTAAAATATGCTGAATTGCACAATAAACTTTTATCGGTAAAGTTAAATCAATATCAAATTTTTTAAATTTGGTTAAATCCACCCTTGGCAGCGGATATTTTTGTTCAACATCGGCCGGACGCCAACCTGTGGGTTTAAACCAGATAGCAATTTTGTCTTTCCAGCTTTGCGTATGAAAACTGTCTTTTGCCAGTTGTGTATAAACATGAATATTGGCCCATAACGGATTCCAGCTATGTAAGGCTTTTCTAATCCCGTAAATAGGAGGTTCTTCGTCCAGCTCTTCCTGAAACGTACCAAATAGTCTGTCCCATAGAATAAATACGCCACCATAATTACGATCAATATAGACCTGATTCTGGGCGTGATGAACCCGATGATTAGAGGGCGAAACAAAGATCCATTCAAACCAACCGAGCTTAGGTACATGACGGGTATGTACCCAAAACTGATAAATAAGATTAAGCGATGCAACAGTAATGAGTACAGTGACTGGTACACCGATTAATGCCATCGGTAAATAAAAAATCCAGCCGACAAAACCGCCACTGGTTTGCCTGAGAGCGGTGGTCAGGTTGTATTCTTCGCTGGAGTGATGCACCACATGAGCAGCCCAGAGAACATTTATTTCATGACCCAAGCGGTGATTCCAGTAGTAACAAAAATCATACAAAACAAAGGCCATAACCCATACCCAAGGTGCTTCAGGCAGGGTAGTTAGTGATACATATTCAACCGAAATGGCATACATGGAGAGGGGAATAACGCTGCGGGCAATTTGATTCATGCGGCTTACGACCCCAATCGTCAAACTATTTACAGCATCATTCAAACGGTAATATTCAGTATTGCGGACTTTATCTAGCAATAATTCAATGCCAATTAACAGAAAGAAAAAAGGTATTGCATAGAGCACATAACTCATCAGTTAATTCTCACCCGGCATCAGAATTGATCAATTCATATTGTTGAATGATCAGTTAGTTTAAATTTTATTCAGTGTAAAGTTTTGCTCTTTCACTGTCCATCACTCAAGTAATGCCTAGCATGCGATAAATAACGAGTCACTGTCGTTGGTTTAATCATCAAACAACTATTTTTCTTCTTTTTGACTAAGGGCTAAAGTGAATATGGTTAGTTAAATACGTCAAATCAAATAATCTCAGCAAGACCTAACTATTTAATAACAATAAATATGCATGATTACGGATGAATTTTTTCAACTATTTGATTACCCTGTGGTCTTCATTAGTACATTGGATGACAAAAGGCTTACTGTTATGACTGACGACATCAATTCCACTTCTCCCCGTTCGCTTCTCCCGTACCTGTTTATTGCTGCACTGCTAGTGATATTTGTCGCGGCTTTATACCTTTGGAACTCCAACAGTGTTAAGGAAGAACCTGTTGTTTCAGAGCCTGTTATCCTGCCAGAACCTAAACCGGCAGCACCCGAACCGCAAGAGCAAACTGAAGAACAACAACAGGTGGTAGAACAACCAATGCCTGAGCCTGCCGTTACAGCACCGGAAAATATTGAACCTGAGCCACCCAAACCGGTAGATACCAAAGACAGCACGATTAAAAAGCTGATTGCGCAAACATCCGATTATGAGGCGCTGCCACAAGTATTGGTGAATGATGATTTATTAGAACGTTTTGTGGTATTTACCGATAATTTGGCTAATCATGATTTGGCCAATAGTCATCGCTTACTTACTCCACCCAAACAAAAATTCAAAGTATACCAACAAGCCGACAGGCAATGGATTGATGCCTCAAGCTATAAACGTTACAGCCTATACACTGATATTTTTACCTCGATGGATAGCGAAAAATTGGTCGATCTGTTTAACACCTATCAACCAGCAATGGCTGACAAATATGCCGAAGTGGGCGCGACTCACAAACCTTTTCGCGAGGTAGTAGAACAAGCTATCGAGCATCTATTGGATACTCCCGAGGTTCCAACCCCTATAGAAGTGACGACAGATAGTGTGATGTACAAATATGTGGATCCTCAACTTGAGCAATTATCAGCGGTACAAAAACAGCTATTACGTACTGGCCCTGAAAATATGCGTCAAATAAAAGCTAAATTACGCGAAATCAAAGCTTTATTAGTTGAGACGAGTAATCAATCAGAATGATATGAAACTGGAATACCTGCAACAGCAGTTAGATGAAAACAGTCAGGATCCCCATACTCACTGGGATCCGCCTTTATGTGGCGAAATCGATTTAGTGATTAAATATGATGGCAGCTGGCACTATGCTGGCTCACCCATTAACCGGAAGGCATTAGTCAAACTGTTTGCCAGCGTTTTACGTAAAGAAAATCAACAGTACTTTTTAGTCACTCCGGTCGAAAAAGTCATTATCCGTGTAGAAGATGCCCCTTTTATCATTACCCAATGGAACCAATTACAAGGGCAGTTATATTTTACCACCTCTATCGATGATGAAATCCAAGTCAGTAACAATCATCCCGTAGAATTGCTAAAAAATAACGTTACGGGTGAAACACTGCCATATTGCCTCGTTCGAGATAATTTATGGGCCAGATTACACCAAAACGTGTTTTATCAATTAGCTGGTGCAGGAAATATCGATCATTGGCAAGGAAAAGAACATCTACTTATCAAAAGTGGGGATTATCAATTTAGTTTAGGTGAAGTGTAAGCACTTAAGCTCAATCCTTTACTCAGCACCTTTTTTTAGCAAGTAGCGATAAGGCTTAGCTGCCGTATCGCTACTGATTAACTGATGATCCATAAAGCGGCAAAAACTGGGAATGTCCCTTGTTGTAGAGGGATCATCAGCTACGACAGCCAAGGTTTCTCCCTCTTGCATCTTGCGGATGGCTAAACGCACCATCATTACCGGTTCCGGACAACGTAAGCCCAGTGCATCAAGCTGATGATCAGCGTCAGAATAACAATCAGATGCCATATTGGGTTCGATAGGCCTCGATATTGTGCAGGTGCTCAACCATTTCCGGTTGTTCTTGCAAATAAGCGATTAAATCCGTTAAACCAACAATGGCCACTACTTGAGTGTTAAAATCCCGCTCTACTTCCTGAATAGCGGATAATTCACCCTTACCTTTTTCCTGACGATCCAATGCAATCAAAACACCAGCCAATTCAGCTTCATTCGCCTGTATAATTTGCATGGATTCGCGAATTGCGGTGCCGGCAGTAATCACATCATCCACTAGCATAATACGCCCTTGTAATGGACTGCCTACCAACGAACCGCCTTCGCCATGATCTTTCTTTTCCTTGCGATTGAAACAATAAGGTTTATCAATGTCGTGTTTGTCGGCTAACGCCACCGCTGTTGTTGTGGCGATAGGGATGCCTTTATAGGCGGGACCAAATAACACATCATACTCAATCCCGGCATTAACCAACGCGGCCGCATAATATTGCCCCAAGCGAGCCAAGTCTCGACCAGTATTAAACAAACCGGCATTAAAAAAATATGGGCTGGTACGGCCGGACTTTAATGTAAATTGACCAAAACGTAATACTCCACGTTCAACCGCAAACTGGATAAACTCGCGTTGATAGTCCTGCATCAATCCCCCTTAATTTAGTGCCGATTTTTGCAAATCAAAGATTTCACGCAGACCGTGTTTTGCCAATTCCATCATTTCCTGCATTTCATCGAAGCTAAATGGCTCTTCTTCAGCAGTACCCTGAATTTCAATCAGTTTACCGGTATCTGTCATGACCACATTCATATCGGTTTCTGCGGCGGAATCTTCCAAGTACTCAAGATCAGCAATGGGTGTGCCTTTATAAACACCTACAGATAGCGCAGCGATCATATGTTTAAGCGGATTGGTTTTAATAATGCCCTTGCTGCGCATATAAGTTAAGGCATCAACTAACGCCACACAGGCACCGGTAATAGAAGCGGTGCGTGTACCACCATCAGCCTGAATCACATCGCAATCAACAATAATGGTATTTTCGCCTAACAGTTTTAAATCAACCGCTGCACGCAAAGCACGGGCGATTAAACGCTGAATTTCCAGGGTACGGCCACCTTGTTTACCACGGGCAGCTTCTCGATCGCTGCGGGTATGGGTCGAGCGGGGAAGCATACTGTATTCGGCAGTAACCCAACCTTTACCTTGCCCTTTCATAAAACGGGGCACACCTTCTTCGACTGAAGCGTTACACAACACTTTGGTATTACCAAATTCCACCAGAACAGAGCCTTCTGCATGGCAAGTAAAATTGCGGGTAAAGGTAACAGGACGTATTTGATTGGCAGTTCTTCCGCTAGGGCGCATGGTATTTCCTTTAGATAAGCATGGCCGACGATTATAACTGCTTTATGTCAGGCAAAAAACCGCAAATGTTCGCGCTGGCTCAACAAGTTGGTATACTGACAGCTCATTTTTACTAAACGGAAACTAATCCCATGATATACAGCATGACTGCCTTCGCACGACACGAACTTAAAGCCGAGTGGGGCACTGCCGTATGGGAAATCCGCTCGGTTAACCAGCGTTTTCTGGAAACCTATTTTCGTTTACCCGAACAATTTCGCGGTATGGAACCGGTGTTGAGAGAACGTTTTCGCAAACAGTTGCAACGAGGCAAGGTGGAATGTGCTTTACGTTTTAATGCCAATGATGCCGCTGTGGGTAAATTGAGTTTGAATCATGATCTGGCCAAACAATTAATGACAGCGGCCGATTGGGTGCAATCTCACGGTCAGTCAGGCGGCGTCAATCCAGTGGATATTTTGCGTTGGCCAGGTGTAATGAATGCCGAAGAAGCCGATATGGACAATATTCAGGCCGAGTTAATTGCCGCATTTGATGCGTGCCTGAAAGATTTTATCACTGCACGTGCCACTGAGGGTGAATCATTAAAAGCCATGATAGAACAGCGATTAGATGGTATTGAAGTCGAAGCTGGCAAAGTCGCCGAACAAATGCCAACGATTGTTGAATGGCAGCGTGAAAAAATTACCAGCCGTTTTGAAGAAGCCAAAATCGAGCTGGATGCGACTCGTCTGGAACAAGAAATGGTCATGCTGGCACAAAAAATCGATGTCGCAGAAGAACTCGATCGTCTCAATTGCCACATCAAGGAAACCCGTAATATTCTAAAAAAAGGCGGTGCAGTCGGACGTAGGCTGGATTTTATGATGCAGGAATTCAATCGCGAATCTAACACCTTAGGCTCCAAAGCCATCCGCAATGATATTACCCAATCAGCGGTAGAATTAAAGGTATTAATCGAACAGATGCGTGAGCAGATCCAGAATATTGAATAACACTAAAAAAGCCCTGAATTCAGGGCTTTTTATTGTTCTAGTTATAACCTTCATCCAGCCAACGTTGTAGGTAAGCGCTGCAATCCACTATTTCAGAATTACCATAAAGGCATAGCCCAAGTACCTATTTAAACGAGCTATTGTTGCCTACTTACAAACACCTAAACGATTACAATTTAAAAAGTGATTTAAAGTAATTCTATTCTAGATAAAAGTAGTTTGTTAACACCTTGTAAACAGGTAGTCTAGGTCAAGTCGATAAGCCAACCTGTTGATATTGTTTTCTTTATTTAAACAGAATGAACTACAGTTTAAGCATAATTACAAAAAATGGTGTGTTTTATGAGCGATAAACCAGTAAACAGCAAAATTAGCCTAATCGAACTGGTGTTAGGATTTTTGGCTTGTTTATCTGTTGTATTGCTACTTATTCCTAATGATCTTATCAAGTTTAAAAAAACACTAATTGCTAATCAGCACGAAGCCCATCTATATAGCGATGTGTCACAAGGTGGCCAAAGCCAGGTGAAGTGGATCGATAAAGAACAGCAAATTTGGCAATGTCAGCTGCGTAACCAAAGTATTAATCCCTATTGCAGTATGCAGCTTGATATTGTCGATCAGGATGCGCACGGTCTTGATTTGAGTGACTACGATAAAATGACGTTGTGGATTTCCTATACCGGAGATGCCGATTCATTGCGTATTTATCTGCGAAACCGCAATCCTAAATACTATAAATTGGGTGATATTACCTCGACCAAATATAACGTCGTTGAAGTCCCCGTTGACCAACTGGAAAACGGCTTAACCATTGATATGAAAAACATTAATGTCGCTGACTGGTGGTTGAGCTCACGCCGAATCCCATTGGCCCTGTCTCAACCAGAATTTGATGACGTATTATTTATCGAAGTACAAACAGGTTCTCAAACCAGACAGGGTACCCACCAGATCCAACTAGAACGGATCGAATGGGAAGGGGCATGGCTTACCCAAGCAGCTTTATACAAAATAATTATCCTGATCTGGATTATATGTATTTTCTCTATATTGCTTTACCGCGTTATTATTTTAAATATCGAGCTAAAACGAAATCAACGCTATCAAAATGAACTGGTATCGATTAATGAATTACTTAATCTCAAGAATAAAAGGTTTGAAGATTTAGCCAAAACGGATCAGCTCACTGGATTGCTCAATAGACTGGGAATACGAGAAGCACTTTATGATGGGATGAATAACTGGAAAACCTATCGACATCCTTTTTCATTTATTCTCATCGATATAGATCATTTTAAACAACTAAATGACACCTACGGTCACGATACGGGTGATGAAGTATTACAGCAAGTTGCTCAAAAATTGAGTGCCAATATCCGTCGTACTGACTTTTTGGCACGCTGGGGCGGTGAAGAATTTATTCTGGTTTGCGCTAACACCAGTTTAACCGAGGCCAAAGTCGTGTCGGAGCTGCTAAGAGAAAAAATCGCTAACATGGAAATAGCCAAAGTGGGGTCAATTACCGCTAGTTTTGGCGTCGCAACGATGACCTCTGCAGATCTTAAAACACTGTTTAATGATGCCGATAAAGCACTTTATCAGGCTAAAGCACAGGGGCGTAATAGGGTAATTTGTAGTACCACCAAAAACTGAACAGGCTGTTAAACTAAGTTCAGTTTTTGTTCACCTGATAATGGCCACACTGAGATCATCTTGATAACAGGAATGATCTCATGAAAAAATTATTCTTTACCACGTTACTGGTTAGCTGTTCTTTTTTATCTCATGCGGCAGAGAATGCCCAATGGAAAACCCGCTCAATTGAAAAACAGTTTTCTCAGCAGAGCGCGGTATTAAGTAAATCGTCACAGCAGGATCCATCGTCCAGCAATAATCAATCCATTCAAACCCAAGCGGCCAGAGTACTGGCAGCACGACCTAGTATTGATGATTCAGATTTTTGGATTTACGACGCCTGGACTACTTTAGAAAAAGATACGGATTATGACGGTTATTACCATGCCATCACCGTCGAGTTTGATGCCGATACCATTTACTCCCATGCTGATGTTTATGCTCGTCTTTATCTTAGTAGTGGTGGGGATTTTTATGAATACCACACAACCTCCAGTTTTCATATCGACGGAGAAGACAGTCAGGATAGTTTTATCGTAGAAACGGATTTACTTGAAGGCTTTCCAGCCAATGATTATGAATTACTGATTGAGTTATATGACAGTGATACTGATCAATTAGTGGCAACATTAGATGGTTATGATGATGCAGATTTGTATTTGTTACCCTTAGAAAGCCGTAATCATGAACATACTTCAGGCGGCCAGGTAACCGTAACAACGGAGTATGGTGGGGGTATTGGTGTAGTTACCGGCCTGATGTTATTGCTACTGACATGCTATCGTTATAAGACTAATCGGCAGCCTTAATGGTTGCCTGCCAATTCACCGCTTGCCAGCGATTGTCCCGCTTTACAAAAGTACCACTATTTAAGTATTTGTTAATCTTAAGGCCCGTACCTTCGCCAGTGGTTCCTACCAAGGTAAATGTGACAACGGCAATATTATCGTGCTGCCAAATATGCATGTCTTCAGCACTGTAAATCGTTAATTCTGAACTGGCTTCGACGGGTCCACTAGCCATAACCCCGTCCATCAACTCTTGCTTACCGAAACGGGTACCATTAGAACTGGTGTATACTAGTTCGTCTGCCCAAAATTTATCGTGTACTGAGGCATTGTTATAAGTAGCGCCATGCAAGAAATGATCGATTAATTGGCTAAGCTCATCTTCCACCGTATTGGCAAACAATGGTACCGAGAAGAATGTAACCAAGGTGAAAATAATTAATTTAATCTTATTCATTCTATTGTCCTTTAAATCGCTAAAATTCAAGTTTAAACAGCATTTCGGCCAAATCTGGCTGCCATTGATATTGACTTAACTTAACGCGATTATTGATCACAACAACATCTTCTTGCTGTAGTAATCCTTTTTGAATATCAGCTTGTTTTGAGCCAGCAGGAAAGGCTATTTGTCCATTAGAGCGTAAAATGCGATACCAAGGCAATGGCCTGTCATCAGGATTTTTACCCAGCGCCTTACCGACTAATCTCGCTCTGCCGGGTAACCCCGCCAAATCGGCTATTTGCCCGTAACTGGCGACTTTACCCTTAGGAACCGTTTCTACCGTTTGCCAAATTCTTTTATACTGTTCGTTCACTTTTAAATTAGAGTCATAATGTCAAAACGCCAGTATTGTCCGAATTGCCACTATCCTCAATCGGTTTGTGTCTGTGATGCCGTTAAGCCAATCAATAATCAAACCAAAATTATCGTTTTACAGCATCCCGCAGAAGTCAAACAAGCAAAAAATACCGTTAGATTATTAACGTTAGGACTAACCCAATGTGAAGTAGTTATTGGCGAAAAGGCCGCTGATTTCGCGCACATGAAACTGCATTGTGAACAACAAGCTGACGAGTTTGCCGTGTTATACCCTAATGAGCATAGTGTTGAGTTAGAAACCCACCACTGTTCAATAAAGCCGGTTAGAAATTTAATTTTACTCGATGGCACATGGAAAAAAGTGTATAAAATCTGGCAATTAAATCCTTGGCTGCATAATCTGCCAAGTTGTCATTTTGCCAACCCACCTGACAGTATTTACCAACGCAAAACCAAATTAGACTATAGTCTTTCCACATTAGAGGCATGCTCGTATGCCCTGAATTTAATTGAAAAGACTAACTACGCTACATTAACACAGTTATTGAGAATAAGGCAGAGCAGGGGATTTTGAGCTTAACTAATCAAAAGCAATAATTGAGTGTTCTTCAGTTTTACCCGATACCGCCACGGAGCCTTTTATTTTAACCATTTCCTGTGCAGATAAATGCCGCCATTTACCCGGATTAAGTCCTTTTAAATTAATATTCATAATCCTGACCCGCTTTAATCTAATCACATCGTAGCCTAAAAACTCGCACATCCGGCGGATTTGTCGATTTAAGCCCTGAGTTAGTACGATAGTAAACTTATCCTTGGCGATTTGTGTCACTTTACACTTCTTTGTGACGGTACCCAGAATGGGTAACCCGCCGGCCATTTTTTTTACAAATTGGTCGTTTAGCGGTTTATCTACCTGAACCTGATATTCCTTCTCATGATTATTACCGGCACGCAGGATTTTATTCACAATATCCCCGTCATTAGTCAGAAAAATCAGACCTTCAGATGGTTTATCCAGTCGACCGATTGGGAAAATACGTTCAGGATAGTTAATGGCATCAATAATATTGCCTTTAACTTTGCGCTCCGTTGTACAAGTAATACCTATTGGCTTGTTGTACGCAATAAATACGGCTTCAGGTTTCGATTGAAGCGGTTTTCCGTCAATTTCAACCACATCATCAACTAATACTTTAGTACCTAATTCCGGTACTAGGCCATTGATTCTAACCCGTCCTTGTTCAATATATTTGTCCGCTTCGCGGCGGGAACAGAAGCCAGTTTCACTAATGTATTTATTCAGGCGTTTAGCGTCGGTCATATCTTTCAATATACGAAGTGTAATACCGAGATCTTAACTGATCCCTTCGCACATAACCAAATTTCACTAATGCTGTTTAATTAATCTGAGTTAATTAGGTTTTAAAGACTCTTACCTGTTGTTGTAATTTTTCAGCTAAAAGTGCTAAATCACTACTAGCTTGAGCATTTTGTTGCGAGCTTTCCGTGACACTGCCAATACTGATACTAAACTCATTCACGTTTTCACTAATTTCGTTCGCTACCATGGTTTGTTCTTCTGTAGCGGTAGAAACTTGAGCATTCATATCCGCAATTTCAGACATGGCCTGAATAATATCCGCCAGCACCGTAGATGAATCTTCTGCATGACCGACACTATCGTTAGCGCGATCCTGTGCGCGGCTCATCGAATCAACAGATTGTTTAGCCGCAATTTGCAGCTTACTGATCATTTCACTAATGGATTCTGTGGCTTTTTGTGTATTGTGGGCAAGTTGCCGGACTTCGTCGGCTACCACCGCGAAACCTCGGCCTGAATCTCCCGCTCTAGCAGCTTCAATTGCGGCATTCAGCGCCAACAAATTAGTCTGTTCAGCCACACTTTGAATAAGCTGAACGACCTGATTAATTTCGTTGGCCTGATTATGCAACTGCTGGATCACATCGGTGCTTTCATTCACTACTATTGATAAATCACTGATTGATTGAATGTTTTGTTTTACTTTTGTTTGGCCTAACTCGGCCTGTTTATCAGCTTCAGAAGCTCGTTGTGACGTCTGCAGCGCATTATTTGCTACTTCCTGAATAGCTGCGCTCATCTCGGTAATAGCAGTGGCTATCATCCCATTTTGGTGTTCTTGTTCAGTCGCTGTACTGGCAACTTGGGTACTAATTGCATGCATTTCTTCAGCCGCGGCAGATAATGAAACCGTTGCCTCAGTCACATCAACAACCAATGCATGCAGTCTATCTATCATATTGTTAAAACCGGTTGCAGTTTCTGCTATTTCATCACTACCGGTAATTTTTGCTCTTAATCTTAGATCGGTAGTTGTCGATATTTCAGTAATGGTGTCACGCAATCCGGATAAAGGTTTATGGATCGATTGATAGATTAAAAATGCCACCGTAAGCATACCGATTAAGACAATGATAATGGCACTAATAAGCACTGTTTGGGTGGTTTGGTAATCGTCATTAGCTTTATCTCTGAACGACTGTGATTCATGCAATTGCAGATCAATTAACTCTTTATAAGACTCACCTAGCGGATCAAAAGCTTGGTACAATTCGTGATTAAATGCTTCGTCAGACATGCCAATCAAGGTTCCTTGATTAGCCATTTCTTTATATTTCTCAATTAACTGTTCTACCGGAGTTAAATATTGTTCAACGTGATTAACTAACCGGGATTCATTGCTGGTAAGTTCCGTAGATAAATAGGCTTGCCATTTTTGTTGGGCTATTTTCTCTGCATCACCAAGACTTTTAAACAACTCGGTTTTGTTTATAATTTTGGCTCTATATTTATGTAATAAGTCCACCGTACTTACCGCATAACTATCAGACACCTGCTTAAGTTGCTGTAGAGGTACAATTCTATCTAAATACAGACTATCTATACCTGTACTCAGCGAGCGCAATACACCCAATGTGAAAATAAAAGTAACAACAAACAGTAAAGCGGGTAAACCCGCCATCAAAGCCAAACGAGTCTTAACCGTAAAAGAATTCAACATAACAATATTCTCAATACTAGATGGTAAGGATTTTGATCTTTTGTTTTGATCAATTGGTGTTTAAACGCTCAATGTAACTTTTAAAATAGATAGTTTTTTCGACTATGTCATTTAATTGTATGATTTTTAGCTAAATTTTATATCGACTGAAGATAATTTTTCTCTAGTCCATAGATAAGAATAGTTTGATCATGGCATTAGCCATTATTTAGGACATAAAAAAACCCGCCGAAGCGGGTTTTTAAGCAAGACTAATTTACTTTCGTAATTGTTTAATCAATCTTAATTGTGCAATGGCTGCCGATAGCTCAGCCGCGGCTTCTGCATAATCAAAATTGGTACCCGGATCAGCAATATGTTGTTCAGCGCGGCGTTTGGCTTCTTCCGCTGCCTGTTCGTCTAAATCTTCAGCCCGAACTGCCACATCAGCTAATACAGTAACGTTACCTGGTTGAACTTCCAGCACACCACCAGCAATATAAATTACTTCTTCGTGACCGTGTTGTTTAACCAAACGTACCATACCCGGTTTAAGAGTAGTCAGCAGAGGAGCGTGACCAGGGTAAATACCCAGTTCACCTTCGCTCCCGGTTATCTGTATTGTTTCTACGCGACCAGAGAATACTTTATCCTCGGCGCTGACTACATCCAGATGTACTGTCATAGCTGCCATCAAACCCTCCTAAAGGTCAGTTTACATGCCTTTGGCTTTTTCAATGGCTTCTTCAATAGAACCAACCATGTAGAAAGCTTGCTCAGGCAGATCGTCATACTCTCCTCCCAAAATACCTTTAAAGCCACTAATTGTATCTTTTAGCGATACATATTTACCTGGTGAACCGGTAAAGACTTCAGCAACGAAGAAAGGTTGAGACAAGAAACGTTGGATCTTACGAGCTCGAGTCACCACTAATTTATCATCATCGGATAATTCATCCATACCCAAAATAGCAATGATATCTTTTAACTCTTTATAACGTTGCAAGACCGTTTGTACACCACGAGCACAATCATAATGCTCTTGACCGATGACTAGCGGATCCAGCTGACGTGAGGTTGAATCTAGTGGATCTACAGCCGGGTAAATACCTAACGATGCGATATCACGAGACAATACAACTGTTGCATCCAAGTGAGCAAAGGTTGTTGCAGGTGACGGATCGGTTAAGTCATCCGCAGGTACGTATACCGCCTGAATTGACGTAATTGAACCTGTTTTGGTTGAAGCAATACGCTCTTGTAGCACACCCATTTCTTCAGCAAGAGTAGGCTGATAACCTACCGCAGAAGGCATACGACCTAACAAAGCCGAAACTTCGGTACCGGCCAAGGTATAACGATAGATGTTATCTACAAAGAATAATACGTCACGACCTTCGTCACGGAATTTTTCCGCCATGGTCAAACCGGTCAAAGCAACACGTAAACGGTTTCCTGGTGGCTCATTCATTTGACCGTAAACCAACGATACCTTATCCAGTACGTTAGAATCGTTCATTTCATGATAGAAATCGTTACCTTCACGAGTACGCTCACCTACACCAGCAAATACAGAGTAACCACTGTGTTCGATAGCGATGTTACGGATAAGCTCCATCATGTTTACGGTTTTACCTACACCCGCACCACCGAATAATCCAACTTTACCACCCTTGGCAAACGGGCAGACCAGGTCGATTACCTTGATACCGGTTTCTAACAACTCAACAGAACTGGATTGTTCTTCGTAAGTAGGTGCTTCACGGTGAATAGACATACGCTCTTCTTCACCAATAGGGCCAGCTTCATCAATGGGATTACCCAATACATCCATAATACGACCCAATGTGGCTTTGCCCACTGGAACGGTAATAGATTCACCGGTATTTTCTGCTGCAATACCACGACGCAATCCGTCAGTCGTACCCATCGCAATGGTACGGACAACACCGCCACCAAGCTGTTGTTGAACTTCCAGAGTTAACCCCTGCAAATTACCTTCTGTAACGCGAAGTGCGTCATATACTTTAGGAACCATGTCTTGTGGAAATTCAATATCCACAACGGCGCCAATGATTTGGACAACCTTACCTTGACTCATGTTCTTTCCTCATAATTTATAAACCTTTGCCTACACCGCAGCTGCGCCACTGACAATCTCACTGATTTCTTGTGTGATTGCTGCTTGACGGGCTTTGTTGTATATCAGTTGTAATTCGTCGATCAGGTCACCCGCATTATCGGTAGCGGCTTTCATTGCAACCATTCGCGCAGCTTGTTCTGATGCTGCATTTTCAACGACTCCCTGATACACCTGAGATTCCACATAACGAACCAATAATGTTTCCAAAATAGGCTTAGGATCGGGCTCGAATATGTAATCCCAACGATGCTTCAAATTATCATCATCTGATTTCGGCAGAGGCAATAATTGCTCTATCTTAGGCTCTTGTGACATGGTATTAACGAATTGGTTAAATACCAGATACAAGCGGTCAATTTTACCCTCGTCATAAGCACTTAGCATGACATGCACAAGACCTATAACATCTTTAACACTGGGTGCATCACCGATACCTGATTCTGCCGCCAACACTTCACCACCAAACCGGTTGAAGAACGCGCAAGATTTTGAACCCAGAGCTGAAAAAGATACTTCAACTCCTTTGTCTCGCCATTGTTTAACGTCTTTAGCAACCGCTTTAAACTCGTTGGAATTTAATCCACCACAAAGTCCACGGTCAGTCGAAATAACAATATATCCGACACGTTTTACGTCGCGTTCATCCAGATAAGGATGGCGATATTCAAGGTTGGCATTAGCAAGATGTCCAATCACTTTACGCATGTTTTCGGCGTATGGACGACTGCTCGCCATACGATCCTGCGCCTTTTTCATTTTGGACGCAGCAACCATTTCCATTGCGCTGGTGATCTTTTGAGTATTTTTGATACTCCCGATCTTGCCTTTTATTTCTTTATCGCCGGCCATGACTATCTCCTCGATTACTCAACAATCAATGCGCTTACGCGCATTGATTTACCAGGTTTGGGTTGCCTTGAATTTGTCTAATGCTTCTTTCAAGGACGACTCAATACTGTCGTTGTAGTTACCGGTACTGTTAATAGTGCTCATTAACTCAGCATATTCACTATTCATAAATGAGTGTAAAGAGGCTTCAAAATCGAGAATTTTGTTCATTTCGATTTCTTTCAAAAAGCCTTTTTCTACAGCAAATAATGAAACAGCCATATCAGCTACAGATAGCGGGGCGTATTGCTTTTGTTTCATTAACTCAGTAACACGTTGACCATGCTCTAATTGAGCACGAGTCGCTTCATCCAAGTCAGAAGCAAACTGCGAAAACGCCGCTAATTCGCGATATTGAGCTAATGCTAAACGGATACCACCACCTAGCTTTTTAATGATTTTAGTTTGCGCTGCACCACCAACACGAGATACCGAAATACCCGCGTTAACGGCAGGACGAATACCCGCGTTAAACAAGTCGGTTTCCAGGAATATCTGACCGTCAGTAATAGAGATAACGTTAGTCGGTACGAATGCAGAAACGTCACCGGCTTGTGTCTCGATGATAGGTAAGGCGGTTAAAGAACCGGTTTTACCTTTCACTTCACCTTTAGTGTAACGCTCAACATACATGTCGTTAACGCGCGCAGCACGCTCCAACAAGCGTGAGTGAAGATAGAAAACATCTCCAGGATAAGCTTCACGACCTGGTGGACGACGCAATAATAGTGATACTTGGCGATAAGCAACTGCTTGTTTAGATAAATCATCATAAACAATCAATGCATCTTCACCGCGATCGCGGAAATATTCACCCATAGTACAACCAGAGTATGGCGCCAAATATTGTAATGCTGCCGACTCTGAAGCCGTTGCAGCAACAACAATGGTATTTTCCAGTGCACCGTGTTCTTCCAGTTTACGTACTACGTTAGCGATAGTTGATGCTTTCTGACCGATAGCAACATACACACACTTAACGCCAGTACCTTTTTGGTTGATGATGGCATCAATGGCTAACGCGGTTTTACCGGTTTGACGGTCACCGATGATCAACTCACGCTGACCACGACCAACCGGGATCATTGAGTCAATTGACTTATAACCCGTCTGAATTGGCTGATCAACAGATTGACGTTCGATTACGCCCGGTGCGATTTTTTCTACCGGCTCAAAACCGTCAGCTTCAATCGCGCCTTTACCATCAATAGGTGCACCTAGTGTGTTAACCACACGACCTAATAGATTACGACCCACTGGTACTTCTAAAATACGACCAGTAGATTTTACTTTTACCCCTTCCTGCAAGTCCGCATAGGGACCCATCACTACTGCACCAACCGAGTCTCGCTCAAGGTTAAGTGCAATGGCGTAGCGACTGCCTGGAAGTTCTATCATTTCACCTTGCATAACATCTGCAAGACCGTGAATGCGAATGATACCGTCAGTTACACCAACAATAGTACCTTCATTACGCGCTTCACTTACGACCTCAAACTGTTCAATTCTTTTTTTGATCAGCTCGGCGATTTCAGTGGAATTCAGTTGCATCCTCATTTCCCCGTTATGCTTGTAACGCGTCTGCTAGACGGTTTAATTTGCTTCGTACAGAACCGTCGATAACTGTGTCACCGGCTTTAATTACTACGCCAGCGATCAAAACAGGATCTACGCTACAATTCAGCTTAACTTTTCGTGTCAGACGTTTTTCTAATGACACGCTGATTTCTTGCTTTTGTTTTTCGTCTAACTCAACAGCAGAAGTGATATCAACATCTACTTCTTTTTCATACTCTGCTTTGTAAGCATTAAACAATACCAAGATTTCAGGCAATGCTGGTAAACGTCTGTTCTCCGCAAGAACTTTAATAAAATTCTGGCCATTGTGATCGAGCTGTTCACCACAAAGTTGGACAAATATATCTGCCAATTTGTCATCTGATACTGAGCCGGTAAGTAATGGTTTTACCTGATCATTAACAGCAACTTGAGCAGAAAATGCTAACATTTCCTGCCAACCTTGAATGGCTTTGCTTTCGACCGCATATTCAAAAGCTGCTTTTGCGTAAGGGCGAGCAATGGTTGTCATTTCAGACATAAGCTCTTACTCCCCTATAACTCAGCGACAAGTTTTTCAACTATGTCACTTTGTGCTGCAGCATCAATTTGACGACCCAGAATTCTTTCGGCACCAGTGACTGCAAGAGCAGCTACTTGTTGACGTAATTCTTCACGAGCACGATTTCTTTCTGCTTCGACTTCAGACTGACCTTGAGCAATGATTTTTTCACGCTCCTGGTGACCACGTTGCGTTTCTTCGTCAATAATTTGAGACGCCCGTTTTTTAGCCTGTTCGATAATGTCAGCAGCTTGTGATTTTGCTTCTTTCAACTGTGCAGTGGCTTTTTCTTGAGCCAGTTGCAAGTCTTTTTCAGCACGATCTGAAGCGGCCAACCCATCGGCAATTTTCTTTTGGCGTTCTTCGATTGCACTAATAATCGGTGGCCATACATATTTCATGCAGAACCAAACGAAAACGATGAATGCAATCAGTTCACCTAATAGAGTGGCGTTAATATTCAAAACCGCTCCTCCTCAATTCGTTGTTGTAGTGGGTGCTTATACAGCAAATTTCGCGCTTTCAACGAACAACAAGAACAGAGCGATAGCCACACCGATCATCGCGATAGCATCGATAAGACCCGCAACGATAAACATTTTCACCTGTAATTGTGGTGCTAATTCAGGTTGACGGGCAGCAGATTCAAGGAATTTACCCCCTAACAAACCAAAGCCAATTGCAGGACCTAATGCACAAAGACCGATCAAAATACCTACTGCGATATAAAGATTACCTAAGATTTCCATTGATTTTCACCTTCTAAGTTTAAAGTTAAAGTTTAAAAAATTGTTAAAAATTACTAATTGAGGCTTCCTGCCTGCCGCCCTAATAGGGGCTTTATAAAATTGTGCTTAAATTATCCAGACTATATTAGTGATCTTCATGTGCCATGCTTAAATAAACAATGGTTAACATCATGAAAATAAATGCTTGTAACGGAATTATCAGTAAATGGAATGCCGCCCAGATAAAGTGGATTGGCAACTGCCAAAGTCCGATGGTTGCCGCAATCAAAATAAAGATTAATTCACCCGCATATAAGTTTCCGAATAAACGTAGTGACAATGAAAGAGGTTTCGCGATCAGCGACACCAATTCCAAAATAAAGTTAAACCAGTATAACCAAGGTGTATTGAAAGGATGGGCATAAAGCTCTTTCATAAACCCGCCAAAACCTTTTATTTTTATCGAATAAAAGATCATCAGTAAAAATACACCTATCGATAGGGCAAAAGTCATATTTACATCGGTAGTCGGGACGACTTTCATATAAACATGATGAGGATCATATCCCATCAATCCACCGATTTGCTGAGCTATCCATGGCAGGAAATCAACCGGGATAAGATCCATCAAGTTCATTAACAATACCCATACAAAGATGGTTAGTGATAATGGTGCAATCAAGGCACTCTTGCCGTGAAATGTACTTTTAACGGTTGAATCAACGAATTCAATAACAAGTTCAACGCACGCTTGCCATTTTCCCGGCACCCCTGTAGTAGCGGTTTTTGCTACTGAGCGGAAAAGCCATAGAAATACAAGTCCTAAGCCCACAGACCATGCAAGAGTATCAATGTGAAAGGTCCAAAAACCTTCCCCAACCGTTGCATTGGTCAAGTGGTGCTGAATATAACCACTAATGGTTTGTTCTTCACCAGTTCCAGACATCATCTATCCCAATTGTTTAAAGTTAAAAATTTTTTACAGCCCCGATTCAACTTTCGTGACTTGAATATGCAATACAAAACCATTGACTAATTTGTGTTAAAAAATAACCTGCCAATAAGGGCAGGAAAGGTAATTTTAGCCATTGAAACGCAACAACGAAAAAAATAATACTCAATGCTAATTTCAGTTTTAATCCTTGATTAAAACTTTTTACTACCTGTTTGTTCTTGCTGCCTCCAGCATATCTAAATGCCATGAGGCCAAAAATAAAATGGCTAAATGTACAAATTAAGCCACCTACCAATATTGAAACTGCTTGTTGCTGATTCCAAATTAATAAACAAATCAAGGCGCTAATCAGTGCTGTTATGCACTGATATAAAAAAATTTTTCTGACCAGTAATCGCCCTGTTCCGGCCAAATTTTGTGCCATTAATGGCCTCTTGTGCATTAAATTCAATAAAAGCGCCGGAATTATACTGTTTTACGCAGTTTTTACAACTGATAACCGACCAGTCTATTTCAGTTATTAACTGATTTTAAAGTGGGCTAATATACCATCTAACTCATCTAGACTGCTGTAATTAATCACCATTTTCCCTTTGCCTTTGGTATTGTGTGAAATAGATACAGCAGCACCCAGATTTTCAGATAATTTAGTTTCCAGCCTTTTTACATCCGGGTCGTCTTTTTGCTGTTCTTTTTGCTTGGCAGGTTCAAGAATTTTACGCACCAGATTTTCAGTATCACGAACGGTTAATCCTTTACCAGCCACTGTGCGCGCAGCTTCAAGCTGACTTTCACCTTCTAATGCTAACAACGCCCGAGCATGGCCCATTTCAATATCACCATACTCTAACAATAATTTAACATCTTCGTTAAGATTATTCAGACGTAATAAATTGGTCACGCTGGCTCGGGATTTACCCACCGCTTCAGCCACTTCCTGATGGGTTAATTCAAATTCTGTTAATAAACGATCCAAGGCTTGAGCTTCTTCCATTGCGTTGAGATCTTCACGTTGAATATTTTCGATCAAGGCAATCGCAACAGCTGCTTCATCGGGGACATTTTTGATTAGACAAGGAATCTCATCTAAATGAGCTAATTGCGATGCACGCCAACGGCGTTCACCGGCAATAATTTCATATTTATCGTTAGAAAGCTTTCGTACCACTATAGGCTGAATAATACCTTGTGATCGGATAGACGAGGCTAAATCTTCCAATGCGTCAGGAGACATGTCTTTACGAGGCTGATATTTACCAGGCTGTAAAAATTCTATAGGTAATTTTTGTAATTCACCATTTTCAAGCGGTTGAGTATTTTTTTCATTCCGGGTCTGTTGACTGGTTGCCAACAATGCATCCAAGCCTCTACCCAATCCTCTTTTTTTGGTCGACATGTTTTCCTCAGTTCTAACTGGTTGATGTGGCTTGGTTAGTTTTTCCGCGACGCAAAATCTCACCGGCTAATGCCAGATAAGCTTTCGCACCGGTAGATGATTTTTCATAATACATTGCTGGGGTTCCAAAACTGGGTGCTTCTGCCAATCTGACATTACGTGGTATTACAGTACGGTATACCTGTGCGCCAAAGTGACGTTTTAACTGTTCGGAAACATCATTAGCCAATCTATTGCGCGGATCGTACATGGTACGCAAAACACCTTCAATTGTTAGTTCAGGGTTAACCACCGAGGCTAATTTTCTAATAGTATCCATTAACGCGGTTAATCCTTCCAAGGCATAATATTCACATTGCATTGGAACCAATACTGAATCGGCAGCTGCCATCGCATTGACCGTTAACTGACTTAGTGAAGGGGGGCAATCGATAAAAATATAATCATAGTAATCACGCACGGGCTGCAAGGCATTACGCAAACGTAATTCACGGGCAAACACTTCCATTAATTTTATTTCTGCCGCAGTGACATCACTATTAGCCGCAATAAGATGATATTTACCGCTTGTTTCTTTGACGATAACTTCATCAACCGGTTTTTCTTCAATGAGTAATTCATAGCAGGTTGATTCAACATCAAATTTATCTACACCACTGCCCATGGTGGCATTGCCTTGTGGATCAAGATCAATCAGTAATACTTTGCGTCTGGTCGCTGCCATGGAAGCGGCAACGTTAACGGCAGTGGTCGTTTTACCTACACCACCTTTCTGATTAGCTATTGCAATGACCTTTCCCAAAATAAATATCCAAATGTTGTTGAGTACAATAATTTTTATTTTTTGCTTATTTTAATCAAATGACGATCACCCTCAAGACCCGGTACATTCAGTTTAATTGCCTGCAATAAACTAAATTCAGATGATAATTCATTAAGTTCCTGTTGAGGATATTGGCCTTTCAGGGCTAAAAAATTCCCCTGTGAATCTACCAGATGCTGACACCAGTGCAACATATCTTTTAGTGAGGCGAATGCACGGCTAATGACACCATCAAAGCGAATATCGCTTTGGTATTGTTCTACTCGTGACTGCACCGGTTGAATATTGTTTAAGCCAAGTTCATAACCGGCTTGTTTCATAAAACGAACTCGTTTTCCTAAACTATCAAGTAAAACAAAATGTTTGTCCGGGCACATAATTGCTAGTGGAATACCAGGTAAACCAGGTCCTGTACCGACATCGATATAGGATTGTTTATCCAGTTCAGGGGCAACAACAATAGAATCAAGGATATGTTTGCTTAACATCTGCATTGGATCACGAACAGAAGTTAAATTATAGGCTTTATTCCACTTATCAATTAACTGCACAAAGCAAACTAATTGCTGCAACTGTTGCTGACTAACTGTTATTTTTGTTTGCTCAACCCATTTTTGTAATTGAGCAAGTAAAGCGGGATCAGGTTGTATCATCAGGCTATGTTTCTCGATTCTTTGCGTAACAAACCCTGTTTTTTCAAATACACCAATAGCAAAGAAATCGCAGCTGGAGTAATACCTGAAATCCGTGATGCTTTACCAATGGTTTCTGGTCTGGCATCAGTTAATTTAGCTACCACTTCATTGGATAAACCTGAAATTTTGCTGTAATCAAAATCCATCGGTAATAAGGTATTTTCATTACGTAAAGTGCGCGCTATTTCATCATATTGACGTTCAATATATCCAGCATATTTAGTCTGGATTTCAATTTGTTCTGCCGCTTGCTTATTTTCTAACCCCGGCCCTAATGATTCAATCTGCATCAATTTCTCATAGGTCATTTCGGGACGACGCAACAATTCTTCCAGCGAATTTTCTTTGGTAATCGGGTTTTTCAAGCTCGGATTTAATGCTTCTGCTGCCACATGTGAAGGCGACACCCAAGTTGATTTCAAACGTTGCTTTTCTAACTCAATTGCCTCGAGCTTTTGATTGAATGCCTGCCATCTTGCATCATCGACCAAACCTAATTCTCGTCCTTTGCCAGTTAAACGAATATCGGCATTATCTTCTCGCAGTAATAATCGATATTCAGCTCTACTAGTAAACATTCGATAGGGTTCTTTAGTCCCCATGGTGGATAAATCGTCAATTAACACGCCCATGTATGCCTCATCTCGACGAGGCGTCCAACTTTCTTTATTTTGAGATTGTAATGACGCATTCATTCCGGCAATTAATCCTTGCGCACCGGCTTCTTCATAACCTGTTGTGCCATTAATTTGGCCAGCGAAAAATAATCCTTCTATAAATTTGGTTTCAAGCGATTGCTTTAAATCTCTCGGATCAAAAAAGTCATATTCAATAGCATAACCAGGACGAATAATATGCGCATTTTCAAAACCTTTTATCGAACGTACTAATGCCATTTGTACATCAAAAGGAAGACTGGTTGAAATACCATTTGGATACACTTCAATACTGTTAAGCCCTTCGGGCTCAACAAAAATTTGGTGTGACGTTTTATCCGCAAAACGATTAATTTTATCTTCAATAGACGGACAATATCTTGGTCCAATTCCTTCTATTACGCCAGTATACATGGGCGATCGATCTAGCCCACCACGGATAATATCGTGAGTTTTTTCATTGGTATGCGTGATATAGCAGGAAATTTGACGAGGATGATGTTCTGCTTTTCCCATAAAAGAAAATACCGGAACTGGATTATCACCTGCTTGTTCCTGCATGACTGAAAAATCTAATGTACGCGCATCTAATCGGGCCGGGGTACCGGTTTTTAACCTATCCGTTCTAAAGGGTAAAGCGCGTAAGCGTTGTGCCAGAGCATTTGAAGGAGGATCGCCAGCTCGTCCTCCTTGATAATTATCCAATCCAATATGAATAACACCACCCAAAAATGTTCCTACCGTCAAAACCACGGTTTTGGCTTTAAACTTTAATCCCATTTGGGTAACGACGCCGGTAACACGATGATTTTCTACTATCAAATCATCACATGATTGTTGAAATAAGGTTAGATTAGGTTGATTTTCCAGTACCTGACGTACAAAGTTTTTATATAAGGTTCTATCGGCTTGGGCTCTAGTCGCTCTAACCGCTGGGCCTTTACTGGAATTTAATGTACGAAATTGAATACCACCATGGTCAATGGCTTGTGCCATTACACCACCTAAAGCATCAATTTCTTTGACCAAATGTCCTTTACCTATACCACCAATTGCCGGATTACAGGACATTTGTCCAAGAGTTTCAATATTGTGGGTAAGCAATAATGTGTTTGAACCCATTCTGGCTGACGCTAATGCAGCTTCAGTTCCTGCATGGCCACCACCAATAACAATGACATCAAATTGTTGTTCGTAAAGCATACCTACCTCAATGTTTAACCCGGCAAAATCGGGGGCGCATATTCTATAGATTTTCTGTTGTTATTGAAACGATTAAAATTCGAGCAATATTGTTTTTAGAGATCTTAATTAATATAAGATCTATATAGATCTTTTACTTACTATTACTACTATTAAGCAACCGTATATCATGTATAAGTTGATTAAATTCATATAAAACAGTTATTTATATAAAATTTAAGTTGTTGGTATTGATCAAATAACATACTCAAATCATGGGGATAACTCACTATTTTATCCACAGATGAATATTTAAATAATTTTATAAAGTGGATAATAATACTTAAATAATAGGTTATTCACTAAGTTATACACAATTATTTATTTCCAGTGATCTAACTGTGTGTAAATTGTGATCAATAAAAATTAGGTAAATAATAAATCAGTTATAACTAACTGTTTTAAAAGTTATTTTAAGCCAATACTAACTGTTTTTTACTCGTCATAATTAGTTATTATTTTGTACACAGATCCACTCAAGGATTGGCCATGTTAATCAATAACCTATCAAGTGAAGTTTGTCTTTTTAATCTAAAATAATCTGTTGCTGAGTGACTGGTCCGGTTAATTGATGTTTAAATCGAGGAAAAAGAAAGCAGGATCTATTCAATATAGATCCTTGTTGCAGACAAACTTTATCTATAAATAGGGGATGGGAATTTATTTAATTTGATTTGGGTGATAAGCGTTAGTGTTGCTGTATGCAGTTTCTTCTGCCTCTGTTGCCAGGGTTTTACGTCTGCTAGGGCCTGAAAACTGGACTCGATAAGTATCATATTCTTTGATTGATTCGAAACAATAATGACCTAATGCATTTTCCAGTTCAGCCAAATTATGGTTAGTTATTAATATACAGTTTTTATGGTTAACCAGACGTTGACGTAACAGATTTCCTAACCAGCTCTGGGTATTTTTTTTCAAAATGGTTTCATTTACACAAACTTCGTCAAGAATGAGTAAATCAACGTTTAATAATTCTTGATTTACTTCACGAAACTTTTCACCAATATTGTCTTGTGCATTGTAATCAAAAGATGAGAAACGCATTTCCAGTAAGGTTGACAGTTGGCGGTACAATACCGAAATTTCATATTGATCGATGAGTTCATGGGCGATTGCACCTGCTATATGTGATTTTCCACGGCCGTAATCACCATAAAATATCATCATATGTGAGCCACTTTGACGCCAGTCAACATCGTCGTGAGCGGCAATAAAAGATTTAGCAATACTGATAGCTTCAATGACGTCATCACTGTCTTCGACTAGATTGTCAAACGTCCACTTGGGATTTAAATCAGAACGACCATGAATATTATGAATACGTTCTTTTTTGGCTTGAAGCTGTAATTTTTTAATATCGTTATTAGCTTGTTGCTCATATACAGCCCGCAAACTCTGGTAATCGACAGGCTGTTCATCAACAGGTTTCCGTCCCAGTGTTTTGGCTAATTGATCAATTTTATTTTTGATGCTTTGCACTGTATTTCTCCACCAGCTTTTTGGCGTTTTCGTCGGCCTTTAATGCCGCTTTAGGATTTATTAATTGGTTACCTACGCGTTTTTGCGGTTTGCTATTGTAGGCTAAGCGTTTTTTCTTTAAATGTTGGACAAATTTTTGAGTCCATTGAAATAAAGTAAAATTGGATTCAGGCCGAGTTAACCAATAGGCGATAAACTCACCTAGCTCATCATCACTATAGGCTTTTTCAATAATACCTACCAGACTAGCCAGTTGATTAAATAAAATGTTATTAGGTTGCCAATCTGGGCGCATAGATTGCCATTGCATATGCAAGTTTTGATAATCATTGTTTTGTGTCGCTACTAGGGGAAGTAATAATTGCTTGCCGTTAAGACTATGATTTTCTTGCTGTATCTCGGTGTAATTAACTAATCCAACATCGACTAATTCTTTGATTAGCGCATTAATTTGTCGGCCTAAACTAATTATTTCAGTTTTACCATTTAGTAGATCTTTCAACTGATTGTAATTTAGTGGCGAAGTGGTTCCGCTTTTTTCATCTACGCTATTGCGTAAACCCATGAAATAAAGAACTCTTGCTTCGTTGCTAACAGATTGTTTTAACGCGTTTAGTTCAGATTGATTTAGCATAAAGAGTGAATTTGTTGTTTAAAGTCAGGTTGGTTAAATAAGTTTTCTAACCAGGCTTCTGCTTCATCTTCAGGAATAGGGTGGTGAAGCACATCAATATATAACGGATCCGTTAATAATATCGCATTGGCTGACTGCATCAATTGATGCATTTTTTTACCCCCCTGACAAAACGTATCGTAACTACTGTCGCCTAAGCCAACAATTATATAATGAACCTGGGGTAACTGCTGCTGTTTTAATTGTTCTGCAAAAGGTTGGATATTGTCAGGTAAATCTCCCGCTCCGTGAGTAGAGGTGCAGATACACCATAATTTATTCTGATCCAGTTGTTGCGTATCTGGTTGCAAATGAATTTCGCTGGCAATTCCTAGCGTTTCCAGTTTAGCTGCTAATGCGTCGGCTACATATTCACTGGCTCCCAACATTGAGCCGACAATAATTTCAACTTGCATGTTATTTCCCGCTATTGCTGCTTATGTGGACCATACAACGTTGTTCTTGCCGAGTTTTTTGGCTTGATACATCATGTCATCCGCAATTTTTAGTAATGTTTCGCTCTGAATTGAATTATCAACGATACAGCTTGTTCCACCAACACTAATAGTAATAACGCTATTAGTGTTATTAATTGGATTCTTAATGTTCAGGTTTTCAATGGCATGACAACATTGTTGCATAAGTTCAAAGCCGCCTTGTTTGTCAATGTCGGGCAGAATAATTATAAATTCTTCACCACCAAATCGAGCAACCAGATCTTTAGGACGTTTTAATTGCTGGCGCAATACATCCGCCACTTTCTGTAAAACTTCATCTCCTGCCGCATGACCATAATGATCGTTGTATTGTTTAAAATTATCGATGTCGACCATAATAATTGATAGGCATGACTTATTTCTAAGAGCATTTCGCCATTCTAGGGCTAATACCTCATTGAAGCGACGTCGGTTAGCTATTTGGGTTACAGGATCAATATTGGCCAGGTGTTCTAATAATTTTGCTGCTTGTTCTGCTTTATGTTTTTGTTTTTGCAGATCAGTAGTACGTTCCTCTACTTTTTGTTCCAATGTTGAATTAAGTAAATGTAATTCTTTGATTTTATTTTCTAACTCCAGAGTTAGCTGGTTGTTTTTCAAATTAAGTACATCTACTTTGTTTGCAACCGCAAATGCTAACAACAAGCTATCCATGGTGTTGCCGATTAAACCCAATAAATAAATATTGACGTTCAGTCCGGGCAATATGCCCAAATTCATTAAATTGCCTACGATATTGGGCAATACAACACACATAAATGCGATAACGAAATATTTGGCTGGCGAAAACCCCTTTCGCCAGGAAGCAATGCCTGCATATAAGCCTAATATCAGCACAATACTGGTACTGATAGAGGCTAATATTAATCCATTAGCTGGACTCGCGATTGACAGTGGGCAGGCAATGGCAGCAAAGATGGCATTGAAAATTAATAATTTGTAAAGCCGAGGTGCCCGCCGTTTTAATTGTAAAAATTCAATCGTGAAATAGCAGGAAAACAGCGCACCCAAATTATAGGGAAGCATTAATAAATTAGGGTATTGCTGGTGGGTAATATTTTCTATTACGCCAAATACATGAGCCCAACCCCATGCGTAACTTAATGTAGCAAATGCGTAGAAAATATAAACGCGTTGTCTGCTACCGATATAAAGAAATAGATTATATAAACCTAGTGCAATACAAACTCCCAGACAGAGCAGTAACAGTGTGTTTTCCAACTGCAGTTCCGGTTCCATTTGCTGTTGGGGTGCTACAACCAGTTTGATTGGGGCAAAGAAGAACTGGCTATCGAACAGTATGACGATGTCCCGGCTTTTTCCAGCAGGGATATAGACTTCATCGCCATAATGATAATTTACTTTATTACGGTGGTTGTAACCCGATATACCAACAGTTGTAGCCTCTGATCCGTAAGTGATTATGTGGATATTTTCTATTACCGAACCATATGGATAGATAAACCAGTTTTCTTGTTTTGTATCATTATGCAAAGTGAAAGCGGCAATATAACGATCACCATTCAATTTGGTTGAATGGTGTGGAGTGAGCGCCATTATCCATTTAGCCAATTCGTTTCTGGTGCTGGGGATAGTCTGTTGGTCTAACTGGTAATAGGCTATTTTATCAGCAACATTAACGTGATTAACGTTACTTAAGTTTAAACTGGGCAAAAGAGGATTTTGTGCACGTGCCACCGAACAGATGACTAGCATAAACAATAAAATAATTGAACGGCCGTACTTCATGCTACTTGATCCTGGCTGCTCTATGCTGACGACATATACAGCTATTTTTATAATAGTTTATCGCTTATTTGGAGTAGTGAGGCTATTTACCAATACAAAACGAAGAGAATATTTTACCCAGTAAGTCATCGGAACTGAATTCACCGGTAATCTCATTTAAGTGTTGTTGAGCTAAACGTAATTCTTCCGCTAACAGTTCACCAGCCAGATTATTTTCTAATTGTAGTTGCCCAGTTTGCAGATGTTCCGCAGCTTTATCCAGTGCATCAAGATGTCTGCGTCGTGCGATAAACTGCCCTTCTGTTTTGGCTTCAAAACCCATACAGTCTTTTAAATGTTGTGCGAGCAAATCAATACCTTGCTTGTTACTTGCGGATATATGTAGCACGGGATAATGATTAAAAGTCGTTTGCTGGATAGTCTCACCGGAAAGATCGGCCTTGTTACGAATAACGGTCATTTTCATATTATCGGGTAAACGATCGACAAAATCCGGCCAAATATCATGGGGATCGGTGGCATCGGTTTCAGTGCTGTCGAGCATAAATAATACCCGGTCTGCTTGTTCAATTTCTTGCCACGCGCGCTCAATACCAATTTGTTCCACTTTGTCGTGACTTTCCCGAAGTCCGGCAGTATCAATAATATGCAATGGCATGCCGTCGATATGGATATGTTCTTTTAATACGTCTCGAGTGGTGCCTGCAATATCGGTAACAATGGCAGCTTCGCGTCCTGCCAGGGCATTTAGTAAACTGGATTTACCGGCATTGGGTCGCCCAGCAATGACGACTCGCATACCTTCACGCAGAATACTACCTTGTTTGGCTTGCTGTTGAACCTGTTGCAGATGTTGAATGATGTGTTGCAGATCGTTAAGTACTTTACCGTCGCTAAGAAAGTCGATTTCTTCATCAGGAAAATCGATAGCCGCTTCTACATACATACGCAAATGAATAGTCATTTCCACAAGCTGATTGATGTGCAATGAAAACTCACCTTGCAAGGATCGTAATGCGCTACGAGCCGCCTGTTCCGAACTGGCATCGATAAGATCAGCGATGGCTTCTGCTTGGGCTAAATCGAGTTTATCGTTTAAAAAGGCCCGCTCACTGAACTCACCAGGACGGGCTAAACGAATATTATTGTCTTCCAAGATGGTCTTGAGCAGCATATCCAGAACAACTTGACCACCATGCCCCTGCAACTCCAATACATCCTCTCCGGTAAAAGAGTTTGGACCTTGGAAAAATAGTGCAATACCTTGATCCAGAGTAGTGTTATTCGCGTCATAAAAAGCTAAATACTCTGCCTGACGGGTCTTGGGGACTTTACCTAGTATCCGCTGGGCGACTGAAGCCGCCATATGACCTGAAACACGAATAATACCAACACCACCCCGACCCGGAGCTGTTGCTTGGGCAACAATAGTTTGTTCGTTTTGCATTTAATCGCGGAAATTATTAAATTGAAATGGCTGACCTAGATCAGCTTGTTTGATAATTGCCATAGCTTGTTGCAAATCATCGCGTTTTTTACCTGTTACTCTAAGTTGTTCACCTTGTATTGAAGCTTGAACTTTAATTTTGGCTTCTTTAATTTTGGCGATGATTTTCTTAGCCATTGGTTGGTCGATACCTTGTTTAAACACGATATTTTGTTTGAATGATTTACCAACCCGGACTAATTCTTGCGATTCGAGACTATTGGCATCGATATTTCGTTTTACACATTTTGCACGCAATATATCTTTCATTTGTTGCAGCTGAAAATCACTCTCTGTGGTCATTGTAACCACGCCATCTTTCAGTTCAAAACTGGCTTCTGCTCCCCTAAAGTCAAAGCGGGTATCCAGTTCTCTGCTAGCGTTGTCTACTGCATTTTTTACTTCTACCAAATCAATTTCAGAAACAATGTCAAAAGAAGGCATAACATACTCCAATTATTTGTGATGATTATAATCGATTACTATTTATATACTCAAACTACTTCAAATTGCTTAATTCAGCGATAACTAACGAGCATTGTGTTGGTGGCATATAAAAAAGCCCACCAAAGGTGGGCTCAATAAAAATAATAGTTAGACTATTTTATCTTAATCCCTTTTTTCTCCATACCAGCATAAATAATTTTTGCTTGAGTAATGGTAATCAAGTTGCTCACTAACCAGTACAATACTAATCCAGCGGGGAACCATAGGAAAAATACGGTCATTGCGACAGGCATCCATTGCATGATTTTTTGCTGCATGGGATCTTGTACTGTGGCGGGATTGAGTTTTTGTAACAAGAACATACTCGCGCCCATCAGAACAGGTAATACATAGTAGGGATCTTGTACGGATAAGTCAGTTATCCATAAAAAGAAACCGGCATGACGGAATTCAACGCTTTCAAGAAAAACATAATACAACGCCAGGAAAATAGGCATTTGCAAAATTAACGGGAAGCAGCCTCCCATTGGATTGACCTTTTCCTTTTTGTATAACTCCATCATTCCCTGTGACATTTTCTGTCTGTCATCACCATAACGTTCTTTTAACGCTGCCATTTTAGGTTGCAGGGCACGCATCTTACCCATAGACACATATTGGGCTTTGGTTAACGGATACATGGCTCCTTTAACGATAATGGTGATAATAATGATAGCTACCCCCCAGTTTCCTACAAAGCTTTGAATAAACTTTAATAGTGCAAACAGAGGCTGGGAAATCCACCAAAGGATCCCGTAATCTACGGTTAAATCTAAACCTTTAGCTAAATGCTCTAATGCATCCTGGTTTTTAGGACCAAGATATAACTCACTGCTGATACTGGTTTGTTGTCCTGGTTCAACTACGACTGGCTGACTGGTATAACCTATAGTGGCAAACGCGCCATTGTTAGTACTTTTACTGAATAGCGTGTTTTGTTGTTGTTCAGGTGGGATCCAAGCCGAAACAAAATAGTGCTCTAACATAGCGACCCAACCACCTTGGGTAACTTTACGTAAATTAGCTTCATTTACGTCATCAAATGTATATTTCTCGTAGCGGGATTCGGCTGTCGAGTATGCAGTGCCTCGATAAGTTGGCATAAACATGCCACCGCTTTTCTTGCCGGCGACAGATTGCTTTAACTGCGCATATTGCTGGATATTAGCGGCAGAAGTGCCATTGTTTTGAATATCATATTTAACTTCGATATTGTGTTTTCCAGCATGGAAAATAAAGTTTTTGGTAATGCTTAAACCATTCTCAGATTGCCAGGTTAACGGAACGACAAGTTCCTCGCCATTAAGTACATAAGATTGTGCGGTTGTTTGGTATACAGGGCGGCCATCTTTGCTTGCATCTGGACCATCTGCGCCAATTAAACCACTTTGGGCAATATATAATTCAGCTTGATTCGGTCTAAGTAAGCTAAATTTTTCGTCTGAGCCTTGAGTTAGTGAAAAATCATTTAAGTTGGCACTAACAATGTCACCACCTTTGGTATTAATCAAAAGCTCTAATGTATCAGTACTTACTCTGATAGTAGTGGCATCATTCGCTAATGAATCAGTTTTGTTAACGACTGTAGAAGAAGGGACGTCTTGGCTAACAGGCACATCACTATGTAAGTCAGGTTGTTGCTGATCTTGAGTAATAGGGTTAGCTGGGGTCACGGGTTGTGGGCTGTAATCAATTTGCCATTGTTGCCACAATAAAAAACTAACAAAAAGTAGACCTACTACTAATAAACTACGTTGGGATTCCATAATATTTACTTCATTTCTCGTTGTTTAGGTGGCACGGGATCAAATCCCCCCGAATGTAAAGGCTGGCATTTTAGTATGCGTTTAACAGTTAACCAACACCCAATCCAACTTCCATGGATTTTAATTGCTTCAATTGAGTAATGAGAGCAAGTTGGGTGAAAACGGCACTGTTGACCCATTATGGGCGACAGCCAGCGTTGATACCCCTTTATCAAACTGATAAAGAAGGATTGCAGCGGCGAAATATTTTTTTCCATAATTTATCTAGGAGTGTAAAAATTTCCCGGTTACTCATGTTATCCAGCCCACTTTTACCAATGACGACTATATCAATATTACCTAGTTCGGATTGATGGTGGCGAAAACTCTCACGAATAATACGCTTTATACGATTTCTGTCATGAGCTTTTTTTACCCTTTTTTTAGCAATGGTAATACCCAATCTGGCGTTGGTGAGTTGATTTGTTTTTGCAAGTAGTGTTATTTGGGGGGATGGAGCTGAAGTTGCATCTTGAAATACATTTCCGAAATGGGTGGGAGTGAGTAACCTCACGTCCCGAGAAAAAGTATTTTCACCCACTTCGACAAATGCGTTTATGCTGATAAACGAGCACGGCCTTTGGCGCGGCGACGCGCTAAAACCTGACGACCATTTTTCGTTGCCATACGAGCACGAAAGCCGTGTGAACGTTTACGCTTTAAATTACTTGGTTGAAATGTTCTTTTCATGACCTAATCCGCTGCTTTAACGTTAATAAAACCTATTGAACACTGTAGGCGCTCAAAAAGGACGCTGAATTCTAGAGATCGAAACAGGATAAGTCAATCTATGTTCAAAAATATAAATCAAATAATAGGGTAAACTCATATATTATTGTTAATAACTTATATCGTTATGTATTTTTATTCACAGATTTGATTGGTATTTTAGGTAAATATCTTATTTTTAAGTCACTTTTTATACACCATGGTTTTTATTGTATGTATGAACAGTGATCTGAAAACTTTTTAACCACAATTAAAAAGCTAATTAAATCAATATTATAGCGTTAGTATGCAGGTAATGCATAAATATAAAAAAGATCAATATTGAAGTTGTGGATAAAATAGCGCGATAATCTCTATTTAGTACTCTCAAGTATAGAAATTCAATTTTCGAGATTGAACTATATTGCGATCGATGGATCGGTTTTCTCTCTATATAAATAGGCTCTAACCATAAGAAAGCCTATAGGACTAGCATAATTATGTCTCTGTGGAATCAATGCCTGGAAAGGCTTCAACAAGAACTGCCAACACAACAATTTAGCATGTGGATAAGACCGCTGCGCGCTGATCAAGACGGTGGAATATTGACCTTATTTGCACCCAATCGATTTGTATTAGACTGGGTAAGAGATAAATATATCAGTCAAATTACAGCCTTGTTTACTGAAATTTGTGGCAACGATGCGCCGGTTTTAAAACTTGATATAGGCACGGGGGCGGTTAGAAAAGAGCCTATTTTAACCACAGAAAAAAGTGTTAGTTCTGTTGTTAACGCCGGTAAAGCGCCCAGCAGCCAAACTGCCAGCGCCACTCAAATGAAGGTTGGGCAAAACAAAAGTAATATTAATCTTAATTATCGGTTTGAAAATTTCGTTGAAGGTAAATCCAATCAGTTGGCCAGGGCCGCTGCCAGTCAAGTATCTGATAATCCAGGTGGTGCTTATAACCCATTGTTTATATATGGCGGCACTGGATTAGGTAAGACTCACTTATTGCACGCTGTGGGCAATGGCATATTAGAGAATAAGAAAGACGCGAAAGTGGTGTATATGCATTCTGAGCGTTTTGTTCAGGATATGGTTAAAGCACTGCAAAATAATGCTATTGAAGAGTTTAAGCGTTATTACCGTTCGGTAGATGCGTTATTAATTGATGATATTCAATTTTTTGCTAATAAAGAACGTTCACAAGAAGAATTTTTTCATACGTTCAACGCATTGCTGGAAGGTAACCAGCAAATTATTTTGACTTCGGATCGGTATCCCAAAGAAATTGATGGTGTTGAAGACAGGCTCAAGTCTCGCTTTGGTTGGGGATTAACAATTGCAGTAGAACCACCTGAATTAGAAACCCGCGTGGCTATTCTGATGCGAAAGGCTTTGGAAAATAAAATACATCTTCCGGATGAAGTAGCCTTTTTTATTGCCAAGCGGTTACGTTCCAATGTCAGGGAACTGGAAGGGGCGTTAAATCGGGTTATAGCAAATGCTAATTTCACAGGTCGTCCAATTACGATAGACTTTGTACGCGAAGCCTTAAGAGATCTTTTGGCGTTGCAGGAAAAACTCGTTACTATCGATAACATACAAAAAACGGTCGCAGAGTATTACAAAATAAAAATTGCTGATATTCTGTCAAAGCGTCGTAGTCGAAGTGTTGCCAGGCCCAGACAAGTGGCTATGGCATTGGCTAAAGAGCTTACTAACCATAGCTTACCGGAAATTGGTGATGCATTTGGGGGGCGGGATCATACAACTGTATTACATGCGTGTCGCAAGATCGTACAGCTTCGCGATGAGAATCACGACATAAAAGAAGATTATCAAAACTTGATAAGAACACTGTCATCATAAAAAAGAATAAATAAGAGTAGCAACAATGAAATTTACTATTAGCAGGGAAAACTTCTTACAACCGTTGCAATTGGTGTCAGGTGCCGTTGAGCGTCGTCACACACTCCCTATTTTATCCAACGTCCTTATCAAAGTGAGTGAAGGCTCACTATGGCTTACCGGCACGGATTTAGAGGTTGAATTAATTTCTAATATCAGTTTGTCCGGAGACTATACAGACGGTGAAATCACGGTACCGGCTAAAAAATTATTTGATATTTGTCGGGGATTACAAGAAGGTAGTGAACTAATCTTTTCGGTTGAAGATAGTCGTGCAATTTTAAAATCTGGTCGTAGTAAATTTACCTTATCTACCTTGTCGGCAGCTGATTATCCAAATCTGGAAGATTGGCAAGGAGAGGTGGAATTTGAGCTTTCTCAGTCACAGTTGAAAAAACTTATTGAAAGTACTCATTTTGCCATGGCACAACAAGACGTGCGTTATTACTTGAACGGTTTATCTTTAGAAACTGAGGATACCGTTATTAGAACGGTTGCTACGGATGGTCATCGTTTGGCCCTGTGTCGTCTTGAATACAGTTCTAATTTACCCAGTAAACAAGTGATTATACCTCGTAAGGGTGTGTTAGAAATTTCACGTTTAATTGACGATAGTGATAAGTCCTTAAAAGTTCAGATTGGCTCAAATCATATTCGTATTTTTTCCAGTGCGTTTATCTTTACCAGTAAATTGGTCGATGGTCGTTTTCCTGATTATCGTCGCGTATTACCTAAAGACGGTGACAAGTTCATTGAAGCGAATAAAAACCTGCTTAAAAACGCGTTCTCGCGAGCAGCGATTTTATCTAACGAAAAATTTCGAGGTGTTCGTTTAAACCTTAGTAACGCAGAATTGAAAATAACCGCAAATAACCCTGAACAGGAAGAAGCGGAAGAAATTGTAGATGTTCAGTATCAGGGTGACGATTTAGAAATCGGTTTCAACGTGGCGTATTTAATTGATGCATTAAATGCATTAAATTCCGAAGTTGTTAAAGTGACCATGGCAGATTCCAACAGTAGTGCGTTAATTGAAGATATTGGCGACGAATCTGTCTTGTACGTTATTATGCCGATGAGATTATAGATCTCATCGGATATTTTGATCCTGTTCTTATTATTCTAGTTGCATAATGTGATGAAACTGGACAGCGTCCAGATACAACAATTTAGAAATCTCTCTAACGTTTCCATTCAACTTTCTGACAACATAAATCTATTTGTTGGAAAGAACGGCAGTGGCAAAACCTCTTTTCTCGAAGCGTTGCATTATTTGAGTTACGGCCGTTCATTTCGTACAAATAAATTTCAAAGCCTTATTTCAGATCAACAAGATAAGTTTGTCCTGTTTTCATTGCTTAGAGATAGCGTGGATGCAGATAAGGTAAGTAAAGTTGGAATTTTAAGAAGTAGGCAAGGTGTAATTGATATAAAAATAGATGGGGATAAACAAACGCGCATCTCTACGTTAGCGCTTAAAATGCCCACGCAGATTTTTACTCCGCAGAGCTCAGACTTATTGATCGGTTCGCCAGGATTGCGGCGGAGTTATATGGATTGGGGATTGTTCCACGTGGAACCTCTTTTTTTAAATAAAATTTCACTATTTAATAAGCTGCTAAAACAACGAAATGCCATTTTAAAACAAAGCCAGGGGCAACATAAGCAAGAAGAATATTGGCGTCATCAATTGCAACTGGCAGGCGAAGCAATATCGTCGTATCGCCAAGACTATATTGATGCAATAAAACCTTATTTTGACCATCAAATTAAGCAATTCTTACCTGAGTTTTCTATCGAAATAGCGTATTATAGGGGCTGGGACAAAGGGTTGGATCTAGCTCAGGCGTTAACCAAAAATAGCGATAAAGACAAATTATATGGCTATACAACGGTTGGGCCGCATAAAGCCGATTTGCGGCTTAGAGTGGATTCTAGGGCCGTACAAGAAGTACTGTCTAGAGGACAATTGCGAGTATTAACTGCAGCTATGCAAATAGCCCAATCAACATTGCTTTTTGATAAACGAAATCTGCACTGCATTTATCTTTTAGACGATATTGCCGCAGAGCTGGATACGGAGAAAAGGCAGTTATTTATACAGCAGTTGTTAGCAACGAATGCGCAGATATTTATTACTGCAACAGAAAAACAACAAGTTGCGTTCTTGAATAATGTAAGCAACATAAAAATGTTTCACGTGGAACAAGGCCAAGTGAACGAGGAGAAAACGATAAATGGCTGAACAAGGTAATTATGATTCGTCCAGTATTAAAGTTTTAAAAGGACTTGATGCTGTTAGAAAACGTCCGGGGATGTATATCGGTGATACTGATGACGGAACAGGCCTGCATCATATGGTATTTGAGGTTGTCGATAACTCAATTGATGAAGCTTTGGCCGGTCATTGTAATGAAATCGTAGTCACTATTCATGGTGACAATTCCGTTTCCGTAAAAGATGATGGCCGTGGGATTCCTACTGAAATTCATGAAGAAGAAGGGGTTTCGGCTGCAGAAGTTATCATGACCGTACTGCATGCAGGCGGAAAGTTTGATGATAATTCCTATAAAGTTTCAGGCGGCTTACACGGTGTTGGTGTTTCCGTTGTCAACGCGCTGTCGAAAAGATTGCAATTAAGAATCCGTCGTAGAGGCCAAATTCACGAACAAGAATATAGTATGGGTGACCCGGTTTCTCCTTTAGCGGTAGTGGGAGAAACAGAGACCTCTGGTACATCAATACGTTTTTGGCCGAGTGAAGAGACGTTCACTAATATTGAATTTCACTATGATATTTTAGCTAAGCGATTACGTGAATTATCCTTTTTGAACTCAGGTGTTTCGATAAAATTAGTCGATGAGCGCAGTGGTAAAAGCGATCATTTCAAATATGAGGGTGGTATTAAAGCCTTCGTTGAATATCTAAATCAGAATAAAAATCCCGTTCACCAAAAAGTATTTCACCTTTCTGTTGATCGTGAAGATGGTGTTTCCGTCGAAGTGTCAATGCAATGGAATGATGGATTTCAAGAAAATATTTTCTGTTTTACTAACAATATACCTCAACGTGATGGCGGAACTCACCTTGCTGGATTCCGCTCCGCGTTAACTCGGACACTTAATACCTTTATGGAAAAAGAAGGTATGAACAAGAAAGAGAAATCTACAGCAACGGGTGATGATGCGCGTGAAGGATTAACCGCGGTTGTTTCTGTTAAAGTACCTGACCCCAAGTTCTCTTCGCAAACCAAAGATAAGCTTGTGTCTTCAGAAATAAAGTCCGCTGTTGAATCGGCGATGGGCGAGCGTCTAAATGAGTTTCTATTAGAAAACCCGGTAGAAGCTAAGATTATTGTTGGAAAAATTATTGATGCTGCCAGAGCCAGGGAAGCGGCAAGAAAAGCGCGTGATATGACCCGTCGCAAAGGGGCGTTGGACCTTGCCGGTTTACCGGGAAAATTGGCTGACTGCCAGGAAAAAGATCCGTCACTTTCGGAACTTTATATTGTGGAAGGGGACTCTGCTGGCGGTTCTGCCAAGCAGGGACGGAATCGAAAAAATCAGGCCATATTGCCGCTTAAGGGTAAAATTCTTAACGTAGAAAAAGCGCGTTTCGATAAGATGCTATCTTCACAAGAGGTAGCCACACTAATTACCGCACTGGGGTGCGGGATTGGTCGAGATGAATATAATCCGGAAAAATTACGTTATCATCGAATCATTATTATGACGGATGCGGACGTAGACGGATCGCATATACGTACATTGTTGCTCACCTTCTTTTATCGTCAAATGCCGGAAATAATAGAGAGAGGTTATATTTATATCGCTCAACCACCTTTGTATAAAATTAAAAAAGGTAAGCAAGAGCAATATCTTAAAGATGATCCGGCTTTAACCGAGCATTTGACCAGCATTGCACTAGATGGCGCTTCATTGCATGTTAATGAAACGGCACCGGCGATTTCTGGTGTTGCATTAGAAGCTATGGTTAAACAATATCAATCAACTTTCGCCATGATCGATAGAATAAGCCGTATGATGCCGAAAAATCTGTTAATTCGGATGATCTATAACGATATATTGGATATAGCGGACCTTTCCAATCAGGAAAAACTGGAGAGTGTTGGGCAACAATTCATTTCTGCTCTACAAGAACATGAAGTGGATGGTGCATTGTATCGCCATGAAATTAGAGAAGATAAAGAGCGACACAATTACTATGTCTGCATTATTGTTAGACAACATGGTATAGATACCGAATATCGACTCGATCATGATTTTATTGATTCAACGGAATACAAGCGAATAGTTGAATTGAACAAAACCATCAATGGTCTAATTGAAGAAGGTGGATATGTTAAGCGTGGCGAAAAAGTTAAACCGATTAACTATTTTGTCGAAGCACTAGACTGGTTAATGGCAGAGTCCAAGAAAGGGCAATATATTCAGCGCTATAAAGGGCTAGGGGAAATGAACCCAAGTCAATTGTGGGAAACGACTATGGATCCTGAATCTCGTAGAATGTTGCAAGTCAAAATTGAAGATGCGATCGGTGCTGACTTATTGTTTACCACGTTAATGGGTGATCATGTTGAACCCCGTAGAGCATTTATTGAAGAAAATGCTTTACGAGTTGCTAATCTAGATGTTTAGTAAATTATAAACCAATAATATAAAGGCTATTCCAGTAATGGAATAGCCTTTTTTATAAGATAAAATAACTATAACTATATGTTTTTATTGGCTATTTTAGTGTTGTTATTGCAATGGCTATGGTTCTATCAAGACGCATTTCATTTCCATTACACCCACTAATTGATACTCCAGATTAATCATAATCACATAAGCTTTAATATTGAAGGCTATGGTTTAGTGGAACCATAACCAACTTGTGCAAGGTTTATGTTAAGTAACAGGATTACTAATAATAACTTCTACTCGTCTATTCTGTTGCCTTTTTAAGGCTGTGCTGTTATCCGTAACAGGCAATAACGAACCTTTTCCTAAGGCTTGCAAACGTTGTTCGGCAACACCTTGGCTTAGCAAATAATTTTTAACTGCCTCAGCACGTTGTTGTGAAAGAAGCTGGTTAACATCATCTGCTCCCACATTATCAGTATGCCCCTCGATCGTGACATTGCGATCGGTGTTTTGGTTAAGAAAACTGGCTAGTTTGGTTAAGTGTGAAATGGCCCCGGGTTTGATTTCTGACTTATTGAAATCAAACAATAAATCACCCAAGGTAACCACTGCTCCCCTAAGTGTATTGTGAGCATTTAATTCGGCAAGCTGTTGTTGCATATCCTTTAACTGCTGTTGTGTTTTAGCTGTTTTTTCTTCTGCAGTGTTTAAGTCTTGTTGGGCTTTGGCCGTATCCTGTTGAGATTTAGCTGCCCGTTCCTGTGCTTGTAGCGCATTTTGTTGTGCTTGATTTGCAGAGATTTTGGCCCTTCTAGATTCCTCTGTTCGAGCATTTAATTGCATATTATCTCGCTTCGTTTTGAGCTCACTACGCTGCTCTTCCAAATATCGTCGTTGAGATTCTGTTTCGGCAATATCAACTTTGCGTTCGGCAATAAAGACAAGATGTTCAGAAAGACCTGGTTCTTTGTGTGACTGTTCTGCACTGAGCACGGCTTGGCGTGCATCTTCCATGGCCATCGGTGCCTGATCCGCCAGTTTAGTATTACTTTCCAACGCATTTAGTCGCTCCCTCGCGGCATCTGCACCGGCAAATCTGGCTGGCACCGTTGTACAGGCTGTTATAAAAATGCTCGCTGATATAAACAAAGCTGGTTTTATTATTTTGTTAATATTCATGGGGTTATCCCCTCGTTACGTTGTATTTCTTGCTCTAACTGAGTAATGCTCTTATACATTTCAGCATTGATTTGTTGTGATTTGACCAGTTCTGCTCGGGCAAAAGCCAGTTGAGCCGTCACTTCTGATTGTTGCGCCAGGCGATCTGCATTAACCATGTCATTTTGACTAATGGATTGACGAGCGCGATTGAGTATTTCTCTGGCTTGCATCAATTCCGCTGCCGCATATTGGCTAACACGAGCCCGCTGCGCATTGTCGATCGCTTGCTCTGCCGCCCAGACGGATTCGGTGGGCGGCTTTTTATTACTGGCACACCCATTAGTTAGCAACAACAAGCAGCTAATAACGATAATGGACCAAGGATGATGTGATGGCTGGGTATATGATAATTGCATAGTAAACTCCTCAAAATGAATTGGCAGTTAAATTAAAGGCGTTGGCCCTGAAAAACACGGACCAATACTACAATAATGGCTAAGACAAGAAACAGGTGGATAAATCCACCCATTGAATAAGATGACACCAGGCCTGCTGCCCAAATGGCAATGAGTGCCACAGCGATGATTCCCAGCATGATAATCCCTCGTTAAACGCTTTATTGATGGAAGCTCAGTTTGAACACTTTGTGATGAACTATCTGTGCGGATTCGCACATTAAATGCAAATAACTGGTTAACCGTGACGAATTGCAATCATCTCTGTAGCTGTTATGCGCAACGTAAATAAACGTTCGGCCTTTAGCAGATATATCCCTTATACAAATATAGATATGTCATACTTTTTACTAACATATATGTGGTATCGCACATATGTATAGAGGCGACTCTGCTATTTTTACTAAATAACACTGTATTGTTTTTAGCACGCTAAGGAACTAATGATGGATAAATTTGAGAATAGTGAATTTATGTTTCAACGCCGTTGGCAAGACCCAAAAATGAACACGGCTAACCGGAGTCCATATTGGCCTACGGCCCAGGTTGTCCAGAAAACCATGACCAACGATAGATCAAAGTCATTAGCTAGTGGTAGTCAATTAAAGCTGGATTTTAGTCTTAAACCTGTTTAGCCATAGTCCCAGTGAACAAGCGGTTAAACTTACAAGTACAGACTACAACTAAAGGGAATATGGCTGATGGAAACATATCACAATAAATTACTGCAAGTACTTTCTAAAGAGGCTCAACAACGAATCTTTCCCCATTTAAAGCTGATTCCGCTGGAATTAGGTCAAGTATTGTATGAGTCCGGCCAACAGCTCAATACGGTTTATTTCCCTACCGACTCGATCATTTCATTATTGTACGTCATGGCAGATGGAGCATCTGCTGAGATTTCCGTAGTAGGGAACGAAGGACTAGTGGGTATTGCAGTATTTATGGGAGGTGAAAGCACGCCTAGCAGAGCGATAGTGCAAAGTGCTGGTTACGCTTACAAAATGCCTGCCGCAGAGCTGCGACATGAGTTTAACAATAGACCGGAAATACGCATGTTATTACTGCGCTATACCCAAGCTTTAATCACACAAATGGCGCAAACTGCAGTTTGTAATCGTCATCATAGTATTGACCAACAATTATGCCGATGGTTGTTATTGTCACTAGACCGTTTAGCCAGTAATAATCTTACGATGACCCAAGAGCTCATTGCCAATATGCTAGGAGTGCGCAGAGAAGGGGTGACAGAAGCCGCGGGTAAATTACAAAAGCAGGGCGTTATTACCTATAAACGGGGACATATTGAGGTTATCGACCGGCCTAAATTAGAGAGACTTTGCTGTGAATGTTACAGCGTTGTTAAAAGTGAAACTGATCGGTTAGAGAAGTATATGCCAACAATATAGATGGGTAGATAGATGTTGTGCTGTAACGCACATACAACAGGTTAAATTCGAGGCATGTTAGGCAGTGGAGAGTCACGCAGCCGCTTTCCATCCATTCTTGGTTACCCGCGTTGCATGAGACTCCCATGTTAGACAAAACTTCATTAACTGGTACCAATTCGCTGTTGTCTCTTCTTCCCAAAAAGTTAAACACACTGATTACTGAGCAATGTGACACCATTCAAATGAATTTTGGTGATGTCCTTTGTGTTGCAGGACAAAAACTTCAACAAGTTTACTTCCCATTAAGCGGCTTTATATCTTTAGTCGCCCATCCTGATCAAAACAAGTTGTTAGAGATGGGGATGATCGGCAGTGAGGGAATGTTGGGATCGACGTTGGTTTTGGGGATTAGGCAAGCACCTCTGAATGCGATGGTGCAGGGCTCCGGAAAAACACTTGTACTGTCAGCAAACGATTTTTACAAGTTAATGTTGGAATACTCGGCACTACATACATTATTGGGACGCTATGTATATGTCCTACTACTGCAATTAGCACAAAATAACTATTGTAATGCTGTTCATGAGGTCTCCCATCGTTTGGCGCGTTGGTTGTTGATGGCTCATGATCGTGCTCATTTGCAAAGTTTTCATCTAACCCATCAATTTATCGCCAACATGCTTGGGGTGAGGCGCAGTGCTATAAGTCTGGCGGCAGGTCAATTCCAGAAAAAAGGCTTGATACATTATAGTCGAGGCACGATTAAAGTAGTGTCTCGCCAAGGACTCGAAGCGGAAAGCTGTCAGTGTTATTTCACTGATCGTCAGGATTTCAGTCAGTTTTTAACGGTCAAATAGGTGGTGATTAATCGAGGGTTTACGTACAGATAAAATCCGCAGCGATTGCTGCGGGCGAAAAAGACTGCTTTAACGGTTTAAATATTGGCCGTCTCTGCACGTGGATCATAGTAATTGTAGATCTTGCTTGCCCATTGGTTATCGGTCATATCCGGCCAGCTATCACTATCAAAGGAGGGGGCAGATTTAAACTTATTGGTTTCCATTGTTAGTATGCACATATCTTGAGGGCCATCGAGTAGCAAGGCGGACCAAGGGACTGCCGTGAGGCGTTCACCCATCCCCCAAAAGCCTCCAAAAGACATAACGGCAAAAACAACTTTACCGCTATCGGGATCTATCATCAATTCTTTGATAATGCCGAGTTTTTCTTTTTTGTGGTTACACACCTCTAAACCAACGAGTAATTTGCTGGCAATGATGGCCGGTTTTTCACGTGCCAATGCTTCTGTGTTGTCAATTTGTATGTCTGGAAATGTCATATATTGTTTCCTGCTCAGTTAAATTGAATCCAAGTTAACGGTCATTACCGTCAACAGCCGTCGTCGCTTTGTTGTTACAACTGAATTGGATAACACTCCATTGTTGATGGCATCAGAATGATAGCGATGAAAACTTAGCATAGTGTCATTGATGCACAGATTCTGTTCGCTATCACGCTTATTGGTTAATAAGGTCTGATTAGCCCACTTCGGGCGTCTAAATGTACGATAGCGTACAGACCAGCCGCTTTTGTTAGTTCGATGATACAAATACCACCCTGTTCCTGTCGTTATTTAAGGTGAAATATTGGGACGTTAAAACCAAAGAGGCTGACTAATGCAAAACATGCGGATCAAATTATTAGTGGTTGAAAACGATCGGGTTTTTGCTAAACAAATTAAAGAATGTTTAGGTTCCGAGCAACTGGCCATATTCGAGATGCAATCGGCCATCAATATTACGGATGCCATTAAGCGATTGAATCAAGAATACTTTGAAGTTGTCCTGTTGGATATTAGCAGCGCAGGAAGCCAGGGACTGGCCTGTTTTGAGACGTTGCAATTGATCTCACCCAGAGCCTTATATGTATTACTTTGTACTAAAACAGATGAACCCATTGCACATCAAGCCATTCTATTGGGGGCTTCTGATTATATTGATAGAGAAGAGATTGATGTCGATTCGCTGAAACGCATTCTTGTCAACAGTATGGCTAGTCGTTTGGCCCGTGATAGGTTACGTGAGACTATCGCAGGAATTAAAGCGATTGGTGATGCTTCATCAATGGGAATCATGATATCCAACCTTTCTGGTCACATTACCTACACAAATCATGCGTATCACCGTATTACCGGATTCAGTGAAGAACAATTATTAGGACTGAATTGGGTTGATGGTGTGTATGCCGGAGATCGTCTAAGGATCCAGCGGGAATGGCGCCAAGCGCTGCAAGTTCAACAACCGTTTAAGACCCATGCGAGAATGTTACGTAAAGACAACACCACCAGGTTGGTGCATATTAGTGCTGCATTTTTGCATGATCGTAAAGCATTATTCGGCCACGTACGTTTGTTGGAAGATATTACGGCTCAAACAACGGGCGCAGAAGCATTGCGAGTGCAAGTTAAGCGCCTGGTAATGCAAACATAATGATGAATGTTTGCTGCGCTTAAGGGAGTATGTTTTTTTAATGATGGGTGGGGTGGCGCACAGTGAATCGATAATTGTTGAGTTAAGCTTATTTCCTTAGCTCTTCGCATTATCGCGACTGGCAAGAGATACCGAGGTATTTATGCAAAATCCAAGTAAAGACCAAAAAGCAAGTGATAAAAAGCCGTTTAATGCTCCTAAAAAAGCTGAGCCAGGTAAAACAGATCCTGCTCAGAATAAAAAGATGGAACATGATACAAAGCCTGCGAGTAAGTAACAGCAGTTGTCGCTTTAGCGGTTTTATCCGTATCGGAAAAGTCAGATTTGTTTTTCCATGCAGATTACACTTTGTCCAGTTAAGGAATGCACCGGTGAGAGTTTCAATCGGTGCAAAGAAACGGTAAGGATACGCGCAAGGAGGCAGGCAGGGACGCAATCACCGTTAGATTTAAGATATTGTCAACAAGTCTGATAACGCCACCCCATGACGAAGTTGCCATTATCTATCCATTATCCACCTGATTAAATAAATTTATTTAACTTACTGATTTAATTATATTAAACAGATTTTTTTATATAAACGGTAGGATGATTTTCCTGCTCGAAATTGATATAAAACTCATATTCTCCAGAGTCAGGAGGCGTAAACTTAAAATTTTCAGTGGTGCTGTCACAATTGCTTACCACAGGGCGATTAACCACAATAACTTGATCCAGAGCCTTATTTTGATAGCCGCAATTTGAGCCGGCACTCCAATTTTTGTCCACAAAACGAAATTCGTATGGTTGCCCATCGGCGATCAATTCCGTTTTGACCATGTAAATATCATCACTTACTTGACGAACTTTAAAAGCTTCATCAGCTTCCCACCACGTAAAGGCACCTCTAAGATAGAGATCGTCATGGTTGGCTGCGGGTTGGTATATCTCATCCAAAATATTGCTGGCACACCCCCCGAGTAAGGAGAGTGCCACTGCGCAACCAATAATATGTTTAGCTAATCGCATGTTAAACCTGCAAACTACATCGAAATAAATTATCAATTACTGATTTAATAATGAAATATCAGCAACATGTAAAAACTGTTGGCGTAAATCCTGTAACAGCGCCAGCCTGTTTAATCGCAACGCTTGGTCCTCTGTCATTACCATGACTGAATCAAAAAAAGCATCGATACTGTCTTTAAGCTTGGCGAGTTCCGCCAGTACGGCCTGATAATCTCCAGCTTCGAGACTACTTAATGTTGCACTTTTAGTGCGAACTAGCGCGTCATTTAGCTGAATTTCTGCAGGTTCCTGAAGTAAATCGCTATTACAGGATGCGGGTATGCTTTGCGCATTTTTATTTAAAATATTGCCTACTCGTTTATTCGCAGCAGCCAGGCTTTGCGCACTCTCCAGAGTACTAAAATGAGCGACACCTTTTATTCGAGCGGCAAAGTCAGCAGGTTTGGTTGGTTTACGCGCTAACACCGCTTGAATAACGTCGATTCCGATATTCTGTTCCTGATAAATTGCTCTAAAACGCGCCAGAATAAAGTCCAACACATCAGATTCAACCGTAGCATTAGACAACTTATCGGCTAATAAATCCTTGCTTAGGGTAATTAAATCAACCAAGTCCAGTGGCAAGTTGTTATCTGTGATAATTCTTAACACACCGATGGCAGCTCGACGCAAGGCAAAGGGATCTTTATCCCCTTTAGGCAGCATTCCAATACCAAAAATGCCCACCAAGGTATCTAATTTATCAGCCAGTGCTACGGCACAGCTTATCGTTGATTGAGGTAAGCTATCACCAGCGAAGCGCGGTTTATATTGTTCATTTAATGCGTTAGCAACTTGCGGATCTTCACCGTCATGTTTTGCGTAATACATTCCCATCACGCCTTGAACATCGGGAAATTCCATTACCATATTGGTCATTAAATCGGTTTTACATAATAATCCGGCTCGATGGGCAAGTTGTCCGTCAGCACCAATCTGCTCTGCAATCGCTTTGGCCAGTGCACCAATACGTTCGGATTTTTCTTTTAGTGTGCCTAATTGCTTTTGAAATAAAACCGTACCCAGACTTTCCAGACGTGATTCAAGTGTCTGTTTTTTATCAGTTTGAAAGAAAAACTCGGCATCAGCAAGGCGAGGGCGGATGACCTTTTCGTTGCCACTAATAATTTGTTTAGGATCTTTACTTTCAATATTGGTGACAAAGATAAAGCGTGGTTTTAGTTGGCCTTGCTGATCCAATACCGGGAAGTATTTCTGGTCACCCTTCATGGTATAAATCAGCGCTTCTTTCGGAACGTCCAAAAACTTGTTTTCAAAAGAAGCGGTTAATATTACTGGCCACTCTACTAATGCGGTTACTTCAGCTAGTAAATCGTCATCAATATCAGCTACACCGTCTTCATTGGCAGCAGCTTGCAGAATCGCCTGTTTAATCATGTTTTGACGTTGATCAAAGTCGGCAATGACATAATGTTTTTGCAGAGCATCAAGATAGTGATCTGCATGAGCCAACTCAAAGGTTTTCTCACCATGAAAACGATGGCCATAAATAACTTTGGAAGAACTAATGCCTAAAATGGTGGCGGCTAATAATGTTTCTCCATATAGCAGGGTGACGCTATGTACCGGGCGGATAAACTGGCTTTTACCGCTGCCCCAGCGCATAGGCTTAGGGATCGGTAGCTTGTTTAAGGCATTGCTAACTATCTCTTCAATAAGATCGCTTAAATTAAGACCTTTAATATTGGCCTGATAGACTAACCATTCACCTTTATCGGTTTTTAACCGATCCGCTTGGGCGACTTCAATACCATTACCTTTCGCCCAGCCCATTGCAGCCTTGGTTGGATTGCCTTGTTCATCGAAGGCTGCAGTGACTGCGGGACCGCGTTTTTCAACTATTTTATCCGCTTGTTGAAACGCTAACTGGCTCACACTTACCGCTAAGCGTCTTGGCGTAGCAAACCATTGTATGCCTGAAAACGCTAACTCGGCATCCTCTAGTCCTCTTTGTATTTGCTCAGAAAAAGCGCTAGCCAATTGGGTTAGTGACTTTGGAGGCAGCTCCTCAGTGCCAATTTCAATTAACAAATTTTGCGACTGCATGGATTACTGCTCCTTCTTACACATTGGAAAACCAAGGGCTTCACGCGCCTGGTAATAACTTTCGGCACAGGCTTTAGACAAGCTGCGAACTCTGAGGATATAGCGCTGACGTTCGGTAACGGATATAGCATGACGAGCATCAAGTAAATTAAAGGCATGTGAGGCTTTCATTACTTGCTCATAGGCTGGCAAAGGAAGCCCTTTTTCGATTAATAACTGACTTTCTTTCTCACATTGGTCGAATTCGGCAAATAACGCTGGCACATCGGCAATTTCAAAATTGTAAGTCGATTGTTCAACTTCGTTTTGATGGAATACATCGCCGTAAGTAACCCGTCCCATCGGCCCGTCAGTCCAGACCAAATCATAAATACTATCCACACCCTGGATGTACATGGCTAAACGTTCAAGTCCGTAGGTAATTTCACCGGTAACGGGTGAGCATTCCAGACCACCCACTTGTTGAAAATAGGTAAACTGGGTAACTTCCATGCCATTTAGCCATACCTCCCAACCTAAACCCCAAGCACCTAAAGTCGGAGATTCCCAGTTATCTTCAACAAAACGAATGTCGTGTACGAGGGGATCAAAGCCCAGCTCACGTAACGAATCTAAATAAAGCTGTTGAATATTATCCGGTGACGGTTTGAGCATGACTTGAAATTGATAGTAATGCTGTAAACGGTTTGGGTTTTCACCATAGCGCCCGTCTGTGGGGCGCCGGCAAGGCTGCACGTAAGCGCTGCTAATAGGCTCGGGACCGATTGAACGTAAAAAGGTCATTGGATGAAATGTGCCGGCACCGACCTGCATATCCAAAGGTTGAATAATCACACACCCTTGGCGTGCCCAATAGTCCTGTAAGGCCAGGATCAGTCCCTGAAAGGTATTGATATCAAACTTCTGCATAGCGCACTAAAAGCCTTGTTAATTGATTAACGAAAAATGCCGCTAAGTATACCTTTTGCTCGCATTCGAATGTAGTCTAATAGCGCGTTTTTAATCAATGTATCAATAAATGAGGTGATAAATGGACGTGATCAGGTGCAGTTGGGCGGGAAAGGAGAAAATTTACCAGGATTATCATGACCAAGTCTGGGGGCGGGCGGTCACGGATCCTAAAGAATTGTTCGCCAAACTGTGCCTTGATGGGCAACAAGCGGGGTTAAGCTGGATTACTATTCTGAAAAAACAAACCCATTATGAGCAGGCCTTTGCTCACTTTGAGCCTAATGAGATAGCCAAGTTTGACGAACAAAAAGTTGAACAACTCATGCAAAATGCAGGGATTGTGCGGAATAGATTAAAAATCAACTCCATCATTAAAAATGCCCGGGCTTATTTAAAAATGGAGGAGGAGGGGATTAACTTCAGTGAGTTTATTTGGCAGTTTGTGAATAACCAAACCATTATCAATCACTGGCAGAGCATGCAACAGGTTCCGGCAACAACAGCCGAATCAGATGCCATGTCTAAAGCGTTAAAGAAACAAGGCTTTTCTTTTGTTGGCAGCACTATCTGTTACGCATTTATGCAAGCGGTTGGTTTGGTCAATGATCATATTGTCAGCTGTCATTGTTATCAGGATTGTGTTGATGTGGCGCGCCGATAGTGTGAGCCTAAATTGAAAAGTGGCGTAATATAGCGACTTCTTTCAAAATACTGGTTTCCATTTGAGCCTCGAGCTCTTCTCGAATCAAATCCATTTTACGTCGCTCCATACGAGATTGCTTTTGTCGCTCTTCATGGGTTGGCATATGTTTAACCTGACGATATAAGTCATGTAAGGCAGGAAAGCGAGCGGCAAAATCTGGCAAAGGATTAATTGGTAAACTCTCCAATAAAATACATAAACGAATAGCGCCCTCGGATATATTGCACTGTTGCTGTTCCATCGCCATAGCGATGGTTTTAATGCTTTTGGTGATATTCTCGACTCTATCTTGGCGTCGTTGCTGTTGTAGTCGAGTTTGCTGGCGCAGCTTGAATAACAATTGACCTGCATAAAAAGCTAAGCTCGCAACAATAATGAGCGCAAGGATAAGTAGTATCGTTGGCATAAATTACTTAAATTTGTCCAAATTACTCTGCTCTAACTGATCAAGCAAATCACCTTCCGGTGCTGATTGTTCCTCTGCTTCGTCATCAATACCCAGCAGTTCACATAATTGCTTATGTCGGGCTAGTTGTTTATCGACAAACTGTTGGTCGTCAAAACTGAGTTTTTTATTTCTATCTAATTGATTAAGCAAGTGCTCTAAACGTGGATCGTTCTCTATTGCTTCAAGTTCTTGAGCAGGAGAAAAATATTTCTTCACTTTCGAGACTTTTTTGTTAACCACTTTATCCGTTGCGATCAGTGGTACCGGCACTTTGCTGCCAAGTCTTGGATCTTTATTGCCGAGAGTGTTTTTCTTGCCCGTGTTGGCGTCCAGATCAACATTTTGTCGACTGCCAGCAGGCCGGCCGTTCGGCTTTTTTTTGCGATCTTCTTTGGGTTTTCGGACACGTTCGGCTTTAGGTACGCTACGCACACCGATTTGACCGACTTTACGAGTTTTCTTAATTTTAGGCATAATGATTCAGCATTAGGATCGTAAGCGCATTTTACCTGCGCAACAGCCGCTATGCGAGCTTTTGAATAAAACTAGGCGATTATATTGATATTTGTGGGTTAATTACCTAATCCACAGATAGAAAAAAGGCGATAGTTTAAGCTATCGCTTCTTATAAAACTGAGTGTCAGATGACACTTCTCCCATTTTTTTGTTCCCTAAATATTAGCGACATCAATGTCTGTATGCTTCACTTTTTGCTTTTATTTACGAAGCCAATATTTTATTTTTGTTGGTCTTCCTGACACTTTATTGCTCGTCCAATGTTCTTTCTAAAAATGAAAGTATTAAGGGAGTAATGGCTAGTCGTTAGCCCTGTTACTCATTCTTCCTTGTTGCAAGACGACTTGCTGCTCCTTTTTTATTGGAGTAAGAGATTACAGCAATAAAAAAGTTTTACAACTTATTTACATTATTATTACAGAAAAAATTGCGGGTGCTGGAGAGCTATGGCTGCTGGTTTATCGTTGAGAGGTAGAAAAAAAGCGATCCGTAGATCGCTTTTTCAAAGAAGTTGAACTAATGCAAACCGCCGACATATTTTGACAAAATATCGATATCTTTATCAGATAAGTGTTTCGCCATATCCCGCATCATGCCATTAGGATCATTGTGGCGAGTGCCCTCTCTGAATTTTTCTAGTTGTGCTTTTACATAGGTGCTGTGTTGGCCACTGATATCCGGGAATTTAGCTAATCCCATACCATTGCCACGAGGGCCATGACAGGCTGAACAAGCGGTAATACCTCGTTCTGAATTGCCCCCCTGAAATAAACGTCTGCCTACTTCAATTACGTTCTCAGGTGTCGCTCCTGGTTTGGCTTTTTGACTAGAAAAATAGGCGGCTAAATCTTCAATATCTTGATCAGACAACGCCGCAGCCATTCCATTCATGACCGGATCGTTACGTCCTTCTTCACCATTAGACTTAGAGGCAGCCCGGAATTCATGTAGTTGCTTAATAATATACTCGGAGTGCTGACCAGCCAGTTTCGGATACATATCGACAGCACTGTTACCATCAGCTCCGTGACAGGCAGCACAGGTAGCAGACTTATTTTTTCCAGCTTCGGCATCACCAGCTGCATTAACGGTGGCGGTAAAACCCAAACTCAGACAAATCAGAAGGCATAGTTTTTTCATATTGATTCTCGTCGTACTTTTAGTTGGCGGGCGAAAAATGCTAAGCCGTATTTTACACATTTATCCATTGAGTAAAATATATTCCCGTTGATTTGTATGGATATTATTAAAATTAGCTTCGAATATTAGTCAATTCACGGCATCCCAGCTAAAAAATGGTATAGTTGCGCCAGAATTTGAGCTAAGGAAAAAGTGATGTCTCAGTATAGTCAGGCTAAGTTTTTGTTAAGTGCCCCAGATATACGCCACCTCGGCGTGGATAGTGGCATAGAGGTCGCTTTTGCTGGGCGATCCAATGCCGGCAAATCAAGTGCATTAAATACATTAACACGGCAAAAAAGTCTGGCCAGAACCAGTAAAACTCCCGGTCGTACCCAGCTTATTAATGTTTTTGAGTTAGATGAAGAGCGTCGTTTAATCGATTTACCTGGCTACGGTTTTGCCCAAGTTCCGTTAGAGATGAAACTGAAATGGCAAAAGTCGTTAAGTGAATATTTAGAAAAGCGTGAAAGTTTAAAAGGTTTGGTGGTATTAATGGACATTCGCCATCCTTTTAAAGATCTTGATCAGCAGCTTATTTCTTGGGCTGTGGCGAGTGATTTGCCGGTTCTGGCGTTATTAACCAAGTCAGATAAGTTAAAGTCCGGAAAACGTAAAGCACAGGTTTTAATGGCACGTGAAGCCGCGTTGGCATTTTGTGGTGATGTGACCGTGGAGAGTTTTTCATCTCTAAAGCGCGAAGGGTTACAAAATATGGAAGCCATCCTTAATAAATGGTTTAACTACCTTTAATCCCCCCTGAGGTTGCAACAACCTCGAACTGGTATCACTCGTTTTGTGGGTATTCAGTTTAATGAGTGCTCTCCTTAAAAAAGAAAACCCCACTAGAAACTAGTGGGGTAAAGGGAGACAACAACAAATGTACAGTGCATTCGTAAGTTATGAGTGTCGGTAATCTGTTTAGTTCAAAATAAATTTCAAATATTTTTATTTATTTTTTACAGGCAAAAAAAAGCCTCGGCAATCGCCGAGGCCTAAGCAAAGGTCTGATAAATAATCGTCCCTCTGTACCCTACAGGACGAATAATAGCCAAAATGAGAACGATTGCAATATTTTTATGTAATAAAACTACAAAAAATTGTATGGAAACGATTTTTTGTAAGTGCCATTAGTGGGCTTCATCCCAATTTTTTCCCTCTCCAGCCTCTACTAGTAAAGGGATTGATAGGGTTGCTGCCTGTTCCATTAGATCAACAATCGTTTTTTGATGACGTTCAATAAGTTGTTCTTTTATTTCAAAAACAAGTTCATCATGTACTTGCATGATCATACTCACTTCGCCCTCGGGCAGCGTGTTTAGCCAGTCGGCAACTTTAATCATCGCTTTTTTAATGATATCCGCCGCGGTGCCTTGCATTGGTGCGTTAATTGCTGCCCGTTCTGCTCCCTTGCGGGCGGCTCCATTACGTGAATTAATTTCAGGTAAATACAAGCGACGTCCAAAGACGGTTTCGACAAAACCATTTTGTTTAGCTGATTCACGGGTGGTTTCCATATAGGTAAGCACACCGGGATAACGTTCAAAATAGAGATCCATATATTGCTGTGCTTCATGACGTGGTATTTGTAATTGACGTGCTAAACCAAAAGCTGACATGCCATAGATTAAACCGAAATTAATCGCTTTAGCACTGCGGCGTTGATTGCTTGTTACCTCATCCAGCGGCACGCCAAATACTTCTGCTGCGGTGGATTTATGAATATCTTTACCACTGGAAAAGGCGTCGAGTAGACCTTTATCGGCAGATAAATGCGCCATAATGCGCAGTTCGATTTGTGAATAATCCGCCGCGACAATTTTGTAGCCTTTTCTGGCAATAAAGGCCTGGCGAACTTTGCGGCCTTCTTCGGTCCGGATTGGAATGTTTTGTAAATTAGGATCAGTGGAAGATAAACGACCTGTTGCAGCAATAGCCTGATGATAAGAAGTGTGTACTCGTCCGGTACGATGGTTAATCATTTTTGGCAGTTTATCGGTATAAGTGGATTTGAGTTTGGTTAAACCACGGTATTCCAATAACAGCTTGGGCAATGGGTAATCAGCGGCGAGCTGCTGTAACACTTCTTCCGCGGTAGACGGAGCACCCTTCGGGGTTTTTTTAATTACCGGCAGTTCGAGTTTATCAAATAATATTTCCTGTAACTGTTTCGTTGAATTGAGATTGAACGGCTGTCCGGCAATTTCTTGAACTTCTTGTTCTAGCTGCATAATCCGAGTGGCTAAAAATTGACTTTGTTCCAGTAATCGTTGGCTATCGATTAAGACACCTGTTTGTTCCATTTTCGCCAAGATTGGGATGAGGGGGACTTCAATGTCTTGCAAAATTTGCTTTTGACCCGCTAATTGCTCCAGTTGTGGCCACAAATGTTGATGCAACCTAAGCGTAATATCCGCATCTTCAGCTGCGTAAGGTGCCGCTTTATCTAGTTCAATTTGGTTAAAAGTCAGTTGTTTAGCACCTTTACCGGCAATGTCTTCAAAGTGAATTGTCTGGTGATCTAAATAACGTTCAGACAGACTGTCCATATCATGTCGCCCAGCGGTACTGTTAAATACGTAGGATTCCAACATGGTATCGAACGCAACTCCGCGCAGCTCAATATGATAATTGGCTAGCACATTCATATCATATTTGATGTGCTGACCGACTTTATGAATGCTGGCATCTTCTAATAATGGCTTTAATTGTTCTAATACCTTATTGCGATCTAATTGCTCGGGAGCATCAGGGTAGTCGTGCCCCACAGGTAAATAAGCCGCTTCTCCCGCCTGGGTGGCAAATGAAAAGCCGACTAATTCAGCATCCATATAATTTAAGCTGGTTGTTTCGGTATCGAATGCAAACAGTCGTGCAGCGGATAATTTTTTAATCCATTGCTGTAATTCAGTTTCAGTCAATATTGTGGTGTAGGTATTATCTTTTACTGGTTCGGCGGTTATTTCGTTGGCGCTGGCCGTATTGTGATCCTGCTGCTGAGTTGTCGGCTGTGCCGCTTCGTCTTTCCATCGCTTAAATTCTAGTTCAGAAAATAATTCTACCAATTTATCGTTATCGGCCGGGGTGGGTGACAAGGTTTGTGGAGTGTATTCCAACTCAACGTCAACTTTAATTGTCGCCAACACATAGGAAAGGCGAGCCTGTTCTTCATACTCGGCCATTTTTGCGGCCATGGTTTTGGCACCTCGAAATTCCAATCCGGCAATCTTATCCAGATTTTGATAGATAGCGTCAATTCCCCCGATACCTTGTAATAACCCTAAGGCACTCTTGTCGCCGACACCGGGAACACCGGGAATGTTATCCACTTTATCGCCTTTAAGCGCCAGAAAGTCGATGATCAATTCAGGACCAACCCCAAATTTCTCAATGACGCCCTCGGGATCCATAATGCTATTATTCATGGTGTTAATTAACGTGACGTGTTCATCTACTAACTGCGCCATGTCCTTATCACCGGTACTGATTAAGGTATGTATCCCTGCTGCGCTTGCCTGCCTTGCCAAGGTTCCGATTACATCATCAGCTTCCACGCCAGACTCGACAATAATCGGTAAGCCCATTGCGCGAATAATGTCATGCAGGGGTTCTATCTGGCAGCGTAAATCATCCGGCATAGGCGGGCGTTGAGCCTTGTATTCTGGATAAATATCATCTCTAAAGGTTTTACCTTTAGCATCAAACACCACCGCAATATGGGTTGGATTGTATTGTTTGATCAGACTGCGAAGCATGTTGATGACACCATAAACTGCACCGGTAGGATTACCTTTAGAGTTAGTTAGTGGCGGCATGCCATGAAATGCACGGAATAGGTAAGACGAACCGTCTACCAGAATAAAAGGATTATCGGCAATTTTTGTCATAGGAATTTAGCGTTTGCTTATTTGCGTAAAAGCATGCCACAGATTATATACCCAAACCAGTTGAGAGGTGTTTATGTCTCTGTGGATAACTCTGTTGAAGAAAAATATAAAATCACTAAAGCTACCTTTTTGAGAAATCAAAAAAGTACCTGAAAACCTTATATATTGTGGACTGCAAGAATAAAAGTAAGAACTTAGACCTTTTATTATTTTTATTATATCCCTGTGGATAATACTACTCGTAAAAATTACAGCTTGGCGTAGTAGGGCAGCTACTCTACCATAACCATGGATGATGAGAAGTGTTGTTATTAAAGTTTTTTGACACAAGTAGAACTAAAAAAATGGTCAAAAAGCATAAGCCTTTAATTACAAGGAATGGAGCGGATTATGAAAAAAGTTGCAGTGGTATTAAGTGGCTGCGGTGTATTTGATGGAGCTGAAATTCATGAGTCAGTTTTGACCTTGCTGGCTATCAGGTTGGCGGGTGCTAACTATCAGTGTTTTGCCCCTGATATAGAACAGCTTCATGTGGTTAACCACCTTGATGGCCAAGTAATGGAAGGTGAAAAACGTAATGTATTGATTGAGTCTGCTCGGATTGCAAGAGGGGAAATCAAGCCGTTAACCGAATTACAGGCTAAAGATTATGACGCATTATTATTGCCCGGGGGGTTTGGCGCGGCTAAGAATTTATGTGACTTCGCCTTAAAGGGAGCCGATGCCAAATTACATCCCCAGGTTGAAAGCGTTTGTTCGGCTTTTGCACAAGCAGATAAAGCGGTGGGGTATGCTTGTATTGCGCCAGCAATGATGGCGCGGATCTATGGGCCAGGAGTTAAATTAACGATTGGTAATGATCAGGATACCGCCGCGGCAATCCGGACAATGGGTGGAGATCATGTGAATTGTGCTGTCGATGATGTGGTACTGGATAAAAATCACAAAGTGGTCTCAACACCAGCTTATATGTTGGCAGAGTCAATTGAGCAGGCTTACGCTGGCATTACCAAGTGGGTGTTATCGGTACTGGCATTAGCCTAACTGCGCGGCACGAGGTGGCACGAATGAGTGGAAACGCAGATAAAATTTTATACATGTTAAAAACCCGGGGAGCGCAAAAGTCACAAACCTTGGCCAAAATGTTGGGGATGACGTCGATGGGCGCTCGTCAGCATTTGTTGCAACTTGAAAAAAGTAAATTAGTAAATAGTTATAGTCTTGCGGAAAAGGTTGGTCGTCCCAGTCAATATTGGCAACTAACGGAGTTGGCGATGAGACGTTTTCCTGATCGGCATGAACAACTGACATTAAGTATGCTTGAGTCAGTTAGGACTGTTTTTGGTCAACAAGGATTGGACAAATTGCTTGCTGAGCGAGAATCGCGCAGTGAACAGGAATACCTGGAGTTACTTAAGGATAAAAGCAGTTTACTTGAGCGAGTGCGTGAATTGGCCAATATACGCAGTCAGGAGGGATACATGGCAGAATATGAACAGGATAAACAAGGTCATTTTTGGTTATTGGAAAACCATTGTCCTATCTGCGCAGCAGCTAACCAGTGTCAGGAATTTTGTCGATCTGAATTACAGTTATTTAAGCGCTGCTTGCAAGGCATTGCTAATGTGAGTCGCGAAGAACATATTTTAAATGGAGCACGGCGCTGTGCTTACCGCATTGTTCCGCTTACTTGATTGGGCAGATATCACATCTGCCCAAGCCCTGTTTGATCGTTCAGAAATTAATGCTGCTATCCTTAATGTCTGCTTCGTGTAACTGACCATACTTTTTAACGATATTCTTAATTACTTCAGCCTTGCCAATTACCACGGTTTGCAGATTATCCTTGGGGAAATAACGTTGGATAATTTGCTTGGCCTTATTAATATCTAATGCGTTTACTTGCTGGCTAAAGGAATTGATGAACTGTTCATCAAATTCGAAGAGATACATATTAGAAAGTAAGTTAGCTAATTCCCCCGACGTTTCATAACGGGGTGGAAACTGTCCTTTTACATAGGCTTTGGCGGAATCCAATGTGTCTTGGTCAATGCCCTTTTCCCACAGACGAGCATAGGTTTTTAACGCTAAGTCCATGGCTTGTTCAGTAGAGTCGGCTTTAGTGAAGGTGCTGATGTAAAAACTGCCACCTTGTTTATGGGCTTCAAAAGTACTCCGAGCGCCATAGGTCAGTCCAGAGTTGACACGCAATTCGTCATTTAACCAAGAAGTAAAACGCCCTCCCAGAATCGTATTAATTACCGATACGGCAATATAATCAGGATTACTGCGCTTGATACCTAATCCACCAATCATAAAGGTGCTTTCTATCGCATCGGATTTATTGACTAATACGACATTGGCTTGTTTAGGAGCCGAAATGGTATCGTCAAGCGTAAACTTGGGGGCCTGTCCCTGCCAATTGGCAAACAATGTTTTCAATTGGTTTAACATTTTTTGGCTATCAAAATCACCCACGACTGCGATAGCTGCGTTATCGGGGGTGTACCAGCGTTGATGGAAGGTTTTTATATCATCCAGGTTCATGTCATTGATGCTGGTGTTATCACCGCCTTGTAAAGCTGAATAGGGGTGCCCCTTAAATAACAGCTTATTGAAATAATCTTTAATCACTGCCTTGGGGCTTTCTTTTTGTTGCAGTAATCCAGCTAAATAACGCTGTTTGTGTTTATTAAATTCTTGCTCCGAAAAGGCTGGAGTGAGTAATGCGTCATGTAGTAGCGATAAAACCAAATCGGTATCTTTTTTAGCAAAAGAAGCCTGCATCAAAGACGATTCCATGCCGCTATCGGTATTCATTTGGGCACCAATAAAGTCGAGCTTGGCTTCAAACTCCGCTTTTTCCAGTGTTTTGGTGCCCAACATAAGATTAGCCGCGGTAATTTGTGCCAATCCAGCTTGTTGGCCATCTTGGACGGCGCCAGCCTTAATCGTTACCTGAACGTCAATCAGGGGGACTTCATGTTGCTCCATCAAATACAGGGTGAGGCCATTATCAAGGGTAAATTTTTGATATTCAGGTAAGCGAAAATTGGCCGCCCAACTAGAATGAGATAAACAAATCACGCAGACAAGAAGAAGGGATTTAAAGATCATTTTCATTGCTGTCTTCCTTGTTGTTTAAGATACCTACGGTTCGATTGGCTTTGCGTAAATACTGTCTGGCAACGCGTTGAATATCTTCAACACTAACTTGCTCAAATGCTTTAGGCGCATCGAAAAGCTTGCGGTAGTCGTTAAAGAAAACTTGATAGGTACCAATAGTGTTGGCTTTTCCGTTAATGGTTTGCATGGTGCGATAAAAATCTACCAAGCGGGTGTTTTTTACCTTTTGTAGTTCATCTTGAGTGACTCCCTGCAGGGCAACCTTATTTAACTGCTCAATAATGGCCTTTTTTAAAGTATCGGCCGTAACATCTTGGGCTGCTACCGCATAAACATAAAATAAATTTGGGTCGATAGATTCTGGAATATAGGTAAAAACGTCGGTGGCTAATTGTTGCTCAAATACCAAAGACGTCATTAATCTGGAGCTATTGCCATTGGACAGAATATCGCCAAGCATTTGAAGTGGATAATAATCCTCGCTTTGACTGGCGGGGATATGAAATGCCAGCATAATATTCGGGCTGGAAACGGAAGGTTTGTACAAGTACACCTGCCGTTCACCTTTTTGCTCAGGCTCTACCGTATGTACCGGTCGTGGAGCGGGCTGAGCAGGAATTGGCTCAAAATATTGTTTGGCCAGCTTTTTAACTTGTTCAAGTTTGACTGCACCGGCAATGACAACCACAGCATTATTCGGGGCATAGTAAGTTTTGTGATATTGCTGCAAGTCTTCCAGAGTCCAGTTGGCTATATCTGATTCATGCCCAATCACCGGCCAACTATAAGGGTGGGCACGAAAAGCGGCGCCTTTTACTTCTTCCCATATTGCCTGAAAGTTGGAGTTTTCCAGCCCGGTTGTGCGTTCTGATGCCACCACTCCTCGTTCGCTTTTTACCATATCCGGATCAATAGCGAGATGCTCAATTCGGTCGGCTTCGAGTTCAAACATTAATTCCAATGCGTCCGCTGGAAACCAGTCGGTATATGCGGTGATATTTTCACTGGTGTAGGCATTGTTGCTGCCACCAGCGGCTTCCATGGTGCGATCAAACATTTTCGGACCGTATTTTTTAGCGCCATTAAACATCATATGTTCAAAGAAATGAGATAGACCTGTGATGCCCGGGACTTCATTACGCGACCCCACTTTCCAAAAAGAGTACATATTGGCATTGGGAATAGAGTCATCCTCCAGTACTAATATCTGCATTCCATTGGTTAATGTAAATGACTTTACATCTTCCGCTTTTGTTACAGCCAACGCTGGTATTGCAGCGGTGAGCCATACTAACCCCAATAACCATTTTTTCATTATTGATTCCTTTTATTTATTGGACGGTATTGATACTGCTAACGTAGTGTAAACCGTGGTGTTTGTAGGCACTAATTTTTAAGTGTAATTAAATTTTTACTTACACAAGCCGTTTTGCTTTAATGTTGACACTGATTACTTACTTTAACTGCGGCAATGACAACTGAATCTAAGCCTAATTACCATCATGGCAATTTACGTCAAGCGTTGATGGATGGTGCACTACATTGTATTCGTGAGCATGGTGCAGAGCATTTGAGTTTGCGAGCCTTAGCCAGAGAGTTGGGGGTGTCTCAAGCAGCACCTTATCGTCATTTTAAAGATAAAGTTGCGTTATTATCGGCCTTAGCCAGTGATGGGTTTGAACGACTTGGCAATGCGATGCGACAAGCATTTGAAGCTGCTGGTAATGATCCGGAAAGTTCATTGCGACAGGTTGGCTTAACTTATGTTAGATTTGCCATGCAACATCCTGAAACTTATCGGTTGATGTTTGGTATGAAGGCGTCAGATTTTAATACCAAAGAAATGGATGCCGGCCATACAGAAGGGTTTTGTGTGCTGGAAGATGTCATTCGCATGGGATTAGATAGCAAGGTTTTTGCACCCCATGACAGCTCGGATATTGCCACCGCTGCATGGTGTATGGTGCATGGCTATGCGTCGTTATTGATTGATGGTGTGATCGATTTGGATGAGCAGCAAGCGATGCTGCAGTTTCAAGGCATCGAACAGGTGTTAAATAAAGGTATAGTGGCCACAGCAAGTAAATAATCAGGAATATTATGACCGCAGTACCTCAGCAAGTGATTGGGTTTTTGCAGGCCTCTGCACCCTTTGACAGTATTGATGAAACGGGTTTACAGGATATTGTCAGCGATATTCGCGTCATTTATCTAACCAACGAAAATAAAAATGCGTTGCTGAGCCAGCAAGGTCATTCTTTGTTTTTGATCCATAGCGGCCAGTTTTTGGTTAAAGACTCGGATAGTCCGTTGCGTTATTTAAGTGAAGGCGATTACTTTGGTTACGGTAATTTGCTGGACGATACCGATATTCCCATCGAGCTGGAAGTGGATAGTCCCGGCTTGGTTTATTGCCTCAGCCAACAGCGCTTTATTCAATGTCTGCAATTTTATCCCGAATTTGACCGTTTTTTTAATAATAGCAAAGCGCAAAGTTTGCAGAATCAAGCGGCTGATGATTCCAATTCCATGTGGTTGTACAAGTCTCTTACCGAGCTAATTAATGCAGAACCGGTCGCTGCTGATGTGGAAATGAGTATTCATCAAAGCGCAAAATTGATGTCAGACAAAGGTGTGTCGTCATTACTGATTACCGAAAAAGAACGATTAGTAGGGATTGTCACTGATCGTGATATTCGCAATCGGGTGGTTGCAGAACAGCGCGACAGTAGCCAGCCAATTAAAAATATTATGACCACTGAGCCTGTGTTGATTTCTCATCAGCGCACATTATTCGACGCCATGAGTTATATGACCGAACATAATGTGCATCATTTGCCTGTTATTGATAGTGAATCCCGCAAACCGCTAGGCATCATTACGGTGACTGATGTAATACGTTATCAGCGCGGTAATATTTTGTTTTTAATCGGTGAGCTGAGTAAAGCCAAGAGTTTATATGAATTAACTCGCCTGTCTTGGCAAATGCCTCATTACTTTTCTCGGCATGCCCGTCGTCCTGGGGATTTTGATATTGCTGGCAAAGTGTTATCGCAAGCTACCGATATTATGACCCGCAAGTTGTTACAGTTTTTTGTTCAGCAACAGGGGGAAGCGCCATTCGACTATTGCTGGTTAGCATACGGTTCACAGGCCCGGGAAGATCAGTTTATGGGCTCCGATCAGGATAATGGTTTGTTACTAGCGCAAACTCCGAATGAACAGCAAGCGGCCTATTTTGAATCTATGGCTAAATATGTTTGTGAAGGATTAGCTAAGTGCGGTATCAAGTTGTGTAAAGGCAACGTAATGGCGACTAATCCAGATTTGCGTAAATCAGTAGATGAGGCGATTGAAGAAGCTAAGCAATGGGTTAAAACCCCTAGTGCTCAAGCGATTTTAAATTTTAATATCTATCTGGATGTAAGAGCGGTGGCTGGTAATAAAACCTTATTGAATCAATTGCAAAAAGCCCGCGTTCCTTTGTTTAAACAGTCATTTTTTCTCTCTGCCTTAGCGCGTCATGCGATTCAGGGAGTGGTGCCACTAACAATGTTCCAGAAATTTAGTTATGAATCGGATCATAAAGTTAAAGACGCGATCAATCTGAAACGCAAGGCGGTGGGAATTATCAACGATATCGTGCGTTTATATGCCTTAGCCAATGGTTTGACGATGCCTTCGACATTAGAACGTTTAAAACATTTACCCGCCGACTCGGGGCTAACCAAAAAAGATGCTGATAACTTGCGGGATATTTGGTTATTTCTAAATCGCATCCGTTGGCGCCATCAATTACAAAATCATGTGACCGATAATTTTGTATCGGTGAGTGACTTGTCTGCAATTGAAAAACATCAGTTGAAGGCCTCATTACAAGGCATTCGTGTGGCGCAACAAGGGATACAGATGAAATTTACCGCTGGATTAGGCTAAGGTAACAGGCAGAAAAATAATGTGGCAGCGTATCAAGCGTAGATTGTTTCCAGCGACTCAGCTACCGGAACAATGGCAGGGTAAACCTTGGTACGAGTTACCATTGTTATCTGTGGATTGTGAATTAACCGGACTGGACTATAAACAGGCGGATATATTATCCATCGGGTGGGTACAAGCCCAAGCTTACAGCATAGAACTCAATAGCAGCTTCTATGAGGTCATTTCGACTAAAAACTCACTCAATCAAAGTCCGGTAATACATGGGCTAACCGAAAAAGATATTAAGCAAGGTAAAAAGTTAGTACCTGTATTAGAGCAGCTATTAACCTATGCAACGTCGCATATTTGGGTTTTCCATCATGCTTTTCTGGATATGAGTGTGTTGCAACGCGTGTGTAAAACATTGCAGATCCCTTGGCCGACTATTGTCACGCTCGATACAATGCAACTAGCGCGATATGAGATGAAGAGACAGCATCAAGTCGTTCCTCCTGATAGTGCAACGTTACAGGTAAGCCGTCAGCGCCATGAATTACCAGCCGCACCAGCGCATAATGCCTTAGATGATGCCATGGCGACGGTTGAATTATTGTATGCACAAATGCAACAACTCGATCCCAAAGGCGAATTGAGTTTAGCGGATTTCTTTCATACCGGTGCGGTTAAGGTGTTTGCTGGTTCCGACTAGGCCAATGGGTTGTTATTCTTTTAATAGAGGATGATTTTCAGGTAACTGTTTGGCAATCCATAAGGCCAGTTTATGTTTCATATTGAGCAAGTTTTCCTGATCAGAGGCTAAAGGCTGGATCATTTTCTGATGCACTAATAGCCGATACAGCGCTTCGACTTTTTGATTGGCGGAGTCGGTGGGGGAGAACTTGTTATAACCCAGGTTATTGGCATAGCGCTCACCAATTTCGATGGCTTTTTTTAGCAATCCTGCTTCATTTTTGAGTTTTTTCATCGTTTGCCTAGTGATCTGGATGTTAACGTAACGCCATCATAGCTAAAGTCGTCAAATAATCCTAACGGGGAAGAGTTACAATCTTAATTCCGGCAACAAATACTTTTCCCACAATAATTGCTGATGCCCATCACGGAAAAAACCAAAATGACCAATGCGCTGCAGGTTAGCTTGCTGTGGCGTGACCTGAACAAACTTGCATTCACATTGCTTAAATAGCCGGTGTAAAGACTCAATCCCCCGTTGCGAGAGCATTTCATCATCACTAAAAGACAAGGCGGTCACGGGTTTGTTGATGCTTTGGTAAAAATGATCGATTCGGTCACTTTCCATCCCGACTACATAGTGAGGATTTAGACACCATTTGCGCCATTGCCAGATGGCTTGGCGAGGTAAATCAGCGATAACACCTAATTTATTGCCTGGGAAGTAACCAAATAACGGTGTTAATATCGGCACCAGAAAATACCACATAAATAACACTTTCTTACGCAACGTCGCTGCGTTATCTCGCCAGTAACCGTTCCCTGAGGTAATAGTGATGACTTTATCCACCGACTCAATATTGTTAACCATCGGGAATATCTGTCCACCCAAACTATGGCCAATCCAGTAGCGTGGAATACTCGGAAAATGCTGGCTGATATAAGCGAGCGCTAATGAAGCGTCGTGCTCGGCCCAATGGACTATATTGGCTTGACAGTGTTTGATGTGGCCGTGCCGCGATAGTCCCATGCCTTGATAATCAAAGGTAATACAGGCGTAACCTTGTTGACTCAACCATGCTGCCAACGGGTAATAAAACGATTGGGAAACCCCCATTGCAGGGGCTATAACAATAACACCTCTAACCTCTGTGTCTGGATGAAATAGATGCGCCACAATACCAGGGGCGTCGCCTAAACGTATTTTTTTCATGCGTCAACCTGACCGGAGTTTTTGCCGCTAAACCATTGATATAATACCGGTATAACAAACAACGTTAGCAGCGTCGAAACCGCTAATCCGGCAATGATCGACCAACCCATTGGCGACCACATGGTGGAACCTTGTAAGGTCAATGGCAGCAATCCTCCAATCGTTGTGAGGGTGGTTAGCAAGATAGGAGGCAGGCGGGTTACACCGGATTCAATAATGGCTTGTTGTACCGAGTGACCCTCATCGACCATTTGATTAGCGAAATCAACCAATATAATTGAGTTATTTACCACTATGCCGATTAGTGAGGTCAACCCGATAAAGGCGGTAAACGAAAAAGTATAACCGGTGATATAAAGCCCTAAAAACGCACCGCTGATGGCAAAAGGTATGGCGGCAAAAATAATGGCCGGTTGCGCAAAAGAACGGAATTGCATGACTAATACGGCAAAAATCCCTAGCATGGCGAACAGAAAAGCTTTTGCCATGCCTGAAAATGAATCTTTGCGATTAGCCTGTTCGCCACCAATGGAATAAGTTACCCCGGGTGGAAAGTCATACTGCTCCAATTTAGCGATAATATCATTCGTGACCACCTCGGTTTGATGACCGGCTATTACGTCTGAGGTCACATGTACCATACGTTGCATATTCAAATGTCGAAAGCGCGGAATATCGGTAACTAACTGAATGTCAGCTAATTGTTGTAAAGGAATTAACTCGCCTCGTTGATTACTAATAAAGATTGTTTGTAATTCTTCAATACTCGGCTCGTGCTCACCTTGCTTGCGGATCACAATAGCAAAATCTTCGCCTAAATTATCCCGAAAAGTACCGGCATAATATCCGGATAAACTGGCCCGAATGGTTTGATCAATATTAGCCAGACTGACACCGGCTAAGGCGGCTTTATCGCGATTAATATTAACCGCTAAATCGACTTTGTTCTTACTAATGGGATTATCGATATTCACTGTGCCATCGGTATTCTCAACCATCTTTTCCACGTCCATCGATACCCGTCGCAGATCTTCAATATTGTCTCCTTCCAATTGCACTTCCACCGGGGCTTCGGAAGGTGGACCCTGCAAAAACTCTTTAATCGCGATTTGAGCCCCCGGAATCTTATTGAATTCCTTGCGCATATCACCGATCAGCGTATCGACTTGAGCGGCGTCATAGTCTTTTAGTTGTACATATAGTTGGGCAAAGTTAGGGACTTGTCGTTTAGGAAAGACATTGTAATAAATATGTGGATTGCCCCGACCGACATTGAGCGCAATGCTTTTGACTAAATCATATTTACTGGTGCGCTGAGCCACCTGTTTGGCCAGCGCTTCAGTATTGGCAAAGCTGGCTCCTTCGGGCAGGTCGATGTTAATGAGTAACGAGGGTTTCTCCGCTTTAGGAAACAAACTAACACCGATATAGGGAAACAAGCTCACACTGCCAACAAAAACCACGATAGCGATAGCGACAATCTTAAATGGATGAGAAAGGGTACCTTGCAGCATTTTACGATAACGATTATCGGCAAAGGCTTCCAGTTTGCGCTGCATTAGTGGATCTTGGATCGGTTTTTTAGTTTTGAGCAATCGACCCGCTAACATCGGAGTAAACGCGATCGCGACAATCAACGAAGCAAAAAGAGTAAATACCACGGTGACCGGCATCGAGCGCATAAAAGTACCGGAGCCACTTGGTAATAGTAATATCGGGAAAAACGCTAATATCGTGGTTAGGGTGCCGCTGGCCACTGCCAAAGACACCTGACTGGCACCTTTTTCTGCCGCTTGGATTGCTGATTCTCCATTGCGGATATAACGTCCGACGTTTTCGGTGACCACAATCGCGTTGTCGACCAATAAGCCCAACGCAATTACCAAGCCGACTATCGACATCTGTTGTAATCCGAAGCCGGCTAGATCCACCCAGCCCAAGCCAATAAATACCGACATAGGGATAGCCAAAACCACCACAATGGCCGCCCGGCTACCAATCAGTAATATCGACAATACCCCAACAATAAGGAGTCCTTGCAATAAATTGTTAAAGAAGCCGTCAATGCGTTTTTCGACACTAACAGATTGGTCATGGGCTATCTCGATATGAAACTCGGCAGGCAAGTTTTGCTCGAATTGTTTTAGACGATCTTTGATGTTGTTTACGACATCAAAGATATTGGTACCTTTGCGCTGCACAATATTGATAAACACCGCATCCTGACCATTAAATTCCGCCACATAATTACTCATGGCATTATCAACTTTTACGTCAGCAACATCTTCAACATAGATAAGATCAGGACCATGTTGACTAATCAAGGTGCGCTTAAGTTGTTCTACTGATTTAAAATCACCACTGGTCCGCACGGTAAAGCGTCTTAATCCGGCATTGACGTGCCCGGCTGGAATATTGCCGCTGGCACTTTCGATTGTCTCAATTAATTGATTCATCGAAATCCCCATCGCTCGCATACGTGGCAAGTTGGCTCTGACTGATAAATGCTGAGCCGGGATGCCTACCGATTCGACTCGCTTAACCCCATTTAAGGTTTGTAGGCGTTTTTCCAGCTTTTGCGCCAAATAGCTGGCCTGACGATAATCCATCGGCTTACCAATTAGTGCCAGTTGCAGAATATTGGTTTCAGCCGGTGCAATTTTATCAATCGAGAAGCGCTGAATCCCGGTGGGTAATTGATCACGAATACGGGCAATCGCGGAGACGACATCATCGTATTTGTCATCGGGATCTTCACCATATAAAAATTCGATACGAATAACGGCTAAGCCATCTTCAATATCGGCACGCATAATTTTAATATCTTCCAACTCATTCAAGGCGTCTTCAATCGGATCAACGATGAGCTTTTCGATATCCACCGGATTGGTACCTGGATACACTGCGGTGATCATACTGGCAGGGAAATCAAATTGGGGATCTTCCGAGCGGGGCATGGTGAACAAAGAAATGATTCCCAGTACTACTAACAATAGCAACGCTACCATTGACACCTGATAATTACGTAACGCAAATTTGGCTAAATTCATCCTTAAAACCTTAGTAATTATTGGCTAATTCAATAGACATCCCATCGCGTAAATAAGCGGCTCCAACGCTGATTACCTGTTCTCCATCTTTTAGTCCTCGCACAATGGCAACGCGGTCATCTTTAATAAAGGCGATTTCAACTGTCCGTCGTTCCGCCTGATGCTGGGAATTCATCACAAAGACCTGAGCGCTTTTGCCATTGGCACTGACAATGGATTCGATGGGTAACAATGCAAGTGATTGCTGTTGACTGGAATAGATTTCAGCTTGTGCCACAAAGCCACTGAAAAGTCTTAGGTCCTGTTGATCCAATTGTATTTCTACTTCAAACAAACCGGTGGTTTGACTGGCCGCCGCAGCGATTTCGGCTATTCGGCCGCGTAAAATTTTATCTGGATAGGCATCTACTTTTACATCGACCTGATCATGCTGATGAATGCGCACAATATCTTTGTCTGTGACACCGGCTCGCAGGATCCAGCCTTTTTGGGAATTACTAATAATAAATGCGGGGTGACTGGGGGTGACCAACTCGTTCACTTCAATATTACGCTGTAACACCCAACCCTCACTGGTGGCCCGTATTTCAGCGTGCTTTTGATTAAACTGGGCAATTTGTAAATCCGCTTGGGCCACTTCAAGCTGGGTTTGCATATTATTAAGCTGTTCCTGGCTGATAACGTTATCCCTGTATAGGGTTTTGAAACGTGCCAGATTATTTTTTGCATTATCGAAAACGGATTGAGCTTGCTCGACTTGTGCATTAATTTCGGCAGAGTTTAAGCGTGCTAGTAATTGACCGGCTTTGACTGGCTGCCCTTCATCCACACTGATTGAGTCCACTAATCCCGAAATTTTGAATGACAGCTTTTGTTCCGCTTTATTGGCTAATTTGCCACTAATCAAAATGGATTTAGCATAATTCTGAAAATGCACATTGGCCGTTTTTACCGTTGGGGCTGCGCTCAGTTGAGTAACCTGTAGGCAAAAGGCAAGTGTAAAAAGGGATAAGTGAGAGATTTTCATTGCTGTCCATGATGATGTTATCGGTGATTACATTAACGATAAGTCAGGATGTAATCAGTGTCAACATGCAGCTCAAAAAACAACCATTTTTATTTCTGGGCTGTTTATCTTTGATAATAATCATTATAGTCCTTTTGATTTAGGCCAAACCCGACAATAATAGGAAAAACAATAAATTAAGCGTTAGTATGCCGTTACTTATTTTTCTGCAACACAATCGGGGTGTGTCCGTCTAGATTATGCAATATCGTTCAATAATCAGGATCTTGGGTTTATTGGTTGCATTGTTTAGCGTGACGATGATCCCACCAGCCCTCATTTCGGTGGTATTTGGTGATGGCAGCGGCCTGCCATTCGTGCTGTCCTTCTTCCTTTGTTTATTTACCGGTCTTATTTTCTGGTACCCCAATCGAGAACATCGTAAAGATTTAAAAGCGCGTGAGGGCTTTTTAATTGTAGTGCTATTCTGGACTGTACTGGCCAGTTTTGCTGCGCTGCCCTTACTGATGTTGGAACAGCCACAATTAACGGTGACAGATGCCTTTTTTGAGGCCTTTTCGGGGTTAACCACCACGGGAGCTACGGTAATTCAAGGCATCGATTATTTGCCTAAAGCGGTGTTGTTCTATCGCCAGCAATTACAGTGGCTAGGCGGAATGGGTATCATTGTGTTGGCGGTAGCGATTTTGCCAATCTTGGGGGTGGGAGGTATGCAGTTATACCGCGCTGAAACCCCCGGGCCGGTAAAAGATTCTAAAATGACCCCGCGGATAGCCGATACCGCTAAGCATTTGTGGTATATCTATCTGGGATTAACCATTGCTTGTTCGTTCTCATATTGGGCAGCGGGGATGGATTGGTTCGATGCTGTTTGCCATGCTTTCTCTACGATTGCCATTGGTGGTTTTTCTACCCACGATGCCAGTATGGGGTATTTCAACAGTGGCCTTATCAATATTATCTGTTCAGTGTTTTTATGGATTGCAGCGCTTAACTTTGCTTTACACTATGCCGCGGTGAGTAACCGGAGTTTACGCAATTACATTCATGATCCGGAATTACGAGCGTTTTTTCTTATCCAGTTCATTTTGATCGTGATTTGTTTTGGGGTGTTGATGCAGCATGATATTTATTCCAATGCTGAAACGACTTTTGATCATGCAATGTTTCAGGCGGTGTCTATCAGTACCACTGCCGGTTTTGCTACCGATGGTTTCACTGATTGGCCGGTATTTCTGCCCATTATCCTTATTCTTGCCAGCTTTATTGGTGGCTGCGCGGGCTCGACCGGAGGTGGAATGAAAGTCATCCGCGTGGTCTTGTTGTATATTCAGGGAGTACGTGAGGTGAATCGTTTAATCCACCCTAAGGCAGTGTATGCGGTTAAATTAGGCTCTCGAACATTACCTGACAAAGTGGTGGATGCTGTTTGGGGCTTCTTTTCGGCCTATGCCGCGGTATTTTTGATTATTATGTTATCGCTGATTGCCACCGGAATAGATGATATCACCGCTTTTTCTGCTACCGCAGCGTGTTTGAATAATTTGGGCCCGGGTTTAAACGAAGTGGCTGCACATTATGGTGATGTGACGGATACGGCGAAATGGCTGTTAATTTCAGCGATGTTGTTTGGCCGATTGGAAGTATTTTCGTTATTGGTGTTATTTACCCCAGCGTTTTGGCGCAGTTAACCAGCAATTATTGATAGGTATTGAGTGCCAACCTTTTGGGGCACTCAACATCAAATATTTAGCCTAGTAATTTACCGACACCCTGCATCACCAGTTTTTTCGCTTCTGCCCCTTGGGGAGTATTCAAATAATTTTGAATTTGGCTTACAAATTGGCTGATCATATCCGGTGATAATCCCAAGGATTCAAACTGCTTTTTAACCTCGTTGGCCCCTTTCAGTGAATCACTATAGCTACCCACTTTATCCATCAGCCCACTTAGTCCATTACCAGAAGCAAGATTATCAACCTCTGGTACGGCTTTCATGATAGAACTTAAGCCGGGTAATGATTCCCCTATCTGGCTAAAGTCGCTGGCGGTAACATTGCCTTTTACGTAGTTCATAATGGATGCCAATCCTCCTTCAGCCTGTTCGTGGGTGATGCCTAATGAAGAGGTGAGGGTACCTAACAAGCCGTTAATACTCGTGGCAGCATTTTGCTCCACAGCGGCAGTATCTTGGGTGTTTGAGCTGAAAATGCTGGTAATTGAATCTAACCAGCCATCTGCAAAGCTTTGAAATGGGATACTAGTGACAAACAAACAAGCTAAAACGCGTTTTTTATTCACGGTTATTTTTCCTTGTTAGAGACGAGCGCTAAGTTTAGTCGAGTGGCTATATATTAACCAAAGAAAAACGCACTGGGCTGAAACAGTTTTTCCACGTCATTAACATATTTTTTATCCACTAAAAACATAATGACATGATCATTAGGCTGGATGACAGTATCCGAATGGGCAATGATGACTTCTTCTTTGTTACTGATAGACTCAAGCATCTTGTTTGAGTGCGCCACTAACGGCTCCAGCTTACGCACAATGGCACCAATAGTCGTGCCTGGAGGTAATTTAATTTGTTTAATTTGTTTGCCGACCACTTTGGATGTTTTTTCGTCACCGTGAGCAATTACCTCTATTGCTTCTGCGGCTCCACGGCGAAGTGAGTACACATTGACTATGTCGCCACGCCTAACATGAGTAAGCAGTGCAGAAATAGTCGCCTGCTGTGGTGAAATGGCAATATCGATTTCACCGCCTTGAACTAAATCTACGTAGGCACTGCGTTGAATTAACACCATGGTTTTCTGCACACCCATACGTTTGGCTAGCATGGCTGACATGATATTGGCTTCGTCATCATTAGTGACAGCGATAAAGACATCTGACTGCTCAATGTGTTCTTCGCTAAGTAATTCCTGATCGGATGCGTCACCATTAAACACTAAGGTGTTATTTAATATCGAAGATAGATAGCTGGCTTGCTCGGCAGAGCGTTCAATTAATTTAACGTTGTGGTTTTTTTCGAGCTGCTTAGCTAAACCCGCACCAATTAAGCCTCCACCGGCAATCATAATGCGTTTGTAGCTGGATTCGAGTTTTTGTAATTCACTCATTACAGCACGAATATGTTTGGTCGCTGCAATAAAAAATACTTCATCGTCGGCTTCAATCACCGTGGTGCCAAGTGGGCGAATTGGGCGTCCTTTACGATAAATGGCGGCTACCCGGGTTTCCACATTAGGCATGTGGTCACGTAATGCTGATAAAGCGTGTCCTACCAAAAGGCCACCATAATAAGCCTTGACGGCGACCAGACTTACTTTGCCTTCCGCAAATTCAACAACTTGCAGAGCGCCGGGGTAATCAATTAAGCGACGAATTGATTTAGTGACAAGTTGTTCTGGTGCAATTAAGTGATCAACTGGTACATCACTGTGGCGGAATAGCTGGTCTTGGTAATTGAGATATTGTTCGGAGCGGATCCGGGCTATTTTACTGGGCGTTTTAAACAGGCTATATGCAACCTGACAAGCTATCATATTGGTTTCATCGGAGTTGGTGACGGCAATCAACATGTCGGCATCTTCAGCGCCAGCTCTTTTCAGTACATCAGGATGGGAACCGGTTCCCACCACGACCTGAAGATCCAGTCTGTCCTGAATATTGCTTAGAGTTTCGGCATTGGCATCAATAACGGTAATTTCATTTTGCTCACCGACCAAATTTTCCGCCAATGTTGCGCCAACCTGCCCGGCACCCAGAATGATGATCTTCATCTGTTATCTAACTCGTTGGAAGTAATAGCATTATTAAGACTTTAGCAGCATGCAATAATAGAAACCATCCATTTGCTGCTCCCCAGGTAGAATTTGTCTGCCAGGCGATGGTTCAATCGCTCCGTTTGGTATTATTTGCACTGATGCGTCAGGGGTTCGGGATAAAAAGGCACTGATTTGCTGACCATTTTCTTGCGGTAAGATTGAGCAGGTGGCGTACAACATTTTTCCACCGGGTTTCAAAGTACTCCACAGTGCGTCCAGTATACGTGCCTGTAACGCGACCAGTTCATCTATATCAGCGGCTTTACGTAGCCACTTTATATCGGGATGACGACGGATAACCCCTGTCGCAGAGCATGGAGCATCGAGTAAAATCCGATCAAAAGGAATGCCATCCCACCAGCTTGACGGATCACTTGCATCCCCTGCAATTAAATCCGCTTGGTGCTGTAAACGCTGCAAATTTTCTGTAACCCGGGTTAAACGTTGTTGATCTACATCCAGAGCCAAACAACGCTTTAATTCGGGCTGTATTTCCAGGATATGGCAGGTCTTGCCGCCTGGTGCTGCACAAGCATCCAGTACCCGTTCACCAGCTTGTGGATTTAGTAAATGGGCTGCCAGTTGCGCAGCCCCATCTTGTACGGCGAACCAACCGGCTGCATAACCCGGCAGAGACGTAATATCGCCACTGCGTGAGAGAATTAGCCCCTCAGGATGAGAGTCAGAGCGTTGATAACGGATATTCTGCTCATCCAAAGCTCGGCAATATTGTTCTATTGAGCATTGTTGTTGATTGACTCGCAACCAGATTGGGGCTTTCTGTCGCATACTTTGGATGATTTGCTCGACTTGATCCGGGTAATGTTGATTGAGTTGCTTGAATAGCCAGCTGGGAAGACCAGAAAGTATTTGTGCATCGTCAGGTTGGTTGTCTGCCCACTTTTGGCGAATGAAATTCCGCAGTACCGCGTTAACTAACCCTTTTAATCCCTGTACTTTCAAGGATGGACAAGCGGCAACCGTTTCAGATACTGCGGCGTGCTCGGATACACGACTAAACGCCAGCTGATATAGCCCTAAGATGATTAAGTGTTCGGCGACTTTATTACGGCCTTTTAAGGGGCGGTCCAATAGTTGTCTTAACCAATATTGTAATAAAGGTAGTTGGCGCAGCACGCCAAATACCATTTCTTGTATCCAGGCCTTATCTTTATCTTGGTGCCTGTCTTGGGCGGCAGGTAAGGTTTCACGTAAAGATTGTCCCTTATCAAGTACCTGTAATAATACTTTGGCGGCATCAGCCCGCAAATTAGGTTTACTCAAGATAATACTCGTCCCTTAACAAACCAGTCTTGCCGGGCATTGAGTACTTCCGCTGCTGACATGGCTTTTTTGCCTGGAATTTGCAGTTGGGTGATACGTAATGCATCCTCGCCACAGGCGACGACAATGCCATGTTTATCTGCCATCAGTATTTGACCGGCAAGCATGTCACCTTGCGGGGCTACTTTCTCAACCACTTCTGCTTGCCACACTTTTATAGCTAACTCATCCAGAGTAAAAAAGGCTACCGGCCAAGGATTAAATGCCCGAATATTGCGCTCTAATTGCGTTGCGCTAAGTGACCAATCAATCTGCGCTTCCTGTTTGGAAAGTTTATGTGCATAACTACTAAGTTGATTATCTTGCACTTCCGGTTTTAATGTTGACAGGTTGGCCAAGGTTGCTATCAAGGTGATGGGCCCTAATTCAGCGAGCTTTTCATATAATGAAGCGCTGGTGTCATTACTTTGGATTGTTAGGGGGCTTTTTGACAGCATATTACCGGTATCCAAGCCTTCATCCATCTGCATGATAGTGATACCGGTTTGTTGATCTCCTGCCCATATCGCGCGCTGAATAGGGGCGGCTCCTCGCCATTTAGGCAGTAATGAACCATGCACATTTAAGCAACCAAATGTTGGCGTTTCCAGTACCTCTTTGGGCAGAAGTAATCCGTACGCGACCACAACCATAATATCAGCTTGTAGTTCCGCTAATTGTTGTTGTGCGGTTGAATCTTTTAACGAAGCGGGTTGATAAACCGGAATTTGATGTTGTTCTGCTACTTGTTTGACCGGACTGGCTTGTAACTTTTTACCTCGACCGGCAGGACGATCAGGTTGGCTATAAACCGCTATCACTTGATGCTCTGATGCGATAAGCGCTTCTAAATGTTTCGCAGCAAAATCCGGCGTACCGGCAAAAATAATCTTCAAAGGTGATTCATCCGGTTATTAAGGTCTAGCGTCCAAACGGGCTTCTTTCTCCAGTTTTTTGCGGATCCGCTGACGCTTGAGTGGCGATAGATAATCAACAAATAACTTGCCTTGTAAATGATCCAGTTCATGCTGAATACAAATCGCCAGTAATCCATCGGCTTCAAGGCTAAATTCCTTTCCGTCTTTATCCAGCGCAGTCACAGAGACTTTTTCAGCTCTTTCTACTTTTGCGTAGTTTCCGGGAACCGATAGACAGCCTTCTTCACTGATGGTTGAACCTTCACGATCAGTGATTTCGGGGTTAATAAACACGAGAGGCTGATCTTGCTCTTCAGATACGTTCATGACCACCACACGCACATGGGAATTGACCTGTGTGGCGGCTAGACCGATACCGTTTTCATCGTACATGGTATCAAACATATCATTCACGAGATTTTTGATCTGTGAGTCCACCTCTGTGACCGGTTTGGCGACAGTGCGTAACCGTTCATCGGGAAATCTGAGTACTTCTAATATTGCCATTTATTAATTCAGCTACAATTGGTTAGTATGAAATAGTATACGATCCGTCGTATGAATGTATTTACTCCGTTAACAGTTGCTGGCTATTCTAGCGTATATCTGATGATATACCCAACGACTTAAGGTCTAGAATTTACGGTATTGGGTATAAAATTACAGTGTGACAACTAAAAATTAAGGGGAAAACCATGACCGCTCGTGTAGCAAGGTGGCTATTCATATTGCTGATGTTTCCACTCTGTTGTGCCGCAATCACGATAAAGGACAGCGCGCCGGAAAAATACGTGGTTAAAAAAGGCGACACGCTTTGGGATATTTCCAGCCTGTATTTACAGCAGCCTTGGCAATGGCCAGAGTTGTGGCGTAACAATACTTATATTGTCAATCCGCATCTAATTTACCCGGGTGATGAACTGTATCTGGTGACTAATCAAGCGGGTGAACCTGAACTTGAATTGGTGCGTGAACCTGAAGTGACGAAACCAGTGGTAAAATTATCACCAAAGGGCAAGCGGATTGTTAAACCGGTTTTGCCGATTCCTACCATTCCTTGGTCAGTCATTGAAAACTTTGTGTCCAATGATTTTATCCTGTCCGAAGATGAATATCAGGCATTGCCAATTATTTTGGGCGATGCGGATGGGGGAGTTCGGTTTGCCAGCGGTGATTTGGTATTAAGTGACAAAATAACCGACTTAAAAGGTGAGTACGCTATTGTTCGCCAACAAGGCGAAATTATTGATATGCAAGGTGAAACATTAGGTTTGCATATACGTCATGTGGCGGATGCTAAACTGGTTCCAGCGGATGCTGGAAAAGGTACTTTAGTCAACGTGGAAGGTTCCAAATTTGAAGCGATGCGCGGTGATAGGATCATGCGCTCCTCACCGTTGTCTGCGGATAGAGCACTAGGGCTTGTTCCTGCCAGCAGTCAAAGTGGCTACATCCTAAGTAACTTGCAGCAGCATCAGTTGATGGGCAAATATGATGTAGTGGCGCTGAATTTAGGCAACGCTGATGTTGTACCCGGAACAGTGATGGGGATTTATAATCAGGGACCAAAGATTAATGCTTCCGATGAACCTAAATATGAAGGGGAGAGTTCGTGGTTGAACTCGGTGTTCAAATCGGGCGATGAAACCGAGCAGCCTGCCATAAAAGTCGGTGAATTGGTGGTATTTAAAGTTTTTGCAAACAGCAGCTATGCTTTAATTACCCGTTCCAACAAGATGATTAAAAGGGGGGCTATAGTCGCTCACCCTTAGAAAACCAATGACAGGGAGGTTCAATGACAGTGGATGTCAGAATCC